>CAYTYO010000009.1:0-28141 GCA_964441445.1 uncultured Gammaproteobacteria bacterium | reverse complement strand
ACTGATGAGTTTGTCTTCGGAGATTAGACCGAAGTGAAAACGAAAACTGGCCGATTATATGTATGAACGGTACAATCAAAGAATGGAAATTAAACAAAGCGGTGAAAGACCCGCTGTTTTGGTGGAAAATCAAAAACTAACTCAGGATGGACGGGAAGCGATGGGGAGATTGTGGAATAAATTCTGGTATGACTATGGAGGGATAGATGACCCACGTATATTGCGGGAGAGAGCTCAAGAAACTTTGCAGGAGATTCCTGAAGAAATGTATCCTTTTGCAGTTAGATCCTTTCGGGCACGGTTGGCCCATCAGGAAAAGCAGAAACTGATCTCACGATTGGATGGAAGTGGTTCGGAATTGGAGAAGGTCTGGAAAGAGGGCGCAGAGTTGCGCCATGTTTCTTTGTCCCGGATGGCCAACGAAATCGTGAGGTTGGAAAGGCGGATGTTGCAGGCTGCAGAAAAATATGTAGATCCTGATATTCATGACATCGAATTTAGCGAACGCCGGATGGTGGCGCAAAAAAGTTTGGAAGTGTTAGCACCAGGATTATTGGGACTGATCACAGTGAGTGAAAAAAATGAAAGTCTTAAGTTTAATAACTTACAGCAGATGGCAGATTTTGTCATGGCTGAAAGATTGAAACAGACAGAGGATTTGGAAGAACAATTACAAATAGAAATTTGGGAACGGACGTTAAGAAGCAACCAAAATCAATTTGCTTTAGCGGTACAGAATGTAGTTCGGGAGGGGAAAAATTTAAGCTGGCAGGAAAAATTGAACAGGGCTGTAGATAGAGTGAGAGAGATAATGCCAATGAGAAGGGTGTGGGCGACAACAATATTTGTGACTACATTGGCTTGTCTAGGGATATTCGCACTCAATGATAGTGGAACTATTTCAGTTAAAGGAGAATTCTCAACGCCTACTCCCCCATCTTTAAACGGAGGAAAGGCCGAAGGTAAATTGCGAGCTGCCCAGTATAAGTCAATCCGGCAACCAGGAAATGAAATGATGGGCGTGCCGACAGTTGTTCCGGAAACAAACAAACCGGTTAAAGAAAACGAGACGATTCCGTTTGAGATGAAAGGTTTGGACTTGACCCGGGACTTTAAATATTCTTTGCCGGACGGAAAGACGTTTCCTGTATATGTATTTGCTAACAGGTACAATTCATGGCCAGCATTGCGTCAATTGTTTGAGGATTGGCGGGGTAAGTTGTCACAGGAACAATTACGGATGATGTTTCCAGGTACCGACGGTAGGCCAAGTTACCAGGATTTGGAAAGCACTTTAGGCAAATGGAACAACGAGACTGCCAAGTATATTGTTGAATCGGCTCCTGAACCAGGATCAATACGCACCGCATTATTTACACATAACGGAATAGGCTTTCCGGGCGAGAGTTTGGAGAAGCTTAAGTTAGGAGATATTATAACCACTAATCAGAACGGCAAAGAAGTGAAATTACGTGTGGTGGCGAGACTGAAGACATCACCGGATGTGTTAAAGAAAGCTAGATCATACCCAAGGGAAAAGGTTGAAGGTGTGATGGTAGTACAGGGAATTGCGGAAATATACGAAGCAAGTTTGCGTGAAAGTGGGGCGTCCCAACAACAACTTGATGATCTAATAAAGTGGACCAGCCAATCCGGGATCGACTTCGTATCTTGTGAATCATCGGGTTTGTTTTCAG
Source organism: uncultured Gammaproteobacteria bacterium (assembly GCA_964441445.1). Taxonomy (GTDB): domain Bacteria; phylum Patescibacteriota; class Microgenomatia; order CAZETR01; family Amesbacteraceae; genus XYB1-FULL-44-23. Next base: position 26,444 of record CAYTYO010000009.1, on the reverse strand, counting down.
GCTGGGATGAGAGAATAATTATTTCTACGGTTAGAGTAGACGACAGTAAAGTTCCTCTAAAGGGGATGGAAAGGACGGAAGCCGATTCACAGATCGAATTGGCAAACTATGCGAGTCAGGATTTTGGAGATAGTGAAAAATGGTTAGTGGATAAAGAGCGAGGTTTTGATCTTGATTATTTAGCGGGGGTTGTAAATGCTTTTCCTGAAAGTGGGTACAAGATGATGGGAGATTATCTAATGGATTCACAATGGTTTTCTGATCTTCCTGAAGAGATTAAGCCAGAAATGGAGAGGGTGTTACTTAATTTTGTAAATCCTCAAACTGAAGCTTTTCCCGATGGAGGTAAGGGGATGCAGTGTTTGGGCTGGGCAATGATCACGAATTTATTACACTTCGGAAGTTTGGATGGTCCGACAAATCTGGGAGGATATGAAAAAACCGGTCCGTCTGGTATTGTACCGGAAGAAGTTAAAGTGTTGGCCGAGAGTCCTAAGTTTGAATATGTGGAAACTGGAAGAAACCAGGAGTTTTGGACTGGGGCTGTTCCTTATTTATGGCTAGAGCCCGGTGATCTAATACTTAATTGGGACCGGGGGGGTAAAGATAAGTCTGGTCATTATATTGGTCATGTGGTGGTGGTCGAAACAGTGAATGGTGAAACTTTGACGGTTTCGGATGCTAATGGTTTTGGGGGAACGGGAAAGGTTAAGAAGATAGAGATAACCAGCCAAGAGCAGTTTGACAACATATTTGGTGTGCAAAAGGCGGTTCTGTTACACGGTGAGGTATTAAACCAACCGAGGTGAGGTTTTACTAGATACTCGGGCAAGTCAGCGGTAAAATGATGCAGAAGGTTTAATTTTGCCCTTGTAGCTCAATGGATAGAGCAACTCCCTTCTAAGGAGAAGATGAGGGTTCGATTCCCCCCAAGGGCACATTCTTTGAGTTAAAATGCTTTTAGCTAGCGGGTCCGTAGCTCAATGGCAGAGCAATTCCCTCTTAAGGAAGCGGTTGTGGGTTCGACTCCCACCGGGCCCACAAGTAACATAAAAAGATTCAGGGTTGTTACCCCCCTATTTTTTACTAAGTAAAGAAAGACAAAGGACAAGTTTTGGAAACAGAGACATATCTGAGTTAAAATCGGTAGGTCGGATTAATGCGGGATCGTCTAATGGTAGGACAGCAGACTTTGGATCTGCTTATCTAGGTTCGAATCCTAGCCCCGCAGCTAAGATAAATTTAGAAATTGAGTTTTAGGTTATAAAATCATTATGTTTTCTTTTGCATTAAGAGCGATTGGTGAAGCAGTGACATTTTTCTCGGTGTATTTTGTTATTTTGTATTCGCTGGGGCTGACATTAATTTATTTTACTTTCGACCTTGGTAAGTCACTCCCGACATTATTACTATTAGTTGTAATGTCTGTTTTGACTCTTTATTTGAGAAAAGCGTTTCAGCAACAGTTCCAGGTTATTTCTAAAAGATACGCCGTTGACTTTGCCTCAGGGTTATTAACCAGATTTACTCTGGCGTTTTCGTTGAGCGTTTACTTTGTTTCCTTGGTAATTCCGGAGTTCCGACAGAATTTTATAAAAATGGGTGTGTTGGGAACTAACCTGGCTGTAGATATGGCGAAATATATACTGGCTACGATAGTAGGAATAATATTTGCCTCAATTTTATTGAGCGTATTAGGTAAGAACGGGACATTTAAAGAGCAAAAAAAGCGACCAAGCTTCAGTATTTTATTTACTGTAGCTGGTATTTTGCTTATTTCCGCAGCTGGTTCAAAGTATTCAAGTTCGGGCGGCGGGTGGTATGGAATTTCGGAGTCCGTTTTAGAACAAATCGGCTTCTTTTGTTTTGGCTCAATCCCGCTTTTACAGGTACGATTATTATTTTTAGGACGAGACCTTAAAGAATAAGTAATGCATTTAAAGAGATTTTTCGGGTTAGCACTAACCATTCAAGTCCGACTAACGCATAGTCTTTCCCCTCTGGATGGTTGCCATATAAATAGCTGACCATGTAAAACCGACCTGACTTTCATTATTGCATTTGTTAAAAATCTGCTATACAACTATTATAGACATGGAAAATGAAGTGCCTAATCAAATGGCTGACAGTCCGGTAACTTTTGATCCTCCAGTCGGAAGACCAGGTGTATCAAAGCATGTGAAGGTGCTGATACCAACGATTTTGTCTTTGGCGGCAGTGATTTTCGGAGCAGGAGCTTTACAGAATAAAACATCATATTCTACTAAGGCAGCGGAAACATACGATGTGAGGTTTTCTCCGGCAAGTGCGGTTTTACCCCCTGATCGGGTAGTATCCGTATCGATCAATTCGGCAACTGTGGGAGTGGGTTTTGCCCAATTGGATATAAACTTTGATCCGAGCAAAGTAAATTTGGCCGGTGAGATAACAACATCGACGGCATTGAAGACGGTTGTGCAGAAGACGAGTATGCAGGTTGCGAATTCCACAGGGAAGATTACAGTTGTGTTAGGTTTATCAACAGATGACAGGGCTAATCCACCTACAGGAGTATTTGAGATATTTAATTTTCCAATAACGGTAGTAACCAACCAAGTGAACCAAACAGCCAGTTTTACAGTTGATCCTGCGACCAGCGAAATTAGAGGCGTGAACAATGAGAATGTGCTTTTTGCTCAAGCTGTATTAGCGTTACAGTTAAATCCACAGGCAACGCCAACTCCGCGGCCAACAGCTACACCTACCCCGCGGACTACAGCAATACCTACCATACAACCGACTTCGAAACCCAGACCGGTCCCGACAGTGCCTGGTGGAGGAATGCCAATGCCTACTGTTACACCTATTCGTTTGCCGACTGCTACACCAACCCCCATACCAACGCCTACTGCGACTCCGCGACCGACAGCTACACCTACCCCTATGCCCACTCCTACTCCGTTGCCAACTCCTACATTACAACCCACACCTACAGCATTTTTATCGCCCACTCCGGTACAAAATCCAGGCGGACAGACAACAAGAACTGAAACTTTCCGAGTTGTGGCGTCGGGCGATGATGTGAATGAGGATAATGGTGTATATTACAACTCGGCTGAATTGTGGTTTGGAAATGGGTCAGCCACATCTAATCAGTGGACAGGTTTAAGGTTTGGAAACGTAAGTATTCCCAGAGGGGCAACTATTTCTAACGCTTACTTAGAGGTCTATTCTGCTAGAGGGCAATGGGTTTCACTTTCTTTCGTAGCAGCTGGAGAAGCAGTTGGTAATAGCCAAACCTTCAGTGGCAGCAGCAGGCCTTCACAACGGCCGCTTACGGCAGCTAAGGTAAATCATTCAAGTAATATGTCATGGAATGGGGCGAGTTGGTACAGATTTGAAGGTTTGACACCGGTAATAAGAGAAATTGTGGGTCGCTCGGACTGGAATCAGGGAAATAGCTTGTCATTGATTTTAAGGGGAACCGGAGTTAACTGGGGAAGAAAGTTTACCGATGCTTATGACAAGGAGTCTGGAAACGGGGCAAGACTGGTGGTTACGTATGCTCTGGCTTCAGGAACTACACAGATTACTCCGACACTTGCGCCTAATCCTACACGAGTACCGACAATTACGCCCAATCCTACGCCTGCTCCAATCAATTGTGCCGCCATGCCTTGGTACCTGCGTTGGAGATGCTGGAAATTTTTCTAGATGAAACAATTTGCAGATACAGTTAGGACAACTTTTTTCGGGTTGGTGTTGTTTTTTTTGATTTCTCCCGGTTTTGTGTATTCTGCCACGCCAACTGCAACTTCAGCGTCACCAAATTCGACACAGGTGGGAATTTTCACTAAGTTCGAGGTCGGTCTTACAATTTCCAAAAAGTATATTGCAGATTCATTTCTACCGTATTACTATTACGATGCGAGTGATACACTCGCAGTTTTTCCCAATTGCAGATCGCCTTACGGCGTGGACGGAATAACAATTAATGCGATATTTACAGCTCCATCAGATAAACAGCTAACAGTACCGGCGTTTTATTTCCAGGATTATGTCCGTTCCGGAAGTCTCAGCCGAGAAGTGATGACACCGAGTAGTAATTACTCCTGGAAGGTAAGATTTGTACCAGAAGAGACAAGAAACTACAGCTACTATATTACATAGATTATGAATACACTGATGCGTTTTATTATGGGGGTGGTTTTTTTATTGGTGCCAGGGACAGTATTGGCCCAAACTACAAGCGCAATTATCGTTGACCACAGTTCTCCGGCTTTATTTGCAAGCATACCTGCGACCGTTATAACTCAAGCAGCGGCAAAAAGGGTGACAATCCGAAGGGCGTCAGTAGGGGCAGATATATATAACGGATTGAATGATTTATACCTGCAGAATTCCTTATATAAGTTCACCAACTTTGCGTTTCAGGACAGAGGAAATCCAGGATGGCAGGCAAAGATTGATGAATTTTCTACTGCTGTCGTGGCACAACAATCTCAAAAGGATTATTTCGGAATGAAATTTTGTTTTATTGACTGGACGACTGATGTTAACCAATGGACGAATTACAGGAATATGATGAATCAGCTGGAAAGTCAGTATCCAGGCAAAAAATTTATTTGGTGGACAATGCCTCTGAATACGACTACTTCCCCATCTGAAATTCAGTGGCAAAATTATTTTAATAATCAGGTTAGGACTTATGTGAGGGCTAATGGGAAAATTTTGTTTGATATTGCCGATATTGAAAGCTATTCCCAAACCGGTGTACATAATGTGGACTCCCGCGGATACGAGGCGCTCCTTAGCGACTATACGACTGACGGCGGGCACTTAAATACTACCGGGAGACTTCTTGTCGCTAAAGCCTTTTGGGTATTGATGGCCAGGATGGAAGGTTGGCAAATAAATACGGCTACACCAACTCCAGTTCCTAATGTGCGGGCTGGTGATGCAAATGGTGACGGTAAAGTGAATGGGAGTGATTATGTAATCTGGTTACGATATTACGGAACAAATGTGACCGGAAAAGCCAGCCAGGGAGATTTCAACGCAGACGGGAGAGTAAACGGGAGTGATTATATAATTTGGTTGAATGCTTACGGGAGTTTGTAACAGTTAAGTTATCAAATGCGGAGGTTAATGGCGTGCGGATATTGCCAATTGCACCAATCCCCTATTTAAAGTTATTATATTGGCATGACGAAGCTGGAATTAAGAAAGAAACTGGTGTGGAATTTTACTTTTGGAGTTGAGGATAGCCTGGTATCAACGGTGGGATTAGTATCCGGTATTGCCGCAGGTGGTTTGAAGGCGGATGCAATTTTGTTAACCGGATTTGTGTTGGTGTGCGTGGAGTCTCTTTCAATGGGAGTGGGAAGCTTTTTGTCGGATCAGTCGGCTGAGGAATCGGAAAAGCACAAGGAAATATCGTTTGCTAAATCCGTTCCGGGAGCACTGACAATGTTCATTTCTTATTTGTTGGCAGGCATGATTCCGTTGATTCCATATATGGTGCTGCCACTTTTTTCGGCTTTGACGGTATCAATTGGGTTGACCGGAGTTAGTTTGTTCGCTCTTGGGGTCTACAACGGGTGGAGAGCCGGTGTAAATCCGGCGAAAGAAGGATTTAAGATGCTGTTTTTTGCCGCTTTTGCAATTGCTGCAGGAATTGCTGTCGGAAAGCTATTTCGGTTGGGGTAACGGGCAAGAGGCAGCTTCGGACAATGTTTGCAAAGCTTGCTCCCCTTCAAGTTTAGTTCCGTCTGACAATTCCCAGGTGGGATAACCGTTGATGCCTTTTTCCACACATAGTTTGGTCTCAACAGGGCATTCGACCTACTTTACATATTGGAAAGACTGACCGAAAGTTTTTTTGGTATTTTGACAATGGGAACACCACGCGGCACCATACATGGTTACGCCTTTTTCGCTTAAGCATTTAGCAAAGTCATCAAGTCCAGTAATTGCAGGCTGAGAACTTCTTGAGGCCAAGAATATCCCCCCACCTACCAGCAATAAACAGAAAAGGGCTACGGAAACAATTACGGTTTTGTTCATGTGCGTTATTCTTTGCAGCAATCGACAAGTTTGGTAACAATGTCAGACATCTCCCAGGGTTTATCCATGTTTGGTGCAGTTTTTTCTTTGAGACCTTTAACGTTAATTAATTTTAGGCGCAGTCCCCAAAAGAGTGAGTAGACATCGTAACTCATTTTGAACATATCCTGAGCTTCTTTTGTTTTTCCGTCGGTTTGAAGTTTTGTGCCTACTTCCATAATACGCATGGAAGCGGCCAAGAGATGTTTCGAAATACACCAGGTCTCACCTTCGTGACGATCAATCATTTTGCCTAAGAGTTTTTTGCGGATTTCGCGGGTTTGACTTAAGAGAGTAAGGTAATCGGTGTTGCCGGTTTTTTGGGAAGTGAAGAAGAAGTGTTCCTCCAGGCTAATGAGGTTCATTATGGCAATGCTTAAATCTTCCTCAAGCGACAGGTCAAAATTAGCGGTTTTTTTTAGTTGCTCGATCTTTTTTTGAAAATCCTGGAAATTATCAATGGCTGCCATAGTTTTTGTCAGATGAAAAGGATTATACCGCCAAGAACTAAAGTCGCCAAGGCAGTATAAATAGCTGCGGTTTTGGAGTTACCTTTACGCCATTGTTGGATGCGATCAGTAACAGCCGGTGCGGCTCCCAAGAGGAGGATTATGACCAATGGAGAAACAAAGACCAGATTGTAATATATTAGGTATAAGGCTCCGGTACTTACAGTCGAAGTGTCGTGCAGCAGGGTTAAAATCATCAGGTAGGGTCCGCCGGTGCAGGGAAATTCGAACAGACCGACAACAACCCCCATCAAGAAAGCCGAAATATACGTTGATTTGTACATCAGCGTGGCGATCTGAGGCTTTATAAATTTTGGAATGGCTAATTTGATCGGAAAATTTGGGATATAAACTTCGGCCAGATTAATTAGACCCGTAATAATGAGCAGGATAGCCCCAAGCTTAGAAATAACTTTAGGAATGCCAAAAAAGCTGAGAACGCTTAGTACCCCAAGGCCAATGAGGACATAGGTAATAAAGATGCCAAAAATATACAGCCCCCCTATGCCGAGAATTTTTTTCCGGGATGAATTAAGGCTGACCAAAAACCCGAGAGTTAGAAGTAAAACCGAAATTGCACAAGGGTTGATGCTATCGACTATTGCAGCAATGGTGACTACAGGAAGAGTTAATTGCATGTGATTGTTATAGCATAAAACAAGTCTGTCGTCCTTTTATATTGACGACAGACTTGTTTGTTTGTCCAGGCGTAATTGGTTTCGTCACTCCCCTATTTTTTGATGATAATCTTTTTGGGTTGTGCAGCCGGAGATTTCGTAAATTTGATCGTCATTACTCCGTTTTTATATGAAGCATCAGGATCAATTTTAGAGTCCAGATCTCCAGGGATGGCGACACGATAGGAGAAGGAGCTAACAGCTTTTCGATAGTATTTGCGATTCTTATTTTCTTCTTCCTCCTCTTGTTCACCTTTAATCCAGAGGGTTCCTTTGTCAAAGGTCATGTCAATATTTTTTTCGGTTACCCCCGGTAGTGCTGCCGTGACGTAAACAAATTTTTCGTCTTCAGAAAGTGATATACCACTGCGTCCCAGAGAACTAAATTGAAGATCATTATCGTCTTCATCAAAACCAGCAGGAACTCGTAGAGACGGGAAATTCCAAAGACTGGATGGGATTAAATCAAATGCCATTTTATTCACCTCCTTTCATACTTAGCAGTCTTATAGCACGATTGCTAAACGGTTGTCAAGATGTATTGAAGTTGGGTGAGGGTTAGGAAGGGTTATTTCCTGGAAATAGTGTAGCTTTCAGGGTAAAAAAGGAATGCCGCCGGGGCTTCTTCGACCAGATATTTCTGAAAATCCTGATAAATTTTCTGACGTTCGGAACTGTCGTAAACCTTACGGCCGTCTTCGAGAAGTTTGTCTATGCGAGGATTATTCAGGCGGGTGAGATTGGTTGTCGATTGAGTAGAATGCCAAAAGTTGTATTGATCAGGATCCTGAGGAGTGGCTTGGGCAATTACTAACATTTGAAAATCAGCGGGAATATCCTGGACCACAACTATTTCCGAGTTTAATTTGAGTTTATCAAAATCAGATTTAATAGCTTCAGCCACCGTTAAATACGCTGGGACAGTGTTAATTACGAGTTTTTCCGGAATTTTTTCGACTTTTTTCAACAGGTCCGCTGCCCGGGCGAGGTCGAGATCATATTTTTTTACCTCGGAATTAAATGCCCAGCTTTCTGGTTCTATCGGGCCAATAGCCCGGTTTGGCCAACGGCTTTTATCAATGGCATACGATAATGCTAAGCGGAAATTTTTTCCTGCAGCACCTGAAAAATCAGGACTTTCGGTATTAAAAAACAAGCCGATATAGCGATCTTTCGCGGGTAGGGCGATTTGGACAGTATTGGGCCAGGATTTTAACTCGGTTAAATCAGGTAAACCGGCTATCTCATCTACCAAACCCAACTTGAAAGCTGTACGGGCTAAAGCAGGCGTGGCGTAAAACTTGTATGTAAGTATTGGCAATTTAGTGTCGGTACGAACAGGTGATAGGGTAAGACTTTCAAGAACGCTGCCGTTAGTTTTATAACCCACGACTTGGTAGCTTCCGAGTCCCAAGATGCGGGATTTGCGAATTAGCCCGGATGACTCGTAGTGAATGATGGGTTTTACCAATAGGGTAGGTAACGGAGCGAATGGATCCTTGAGACGAAAAACAAGATGATCTCGATCCGGATATTCGATCACTGCGTCCCGAAATTCATACTTGATATCCTCGGAGATTAACATTTTTCCATTTTGCCAATAGAAGTTGTCGTTTAAGGCGAAAACGATGGTCTTTCCGTCAGGCGAAACCTCCCAGGATTTAGCTACTCCCGGTCCAGGTATACCCGAAGGATCAACGGAGGTTAGTCCCAAGCTAATCTTTTCGGTAATGGGTGAAGGCAAATCGGTTAACGTGTATCGACCAATCAAGGCAATTTTTTTAGTAAAGCGCAATGTAGGAACCTTTTTAATTATCTGTGGCGCGAGGAACACTGCGGTTAGGGATAAAATCGCTCCTACCAATAGAAAAGGATAGTATTTAGAAACAAGTGCAGACAAGAGGCGAAAGTAAAATCTAATTTTTTTGTACATGTAACCCAGGATTTACCTTTGTTTACAATAGCTGATTTGCGATCGAAACGACTACAAACAAGACTGCCAGAACAATCGTGAAGCGAAAAATGACAAACTCAACTCCCCTCTTGGAATGATAGGTGCCTTGGCCAAAAGCACGGCCGAGCCCGGTCCCTTTGGCCTGAATGAGAATTAACACCGACATGGCAATAGCGACAATTATCTGAATGATGAGTAAACCGGTATTCATACGAATTAGTATTATATCAGCACAGGCCGCATCAGTCCTGAAACAGCCAGTAGATAAAATGAAATACTACAGTAAGAGTTAGAGTTACGACTATAAACGCGCCAAAGGAAGAAAAAGTTATGGGTGGAACAATAAGATAATTCAGATCAAGTCGAGGAGAAGTAAAGGGATGAATAATCAGATTTTTTTCAATCAGAGTGACTAAATAGAGAACAACTAAATTTGCGACCCAACGAGACAGCCCCAGACTGATCAAATGCACAGGAAGCAATAGTAGATTGACCAGGGGGCGAACAAAAAGATTAGCCAAAGAAATCAAGATTGCGGCAGTAAAAATAGTTTTGGGACCGCCGACGTAAAAGATTACTCCGGACAAAATTTGGATAACAATATATATGCTGGCGGCGTTTATGGATATGGAACGAAGAAAAATGCGAAACATATAACTTTCGTTTTAGTTTACCTTGTTTTGAGTTTCACAGTCAAAGGCGACGCATTTTGTGGTGCAGTCTCCGGCTAAATCGGTGTGCTTCATCGCGCATAGCAATTAATAAACGGAGTGCAGGATGATTTTCCGGTAAGTTTACTTCCAAGTATTTTCCGGAAGTACGAGGGATAACTATGGTTTCTTTGTGTTTGGCCAGGGCAATGGTCGGAAACGGCAGATTAGCTGTAGCAGAGAGCTGAGGTTTACCACCATCTAAAACAACTAAATCCGGTGACGGCCAATCTGTTCGTTTAAACCTGCGGGTGAGAATTTCCTTCATCATGGCAAAATCGTCTCCGGTTTTTACGCTTTTAACACGAAAATGCCGATAAAGACGATGATCAATTTGGCCGTTTATGCTGACGACCATAGCCGCGGCAGCTGCCGTACCAGACAGATGGGCGTTATCATACATTTCAATACGTTCGACTTTGGGTAAATTTATGCCATTTTCGGAGAGAATTTGACGCAACGACAGGACGGATTCATTTTGAATATCCTGCAGCAGGTTTGGATTAAGCAAGTACTCATCAGGCATGATCGGTTGATTTAACAGATGTTCTAACGCCTGAAGCTGGTCGCGAAGCTGTCCGGCTGTTTCGAAATTTTGGAGCTTAGACGCGGAACGCATTTCGGAAGTAAGACTAGCAGAGACAGTTTTGAAATTTCCCTGTAATAGACGCTTCAGCCTAGAAATGTTTTTTTTGTAAAGAGTTTTAATCTGGTCGTCGGTGCCTGACCCCGGGCAGGGAGAGCAAAGGCCAAGATGAGAATAGAAACAGGGTCGTTTGACGGGTCTTTGAGCAATGCAATACGGAGCGATACGACGAAACTGTTTGAGTATCCGGCGGGGAATGAGACTGTTTAAGAACGGTCCGGCCAGGCTTTTTTTGGGTTCGTGGTTGAGTACCGGTTTGGGGAATGTTTCTGAGGTGATATGGATATAAAAGGGAGATTTATCATCTTTTGAAATAATGTTAAATTGGGGCAGAAATTTTTTAATCAACCGGCTTTCGAGGAGCAACGCCTCTGTTTCGGACGTAACGGAAATGGTATCAATGCTGAAAATATTTTGAACCAGAAGTGCTGTTTTAGGGCCAAGCCTGATCGGAGGCTGAAAGTAGGACGAAATCCGATTTTTAAGATTTTTCGCTTTGCCGACGTAAATTACCTGACCTGCGGTGTTTTTGTATATGTACACTCCCGGCCCGGTGGGCAAATGCTGCCGCTGCCAGGAGAGTGAATGTGGAGATGATGGTAATAATTCCATACGTCAAAAATAGTTTTTGGGTAGGTATATTATAGGTGATCGACTGATTATTGGTCTGAAAACCGACTATTTTGGGCGCCAGGATGTTTCTTGGCCAGAGCCGCGTGGTGACTGGCAGGCGGTATGACGATAACGGAGGAATAATATCGATGGTGGTTGACTGAGGACTTATCTGCAGGCCCTGAGACTGAACTGTTACAGGGAGTGAGTAAGCAGCTACGTTCCCGCTGTTTGTTATTTCCAGGTAGGTAGTAACCGGAAGCCAGGGAACTAATTGTAGAGGTGTCTGCCAGCGAAGAGAAATTTTTGGAAATGAAGCTGCATAGACGTCGTAAATTATTTTCGTTTGATAAGGACGGACATAATTCGGGTTTGGGTCTATACCCGGAGGCGAGAAGGCGATAATCGAGGCGGCAGGAAAAGAAGATTCGGTTGATTTGGGTGCGAATAGACGGATCTGACCGGTAACCTGAATCTTGACAGGGCCCGTTGACTTTCGACTGAACGATGCTGTCCAGTTCCCGACATCGTCGGCAATAATGTTGTCGGGTTTGGGATCTATTTTGGAGAGGGAAATTTTTTGACCAACTGTATCCGAAGGTAAAAGTATTTTCATTTGACCGGATTTATCTGATGGGGGGAGTTCATAGTCGAGAATAAATCCCCAAGTTTGAAAATCACCGAATGCGGCAGTTATACCCTCGGTTGCCGCCCGGATGTCCGAAAAGCTATAGTGAGCAAGTTTTTCTGCGTAGTCTTCGGATGCCGGGACTGGCGGTAAAGTCGAGTAGGCCAAAAGACCAAATGATAGCGGTACTGACAATTTCAGGGTGTAGTCGGAGATATCTTCCGGAGAGGCCAGCTTAGGGAGGGATATTTCCCAAACGTTATCGTGTCTTATCGCCGGTGGGCCGGTAAAAACCAGGGTAAAATTTAGAGATTCATCTTTACCGGCGGCAACGGAATTAAAAATTATCCTAATTGAAGTACCACCGGTTTTCTTTTCGGTTTGAAAAGTCAGTTTACCTTTGGCATCGAAGCCAGTGAATCCCGGGGGAATATTTCCGGGATAGAAGATTTCATAGCCGGAAGTAAGGTATTTAGAGGTAAGGTTGGTAACCGAGAAATCCTGCCGAACTTCGGAGGAACCGGTGGCAGTGTAAGTGTAGTGAGAGGTGAGAGCGACATGAAAACGGTCGTCCGCTGCGTGCGTGGTGACGGCGGTAAAGAGGGAAACAATTAGGAAGACAAATAGCGGCATTATTTATATATTAGAGGAATTTTCCGGTAGGAGAAGCAGGAAGTTTGGCTAAATCGGATGGTGTACCTGCAGCCACTAAATATCCGCCCTTGTCCCCGCCTTCCGGTCCGAGCTCAATTATCCAATCAGCATTTTTAATGACGTCAAGGTTGTGTTCAATGACGATGACCGAATTTCCGGTGTTAACCAGGCGGCGTAATACATTTAAGAGTTTTTCCAGATCGGCAAAATGCAAACCTGTAGTCGGTTCGTCCAAAATATACAGAGTTTTACCTGTTGCGCGTTTGGATAATTCGGTTGCCAACTTAACCCGTTGGGCTTCGCCACCGGAAAGTGACGGAGCAGGTTGGCCTAAACGGATGTAATCCAAGCCGACATCTTTAAGTGTCTGAAGTTTATCCAGAGCCGGAGGAATAGTTTTGAAAAAATCCAAGGCTTCTTCGACGGTCTGATTAAGCACTTCAGCGATATTTTTTCCTTTGTAATGAACTTCTAAAGTTTCTGAGTTGTATCTGGTTCCGCCACAAACTTCACATTTAACATATACATCAGAAAGAAATTGCATCTCGATTTTGATCTGGCCTTCGCCCTGACAGTTTTCACAGCGACCGCCCTTAACATTGAAGGAAAAACGGCCCGGCAGATATCCCCGGACCTTTGATTCCGGCGTCATGGCAAAGATATCGCGAATATAGGTGAAAAGACCAGTATAAGTGGCGGGGTTTGATCTCGGGGTTCTGCCGATGGGAGACTGGTCAACCAGGATGACCCGGTTGATTTCTTCCAAACCGGTAAGTTTTTCGAACGAACCCGGTTTTTCCTTGTGATCGGGATTTAAGTGCCCGGCTAAGGCCTGATATAAAATATCAATCAGGAGAGTAGATTTACCGGATCCGGATACCCCGGCAATAACAACCAGCTTGCCCAAAGGAAACGAAACATCTATATTTTTCAGATTGTGTTCCGAAGCCTTATTTACAGTCAGAAATTTAGATTCCAAGCGAGATGGAGTTTTTGAGGGAATATCGATTTCGATAATTTTTTTACCGGAAAGATATTTTCCGGTAAGAGAGTTAGGATCAGCACAGACCTGATCGTAAGTACCGGCTGAGACTACTCGTCCGCCATGCTCGCCTGCTCCCGGACCAAAATCTACCAGCCAATCGGAGTTTTGCATCATTTCGCGATCGTGTTCAACCACAACTACAGTGTTGCCCAGGTCGCGTAAGCGCTTTAGGGTTTCGATTAGACGGGAGTTGTCGCGTTGGTGCAGACCGATTGACGGCTCATCCAGGACGTATAGAACTCCCGATAATCCGCTGCCAATTTGACTGGCCAATCGGATACGTTGGGCTTCGCCACCTGCCAGTGTGTTTGCCGTACGGTCTAAGGTCAGATAATCCAAACCGACAGACACAAGAAATGCCAGACGGTTGGATATTTCTTTAAGTATGGGGGTGGAAATAGTTTTCTCCCGAGCGTTTAAATCTCCTGCTTTACTTAACTTATCCAGATAAGAAGAGATATCCGTTATTGATTTTTGAGCCAGAGCAATAATCGATTGACCGGTAATGGTTACGTTTAGAGCTTCAGGTTTTAGACGCAGCCCGTTGCAGTCCGGACAGGTTTCGCGGCGCATGTATTTTTCAATTTCGTTCCTGACGTAGTCGGACTCTGTCTGTCGATAGCGACGTTCAAGGTTAGGAATAATACCTTCAAAATCATCTACACCATACAGAAGTTCCTTTTTTTGGCGGGCGGAATAGTCACTGAGAGGAATACGGATGGGAAGATGGTGGGAAATTTTTTGAGCAAACCAGGAATCGTAAGTAAAAGAGTTAGCGTAAGGAAGAATTCCGCCTTCCGAAATAGTCAGGTTTGGGTTAAGGATTCTGACTTCATCGATTTTAAGAAGCGAACCTAAGCCAACACAGGTTGGACAGGCACCATGGGGAGAATTGAAGGAAAACATGCGGGGTTCGATTTCCGGAAGCGAAACATTATCTACGGGACAGGCAAAACGCTCGGAAAAAAGAAAATCTTCCAGGTCTTTGGGTTTGGCGGGAAGATCGAAGGATTTGTCATTAATCACGGAAAGAATACATAAACCTTCGGATAATTTTACTGCGGCCTCAACTCCATCAAAAAGCCGGGTGCGAAAAGCAGCAATTTGATCTTTGAGAAATTTCGGGTCTAAAACCAGACGGTCGATGACAACATCTATGGTGTGTTTGTTGTTTTTCAGCAGGGCGATGTCTTCATCCAGACCGATTATCCGACCATCTACCCTTACCTGCGTGTAACCCTTTTGGCGAAGCGAGCCGAAAAGGTCGGTAAATTCGCCTTTACGATCGCGGATAGCCGGAGCCAGCAGTAAAAAGCGATAGGTTTTTTTTGACTTAAGTTCAGTTTCACATTTGGTGACTATCTGATCTACAATCTGCTGAACAGATAATCGGGCTATCTCGCGACCACAAATCGGACAATGCGGGTGACCGATGCGGGCATATAACAGCCGGAGGTAGTCATATATTTCAGTGACAGTGCCGACTGTAGATCTGGGATTGTGCGAAGCAGATTTTTGATCAATGGATATGGCAGGAGACAGCCCACTGATTTGGTCGACATCAGGTTTGTCCATAATTCCCAAAAACTGCCTGGCGTATGAGCTTAAGGACTCGACGTACCTGCGTTGACCTTCGGCATAAATGGTGTCAAAAGCAAGCGATGACTTGCCTGAGCCGGATAATCCGGTAAAGACAATTAACTTGTTTTTGGGAAGATCCAAATCAACGTTTTTAAGATTATGTTCGCGGGCGCCACGGATGGAAATAATATCTGCCATAGACCACACATTGTACCAAGAGTTTCGGGTTTTATTCAAGTATCCTCCAACGTCGGAACAAGCTACAATGAATATATGGCAAGAAACCCAGTAACGGTATTAAGTTATCCGCACGGAATGGCTAAATTGACCTGGATTACGTGTTTTAATGAGAGGTTGATGAATAAATACCGACCTATAAATCAAGTTTACGGAGTATGTTTCAATAAATCAGGCGAAATTTTAGTAATTGATGAAAAAGGTGATGGGAGGTGGAAGATTCCCGGAGGCGCGCCTGAAGATGGGGAAACGCCCGAACAAACGCTGGCACGTGAACTTATGGAGGAAGCGGATGTGGTTTTAAAAAAATTACTGCCAGTTGGAGCCCAATTAGTGGAGGACCCTAATAACCCGGATCCTGGCAAACGAAAATATTATCAGCTACGGTATGCGGGGATAGTTTCCGAATTGAGGGAGCAAACACCCGACCCGGACGGAGGCAGGATTTATCCGAGAAAATTTGTAGCTCAGGAGGACATTAATAGAATAGTAGGATGGGGAAAAACAGGTGAAGCCATGTTTGCGGATGCAATATCAGTTTTTACTTCCTTAAGTCGATAGCGAGTTAGAGACTACGAATGTCCATTATGCGGTCGCGAATAGTAGCTGCCAGTTCAAAGTCCAGATCTTTGGCGGCAATATTCATTTGACGGGTCATGAGGCGGATGAGTTTGGTTAGATCGTTGGGAGTGAGTTGAACAACTTTAGTCATATCCACATCGGCGACATCATCACTCTTACCTTTCAGGATATGTTTCGGGTCAAGTTTGATGGGGGATGTTTCTTCTTCCGCTACTTTCTCGACTACCCTGTCCCGTAACGGCTTAGAAATTGATACAGGTTTGATGCCGTGTTTTTTATTGTAGTTGATCTGGACCTGACGGCGACGGGAGACTTCATCTATTGCAGCCCGCATTGAGTCAGTAATTCTATCTGCATACATGATGACGAAACCATCAATGTGGCGAGCTGCCCTACCCATAGACTGGATTAGGCTGGTGCGGGAACGCAGAAAGCCTTCCTTATCAGCATCAAGAATGGCAACCAGGGAAACTTCGGGCAAATCCAAACCTTCGCGAAGCAAATTGATTCCTACGACTACGTCGTATGTTCCGCTGCGGAGGTCGGCAAGAATGTCTAACCGTTCTAAAGTGTCAATGTCGGCGTGCAGATATTGGACTTTTATCTTTTTTTCGGCCAAGAAACTGGTCAAATCTTCGGCCATTCTTTTGGTAAGGGTGGTGACGAGAACCCGTTGACCAACTGATACACGTTTGTCTATTTCCGTAATCAGATCCTGCACCTGGTTGGCTGTCGGCCGAACGGAGATTTCCGGGTCAACCAACCCTGTCGGTCTAATCAACTGCTCAATTACCCGACCGGCAGAAAGAGATAATTCCCATTCATTGGGCGTAGCTGAAGTATAAATTGTCTGGCCCATCCGACTTGTAAATTCTTCAAAGCGTAGCGGACGGTTATCCAGGGCTGAAGGTAAGCGAAATCCGTAATCGATGAGAGTTTGTTTTCTGGATCTGTCACCTTTATACATGCCGCTGATTTGAGGAACAGTGATATGGGACTCGTCAATGATTAACAGATAGTCTTTGAAATAGTCCAATAAACTGTAGGGAGGATCTCCCGGTTGGCGATGGTCAAAATAGCGGGAATAATTTTCGATTCCATTGACGTAACCTAATTCCTGAAGCATTTCCAAATCGTAGTTCACACGCTGGTTAATTCTGTGGGCTTCAAGAGGTTTATTTTGTGACTTAAGTAGGGCCACCTGAGCTTCCAGGTCGGCTCTTATTTGGGTAAATGCATCTTTGTATGTTGCACGGTCGGCAATGTAATGTTTGGCGGGATAGATGACCAGACTGCGGTATGAACCCGGGTTTTTAGAGTAACGTTTTTCATCGGGATTTGGAGGAGGAATAACTTCTCCGGAAATGGAGTTTATTTTTTCCAATTTGGTAATGTGATCCAATTGATAGTGAACACGGATAGAAGTGTCTTCGTAGGCCGGATAGATATCGATGATGTCTCCCCTGATGCGATACGTGCCGCGGTGAAAATCGTAGTCTGAGCGAATATACTGGAGATCATTCAACCGCATGATTATCTGATCCCGGCCAACCTTTAGCCCTTCAGCCAGCTCTAGAATGGTTTTTCCGTATTCAACAGGAGAACCTAAATTATAAATGCATGAAACGGAAGCAACCACAATTGTGTCCTTGCGGGTAAGCAGATTCATGGTGGTGGCTAAACGAAGCTTGTCTATCTCATCATTTATGGCAGTTTCCTTTTCAATATAGGTGTCGGTCGAGGGAATGTAGGCTTCCGGTTGGTAGTAGTCGTAATAGGAGACAAAGTAAGATACAGCATTGTCGGGGAAATAATCGCGAAATTCCTGATATAACTGGGCGGCTAAAGTTTTATTGTGAGAAATAATCAAGGTGGGTTTTTGAATCTGTTCTATGACATTAGCCATGGTAAAGGTTTTGCCTGAACCGGTGACCCCCAATAAGACCTGATGCTGTGCCTGGTTTTTCAGGTTTTCGACAATTTTGGAAATCGCCTGGGGCTGATCGCCGGTGGGCTGATATGCGGACTTTATTTTGAACTTGGGTATTGACATTTGGGTATTATTCGGGTTAGATTATATCCATGCCAGTAATCTTATACAACAGGCAAAGACAAATACTAGACTTCATGGCTCAGTATATCCAAACTAACGGATATTCGCCCACACTTCAAGAAATTGCTAAAGCATTAGGGGTGAGATCTTTAGCTACGGTGCATGAGCATTTGCAAACGATGGAGAAAAAAGGAGTAATTAAAAAATACGAAGGCGCGGTCAGAGGAATTGAAATATTGGATAAAAGTGCGGCGGACAGAACTTCTTCGGGTGATGTAGCTGTCGAATTGCCCGTCTTAGGATTTATTGCTGCAGGTCAACCCATTGAGCCATATACGGATCCAAATGCCACGTTCGGAGTTCCGCCATCTATGGTGAATTCAAAAAGAAGGTGTTTTGTTCTACAGGTTAAGGGAGATTCAATGATTGAAGCCGGTATTTATGATAGGGATTATGTAGTGATTGAACAAACTGAACAGGCTATAAACGGTGATGTGGTTGTTGCGTTGCTGGACAATGGTTTTGCTACACTGAAACGCTTTTTTAAGGAAGCTACACGGGTACGATTAGAACCGGCAAACTCCACCATGTCCCCGATATTTGTTACCGGAGATAAAGTAAAGATACAGGGCAAGTGCGTTGGAGTAATTCGGAAATTCGGTTTTTCTTAAGAAGATTTTTTCGATTTGGACTGCAGAAGGTGAACAATGGCCGGGAGGATTGAAATGGCAATAATTGCCATTATTACAAGGGAAAAATTATGTTTGACAGCCGGAAAGTTACCAAAAAAGTAGCCAACGAAAGTAAATAACCCTACCCAAAGCGCACCGCCAATAACATTATATGAGATGAATTTTCCGTAGTTCATACGGCCAATACCAGCAACAAAGGGAGCAAATGTCCTAATGAATGGCATAAACCTGGCCAAAATAATGGTTTTACCACCGTGTTTTTCGAAAAATTTGTTGGTTTTTTCAATATGTTCCTGGTTAATGGGAATTTTAGGGTTGGCCAATATGCGTTCGCCGAAGAAATGGCCTATCCAGTAATTGGCGGTGTCTCCAAGAATGGCTGCCAGGGTAATCAAGCCAAAGATAATAAACGGGTTTAGCGAGCCGATAGCCGCAAAGGCTCCGGCGGCAAAGAGCAGACTGTCCCCGGGAAGAAAAGGAGTGACCACAAGGCCTGTCTCCAAGAAAACTATAGCAAACAAGATGCCATAGACCAGAACGCCGTAATCGGCAATGAGCTCACCCAGGTGAACATCAATATGAAGAATAAAATCAAACAGATATTTAATAATTTCCACCGTAACATAGAGATTATCGTGTTTAGCCCAGATTTGCAACTTAGGTCGGAGGAGTAAAATATAGGTAGATGAAAACTTTGTATGTGGTTGGAACACCCATCGGTAATCTCGAAGATATCACTCTTCGGGCGATCAGAATATTACTGGCGGTTGGGGTTATAGCCTGTGAAGATACGCGGAGAACTGGGATATTGATCAAACAATTAGAAGATAAATACGGAAAGTCGAATAGACGGTATATATCAGTTCGGGATTGGAACGAGACGAACCAGGTTGAGAACATTGTGCGGGAGCTTCGGGAAAATAATGTGGCATTAGTTTCTGATGCCGGTACTCCCCTACTTTCAGATCCAGGTTATAAAGTAGTGCGTCGGGCGATAGAGGCCGGTGTAAAAGTTGTGCCAATTCCAGGGCCGTTTGCAGCGGCCGCCGCGTTATCAGGTGCCGGATTGCCAACTGATAAGTTTACCTTCTGGGGATTTTTCCCGGGTAAAAAAATTCCGGATTTGGAAATAGGGGTAACACACGTGTTTTATGAGTCGCCAGAGAGAATTGGGAAAACAATAGAGTTGATGAAAGCTAAATATCCATTGGCGGAGGCAGTTGTTGCTAAGGAGCTGACGAAAATACATGAGGAGTTTTTACGCGGATCAGAACTTGCAAAGCTGACGGAAGGAGAGGTAAAAGGAGAAGTAGTTCTAATGATCAGACTCGAGGCTCAAAATCAGGTTTCTCCCGCTGATGCTTAAGGGAAGCGGCACGTGCATTATCGCGAGAATTGTCGGACCGATATCGGCAAGGATACCCTGGGTAATTTGCTTGGAGCTGGCGAAATCTTTGGAAACAATGATTAAGGGTACAGGGTTGGCATTATGTTCAGTGTCAATTTCGCCGGTAGCAGCATTCAGCATTTCTTCGGCATTGCCATGGTCGGCAGTGATAAGCAATGCCCCCCCAACTTCCAATAAAGTTTGTGCCACTTTACCAATACAGGTGTCTGTAGTTTCAATGGCTTTGATCGCGGCAGTTATATTCCCGGTGTGGGCAACCATGTCGGGATTTGCATAATTTATGACTATAAAGTCATATTTCCCGGACTTAATATTGGCAATTAATTTTTCGGTTGTCTCTAACGCTGACATTTCCGGCTTTTGGTCATACGTAGGAACTCGCGGAGACGGAATTATCAGCCGATCTTCCCCCGGGAAAGGATCATTTTTTAAGCCGTTGAAATAATAAGTTACAAAACGCTCTTTTTCAGATTCGGACAAACGCAGCTGTTTAAGACCGTGATCGGAAATTATTTTCCCTAACGGATTATCAACCCCCTGGGGCGGGTAAGCGACATGAACAGGCAGGTTGTCTTCGTATTCGGTCATGGTGACAAAGAAAAGGTCGGATAGAGGATGAGGACGGGGGAAGGGGTGCTGTCTGGTGACAGCAGTTCCCACATCGTGTTTTTTTACGTATTTAATAGCATATGGATCAAAGCCGATAATGTTGGCAGTATTTTCGAAATCAGGCAGGACAAAGGCTTTGGTGAGCTGGCGGGGCCGATCAATGCGGAAGTTGACAAAGATGGCAGCGTCTCCACTTTTAATTCTGGGGAGGGGTAAACCGGTTGAATCCAAGATGATGGTCGGTTCGATGAATTCATCCGTTTTCCCGGAAGAATATGATTGGGCAACGGCAGTCTCGACGTTGGGGGCGGTTTTACCAACACCTTCGGTTAAACAAAAATACGCCTTTTGGGTTCGGTCCCAGCGAAAATCACGATCCATGGCAAAGTAGCGACCCATAACTGAGGCTATGGTTCCTATACCTTCACGAGCAATGATGGATTGAAGCTGCTTAATGTAGATCATGGATGCGGTTGGGGGCGAGTCGCGGCCGTCGGTAAATAAATGCAAATACACTTCGGTAAGTTGTTGTTCATGACAAAATTTAAGTAGAGCAAAAAAATGTGAGAGATCTGAATGAACTCCTCCCCCTCCGACTAACCCCATGAGGTGCAGCTTGGACTGGTGTTTTTTGACATGTAAAATGCTTTGGATAAGGCTTTGATTTTGAAAGAAACTGCCATCAGCAATCGACATATTTATGCGAGGTAAATCCTGGTAGACAATGCTGCCGGCGCCGATGTTCAAGTGGCCGGTTTCAGTATTTCCCGGCTCGCGTTTGGGCAAGCCAACACTCTCACCATGTGCAATGAGTTGGGTGTGGACATATGACTGCCAGAGTTTGTCTATATTGGGAGTCTTGGCTAGGGAGATGGCATTGCCGGGGCCTTCTGGCGCAATCCCCCAACCATCAAGGATGGCCAAAACTACCGGTTTCGGAGGTGGGGCAATCATAAATCTCTATTATTGGGAAATCTCGGCTTCAATGGCAAGGAACCGATTATATTTGACGACACGTTCACCTCTTGCAGGAGCTCCGAATTTCGCGAAGTCAGCGCCTACACCAACGGCAAAGTCAGCAATAAATGTATCGTTAGTTTCTCCGGAGCGGTGCGAAACATTAATTTTCCAACCGGCATTCCGCGCTTGCTTTACGACTTCAATGGCTTCATGAATTGTACCTATCTGATTGGGCTTAATAATGATGCCGTTGCAGGAATGTTCTGTTGTTGCCCTGGTGACACGGTCCTTATTGGTAACTAACAGATCGTCTCCAACTAGGGTGGTATTTGGTCCAAGGTCGGCCGTAATTCTGGCCCAACCCTGCCAATCGTTTTCATTCAAGGGATCTTCGAGAAGGCGAAGGTGGTATTGGTTATTTAAATCACGCAAGTAGTCAATAAATTCAGCAGTTTCCATTGGGCTACTACGATCTTTAATAGTGTATTTGCCGTCTTTGAAGAAACTATCTGCAGCGACATCTAAACCCAGTTCCACATCCACATTCGGTTTTTTGTGGCATTCGGTAATTGACTCTACCAAAATTTCTAAGGCATCAAGGTTGGTAAAGAGATTGGGGGCAAAGCCACCTTCATCACCAACGCTGTGGATAGCTCCACGACGGGCGAGAATATTTTTAATAGTCTGATAGATTTCCACGCCCGTTTGAAGCATGGAGGCATAGGTGCCGTTTCTGGCCGGAATGATGTGAAACTCCTGAAAATCCAAATTTCCAGCACCGTGTTTTCCCCCGTTAATCATGTTGAAAACAGGGGTGGGAATAAACAGGGCAGAAGTATTGCCGCTTAGTGTAGCTATGTAGCGATAAAGTGGCATCTTATTATGCACGGCCAGAGCTTTGGTGACCGCCATGGAAACGCCTAAAATTGCATTTGCTCCTAGTCTGGCTTTATTGGGCGTGCCATCAAGAGCGATCATCATTTCGTCTACAGTTTCCGGATTGTCAAAAGGTTTTCCTGTCAGAGCGGCAAAAATTTCAGAATTGACGTTGGATACAGCTTTTTGAACGCCTTTGCCGAAATAGCGATTTGAGTCGTTGTCCCGAAGTTCGACGGCTTCTCCAGTACCGGTGGAGCTACCGGATGGAACAGAAGCCAGACCGAAATTTCCGTCATCCAACACGGCAATGACTTCTATAGTCGGGTTAGAGCGGGAGTCAAGGATTTCGCGGGCAAAAAGACGGGTAAGGGCAGACATGTTGTCAGTTTTTTTTGGATATTAACTTTTCTTCACAATGGTAGATGATTTCTCTGGTCCTGGCAATGGCATCAGGATTGACGGAAATACTGGTTATTCCCCAGTCGACTAACTTTTCTACCAATTCAGGATATTCGCTCGGAGCCTGGCCACATATTCCGCAGGTAATACCCTTTTTAGCACACGTACGAATAGTCCGTTCCAATGCCCACATTACGGCGGGGTTGCGTTCATTAAATTGCGGAGCGACTTCACTGTTATCACGATCAATACCCAAAATTAACATAGTTAAATCATTACTGCCGATGGAAACACCATCAATGCCGACATCTATAAAATCCTCGAGGAGAATAACGTTAGCCGGAATTTCCACCATCATCCAAAGTTTGAACTGAGACGACCGATATAGCCCTGAAGCTGCAACCAACTTTTTTACTTCCACCAATTCGTCTACTGTGGAGACAAATGGAATCATCAGATTAAGATTTTTGTGGCCCATTTTGTTACGGACTTTTTTTATCGCCTCTAGTTCAAGGTTGAAAACTTCGGGGTTTTTGATGTAGCGGTAGGCACCTCTGAAACCGAGCATGGGATTGCTTTCTTCAGGTTCATATTTTTCGCCGCCTTTGAGCGCCCGGTATTCATTGGTCTTGAAATCGGTAGCGCGATACACAACTGGTCTGGGGCTGAAGGATTTGCAAAAGATAGCTATGTCGGCGGCTAACTTGTCGATAAATTCGCTTTCGCGTCCGTCTTCAATCAATTTTTTAGGATGAGTTCCAATACCCGCGATCATGAACTCGGCTCTCAGTAGTCCCACTCCGTCTACATAGCGTTTAGCTACCTCTGGCGCCAATTCTTTCTCGGCTAAATTAACATACAACTTTGTGGCTGTTTTGTAGTGTTTGTCTTCAATGGGTTTTTCAGGAGCGGAAACTTTTTTTTGCTTGGAGATGACACCACCTTTAAAAATTTCACCGGTACTACCGTTTATAGTAACGGTCATGCCATCTTTAAGGACTTTAGTGGCTGTGGTTGTGCCAACTACACAAGTGACGCCAAGTTCCCGAGAAACGATGGCAGCGTGTGAAGTAAGACCGCCACGGTTAGTAATAATTCCGGCTGCCCGTTTCATAGCTGGAACGAAATCGGGAGTGGTCATGTCTGTGACCATGATGTCGCCGGTTTTAACCTTATCCAGATGCTTAATGTCAGCAACAATCCGCACCGGACCCACGACTAATCCGGGTGAAGCCGGAGCCCCGGATAAGATTTTTTCGAGTTTCGAGGTGGAGGCGACAGCCGCCTTTTGAGATGCTGAGCTGTCGCTATCAGCCGCTGCTAAGGTGGTAATGGGCCTAGCCTGAGTTATATACAGGGTTTTATCTGAATATGCCCATTCTATGTCCTGAGGGAAGAAGTAGTGATGGTGGATTTTTTTCCCTAATTCGGCCAATTCTAGAATCTTTGCGTCTGAAAGTTTCTGTTTTTCCTGATTTTTTTCCGGTACTTTTATTTCCTTGACGCCTTCAGATTTACGGATTTCCATAACCTCCTGACGATTAATCTGCCGGGAAAGTATTTTTTTATGTTGTTTAGAAATTTCGAAATGATCAGGGGTTACTACCCCCTGAACTATGTAATCACCTAATCCGTATGCACCTTCAATTACCAAAATATCTTTATCTTTTGAAATGGGATCAACAGTAAACATAACGCCTGAAACCTCTGACTGGATCATTTTTTGAACCGGGACGGCAATCCCGACTTTAAAATGATCAAACTTCTGTTGTTCCCGATAAAAGATACTCCGCGCACCGAATAACGACATCCAACACTCTTTGACCTTCAATATCACATTGGCATCACCAATTATGTTTAGATAGGATTCCTGCTGACCGGCAAATGAGGCTTCGGGGAGATCCTCAGCAGTGGCAGAGGATCTAACAGCAACAGCCGGATCCGATTCCAGGCCGGAGCGTTTTTTTAATTCGTGATATGCAGAAAAAATTTCTCTGGCTACCTCGTCGGGGATTTCTGCTTGGTCCATCAGGCGCTGAATTTTCTGTGAAGCCTGATTTAACTGAGCCGGGTCTAGGATATCAGTGGCGGAAAGAATTTGATGGATATGCGGTCGAAGTTTATTGAAGTCCAGATATTCGTAGTAGGCGGAGGCTAAGACAACAAATCCGGGCGGAACAGGAATTCCGGCTGTGGTCAGCTCGCCTAGATTAGCGCCTTTGCCTCCGGCAATACCGACATCTTCTTTTCCTAACTCAGCAAACCATTTAACGTATTTCATAGGCAGGTCTTATTTAGTTTAGAGGGAATCCTTGAAAAAATCTACCCAGGGGATTGGTCCAGGATCGATTCCGTTCTCCTGAGACAAGTAGAAAGAAACGTAGCCGCCTAGCTGGATCAGCTCCATGACTTCAAAAAGACGATTAGGACCGCTCAACATAATCTCGGTGAACGGAATGTGTTGTTTTTCGAGTACAGCTTGGGTTAAGGGATAGCGTTTAGTTACTTCGGGGTGGAGATGTTTGGAATTGAAAAATACAAAATGTAAATTTTGCTTATTTGATTCGGGAAAAGACAAGCCTTCAAGAAGATGATGGTTTAGCTCGGGCAAATCAAACAAAGCACTAAAATTCTTGGAATTTTCATTAATTTGATTTTTAATGCAATGAGCAGCGCCTTTCAGGTGTTCACTGGTAACAAAAACAGGAATTTTACCGGTTAGTTTTGCGGCTAATTCGCGAAAGCGAGATTCGTCAGTTTGTTTGGCGGTGAGAAATTCCGGTAAATCACTTAGTTTTTCTAAGGGATGAATAAGTTGACATCGGGCCAATAGTAAAACAAGCGAAAGAATTGTATAACCCAGACCCATTCGGGGTTGGGACGAAGGGTTATGTTTCGGATCGAAAATATAATTCGGCAGATGCTGTTCATTAGCAATCTGAGCTAGTTTTCCTCCGGTTGTAATAACAAAAACCTGAGCATCACGTGCCCTGGCTTCTGCCAGAGACATAATAGTTTCTTCCGTATTGCCTGAATAGCTGGAAATAACCACTAAGGAATTACGGTTTACAAAATTTGGCAAGTGATATTCGGTGGAAACAATAATCGGAACACGGATGATTTGACGTTCTAAACTGGCAACTACACGACCTCCCAGGGCGGATCCCCCCATACCTGAGACAACAATATTCGAGGCTAAATAACATTGATTGGGAATCTCCTGTTGGGCCATTTCCCAAATGACCTGAGCACACTGTTTAGGAAAATCCACGACCGAATCGTAAAGGTTTCTCGTGTCTAACATAGGGCAGAAATATATCGAGTTATATTATACCTTTTTCACCGGACTGGTGAAATCGCAATAGCCAAAGTTGTAAATTCCCGGCTAGGTCCAAAACACCGGTTGAGGTTTTTTGGCGATAGTCGATTTCCAGAAGCTGACAATAACTATTGATCAGATGTTCAAGTGAGATTTTTACGCAAAGCGGGCGCAATTTGCTTAGTTGCCAGGCGGGCAAATGGGTT
>CAYTYO010000008.1:0-29305 GCA_964441445.1 uncultured Gammaproteobacteria bacterium | reverse complement strand
AAGGGTCTGAGGATAGAAACATCTTCATCACTCTGGGAACAGGAAGCTAAACCGGTTCGGTTACATCATCGCTTATTTTCGACTCTGGGCAAACTCGGCCTCTTCCCCTTCCGCTATTGGGGTCCCCAGGTGTTCGTTTCTGCAGTAAAATAATAGCCATAAAGATGAAGGTAGCCTTTTTAAATTTTTACGGCGGCTTAGTCGATCGGGGGGTGGAAACGTATGTGCATGAAGTATCGACAGGATTAACATCACTTGGCCACGAAGTCACCGTCTACCAAAACGGCAAATCGCGCACTCCAACTACATATCCGGTTGAATATCTTCCTTCACTCTATTTATTACCCGAGTTTAAATCTGCACCAGACATAATTATTCCCACTAACGGTCGAATGCAGGCCGTAGTTACCCGAATTTGGGCATCATTGCATCGGAAAAAATACGTATCTGTCGGCCAATCAGGTCTCGGAGCTGATGACAAACTAAACCTGTTGACTTTCCCGGACGTTTTTATCGGTCTGACTGACTACCAATGTTCCTGGGCCAGGAAATTTAATCCGCTTATCAGATCCGCGCAAATTCCTAACGGTGTGGATATATTGAAATTTTCTCCCCAGGTTCCGGGGATGAAATTTGGGTTGCCGTCGCCAGTAGTTCTCTCGACTTCCGCGCTTGAACCGATTAAAAGATTGGATTTACTCATTAATGCTGTAGCCAAAACGCAGTTATCACTGTGTCTAGTCGGCAATGGCAGTCTTAAAACGGAACTTGCTACCCTGGGTCAAAAATTATTAGGTGAAAACCGTTTCCGAATGCTCACTGTTCCGCGTAGCGAAATCCCCTCGGTTTATACCGGTGCCGATGTGTTTGCTTTCCCCACTTCCCCCTGGGAATCCTTCGGCATAGTTATGCTTGAGGCATTGGCTTCGAATATACCGGTTGTCGCCGCGTCAGACCCCATTCGTCAGGAAATTCTTGGCGACGCGGGAATATTGGTCGACCCGACCGACCCGGATAAATTTGCCGCCGCCCTTATTCAGGCAACATCCGCAAGTTGGGACAACAAACTTATTTCCCGTGCCGCTGAATTTAGTTGGGATAAAATTGTTAAACGTTATGATTTGCTGTTCGCCCGTCTATGACTAAGTCCCAACTGTCAGTTGCCATTATCACTAAGAACTCATCAGGTACGATCGGTAAATGTCTTGAATCAATTAAGCCCTTAACAGACGACATTGTCATAACGTTAAATGAGGACATCACCGATAACACGGCTGAAATTTGCAAAAAATTTCCGGCGAAGATATTTACCCGTAAGTTTGATAACTTTTCTGGTCAAAGAAATTATGTACTTGCTCAAACCAAAAATCCCTGGGTTTTATCGATAGATGCAGACGAATGGTTAAGTCCTGATCTGCAGTCAGAAATCTCCGCACTAACTCCACCTGCAGGCATCACCGCCTATTCCATACCCAGAAAGAACTTCATATTTGGCAAAATAATAAACCATACCAACTGGGATCCAAACGGACCGGTTAGACTTTTTAGAAAATCTGAATCATCTTGGAAAGGACAGGTACATGAACAGATTGAAACCAGTGGTACCGTAGCCATATTGGGTTCACCAATATTTCACTTAAACTACACGACTGTAGAAGATTTTCTCTCCCGTCAGGACGAGTATTCCACACTTGAAGCTAGTCAAAAATTTGCCAGAGGTCAAAAGTTCAATCTTGCCCTCTCCCTTTTTCAACCCATTTACGAATTATTTCGTAGATATGTTTGGCACGCTGGTTTTTTGGATGGATGGCACGGTCTCTATCTTAGTTTCCTCATGTCCATCTACCATTTTTCAGTATGGGTAAAACTTTGGCAAAAATACCACGCAGTCTGATTTTCGTTACTATTTTTGGCTTTCTGCTTCGCCTGATTAATCTCGGCCAAAGTTTCTGGTTGGATGAAGCATCCCAGGCAGTTATGTCTTCAGCTTCAGTATTTCATATCTGGTTTAACCGAGCAGGTGATTTCCATCCGCCGCTTTTTTATCTTCTTGCGCATTTGTGGTCGCAGTTCGGTCACTCCGAAGTTTGGCTCAGGACATTACCGCTTATCTTTGGCATCCTCACCATTCCCTTAACCTATATTTTCGGGAAAAAAATATTACCGGTCCAAACTATTAACTTTCGTAAGTTTTCAATTTCTCCGGCAGTCTTGGCAGCATTTTTTATCGCTGTAAATCCGTTTCATATTTACTACTCTCAGGAATTTCGCTCGTATTCACTACTCGCTTTTCTGGGTCTCTGGTCAATGTATCTTATTTTTTCGCGTAAGTATTTTTACTTAAGTGTCATCAATGCGTTACTAATGTACACGCATTATTCAAGTTCATTTTTATTAGTTGCCCAGCTGACATATGTAATTTTTTATAACAAAAAAGATCTCCGTCTATTTTTATTTAACAGCGTCTTTACGCTCTTACTTTACTCACCCTGGATCCCCCAACTCACCTCTCAACTTGCATCGGGCACCAACATAGATACCTATTTTCCGGGATGGAAGTCGGTCTTAAGCGTATCAACCTTCAAGATTGTGCCTCTTACCTTCTTTAAATTAGTCGCCGGCCGGATTAATTTCCTTTCCGGGTATGTGTACTTTCCCTATATTGCCTTTGTCTTAGCCTGCGTTTTTGCCTCATTCCGTTTCGCAAAAAACAATCGGAACTTTCTCTTCAATTGGACACTGGTTCCGGTATTTTCCATGATCGTCTTTTCGCTTATTTTTCCGCAAAATCAACCCTTCAGGGTTATTTATATTCTTCCCGGATTAACTTACCTATTTGTGGCCGCGTGTATCCGTTTCCCCAAGTTATTTATCACTTTATTCGTGTATATCTTCTTTATCGGCAACTTGAGCTACTATTCCCGTCCTAGACTGCAGCGTGAACAATGGCGGCAAACCATTACATTTCTGCAATCAATTGCAACTGACACTTCCGCAATCGTCGTCAAATTTTCCGATAAGTTTTCCCCGTTTTATTGGTATAGACCCGAGCTAGCCGTCCTACCTGGAGTTCCGCATTATCCCAGCCGGCCGGAAGAAGTTTCCGCGGCTCTTTCGCCGCTTAGATCATCTCCCATAAACGAAGTTTATGTTTTGGATTATTTGGGCGAACTGACCGACCCCCATCGCGAAGTAGATCAGATACTCCTGGATACTGGATTTATAAAATCAGCGACATTCAATTTTGAGGGAGTGGGACTAGTCCATCAATTTTCTAAACCATGATCATCCCATTGGTCCAGTTAGCTCACGCAGTTCTCTTTTGGTTTCAGGATTTTGTTCCTACTGCAGAATTTTTTGTATATCCATTTCTCACAGCCCGGGGGTTACTACCTTACTCCGAGATAATCGATCACCACTTTCCGGGTTTATTTTTCTTCCCGGTAAATTTCTTTACCCTTGGAATTACCACCCCGCAGGATTTTAAAGTATTGGCACTTTTGGTCATTCTTTTAACCTCCACCGCCCTTTATCATTTAGCCAAACTTTACACTTCAAATAAAAGTATTCAGACAGAAATAATCATTCTCTATGCCTTATGGCAGACTTTCTTTTCCGGTTCGGTTCTGTGGATTGATCTGTTTGTCTCCCTGTTTGTTGTTGTCGGGTTTTACAACTTCCGCCGCAATAGACATCTATTAGCGGGGTTTCTTTTCTCCCTTGCATTGATTTTTAAACAAACCGCCATTCTCCCCTTAGCCTTTTTAAGCCTGTTTTTACTTAACAAACCCCGCCAAATGTTATTGCTAATCGTTCCGACAATAATTAGCCTCACTGCTACGTATTGGTATTTTAATCAGTTGGGTGTGGGTTCTGACTTTGTTTATTGGAACTTCACTTTTAATTTTATGGGCTACGCCCGCGAAGCAGCCATGGGTCCGGGTCTATCCGATTTAATTAAACTTAGTCTTCCGCTAGGGCTGTTTTTATCGTCAGCTTGGTTGGTCATTCATAACCACGATTCCAAGCTGCTTCAGCTGTGTGGACTAATTATTGTGCTTTCACTGACCGCCTTCTCGCGTTTCGGTTTGGAGCATTTCCAACCGCTTGTGCCATTTTTCTGCTTACTCGTTCCGCTTACTCTACCGGACATTAAATTAATCCGAAGTGGTGCAATGGTGGTTTCTGTAATTTGGCTTGGTTTCTTCATGCTCCGGCATCCACCGTCGATGCAGCTTAAAAATTTTTCCCGCTCGGACATTGACACTTATTCAGCCGTCGGCCGTTTAGTCCCCCCGGCAAGGTCGGTCGCCCTCTTGGGTGCAACTCCGCTCATTCTTTCCCAAAACCGACTGTTGCCCGTGGGGAAACTTTATTATTTTCCCCTTCCCTGGTTTTTCTCCAGGCTTGAAGACCGGCAATTGGCCGTTTGGCAAACTTCACCACCGGATTTGATCATTTACAATCCCGAAAGCCGTGTAGATGGACAATATATTTCTTCTTCAGCCCCGGCATTGGTAGAATATATGCAAATGCACTATCGCAAAGAAGCAGTTATTGGCGAAAACGAAATCTACACCCGTAAATGAAAATAGGCATAGACATTTCTCAAGCCATATTCGGCACCGGAGTTTCGGACTACGTCATTAATCTGGTTGAAAAATTGCCGGTTGCTGACCCGACAAATGAATATGTTTTATTCGGTTCTTCAATGCGTCGTGCAGGCGACATTAAGAAACTATTTCCCACGGCAAAAACCTATCACATTCCGCCCACTCTGCTCCACTATCTCTGGAACCACCTTCACGTCATAAACATCGAAAATTTCACAGGTGACGTGGATGTATTTCATTCTTCCGACTGGGCCGAACCTCCGGCTTCATCCCCGAAAGTCACCACTGTTCACGATCTTTCCCCGTTTTTATACCCCGGAGAAATGAAAAGTCCGGATTTCAGGGATATCCCTGCCGTCCATAAAGCTCGCATGAATTGGGTAGTCAGGGAAAGCGCCAGAATTATATGTGTTTCTGAAAGTACTGCGGCGAAATTGATCCAGTTGTTTAAAGTTAATCCTGATCGCATTTCGGTTATTCCGGAGGCCTTACCCAAAAGATATGAATTCCGACCCACTCTCGCTGAAATTTCCGCTGTTAAAAAAGAATTTGGACTAACGAGCTACATTATGGCAGTGGGCACCCCGAACCCTCGAAAGAATATTCCCCGCCTAGTGTCCGCCTTCCTCAAATATCACAAGAAACTTCGTCTGCCAGAAAAACTTATTGTCGTAGGTGGTCATGGATGGGGTTTATCGGGAATACCAACCTCGCCGCAAGTAATTTTCCCCGGGTATCTCTCGGATTTCAAAGTGGCTGGTCTTATGGCTGGCTGTTCCGCCCTCTCTTACGCTTCTCTCCATGAGGGGTTTGGTTTGCCCATTCTCCTCGGTTTTCACCACCAGATACCGGTCGTAACCTCAAACGTATCATCGATGCCCGAAGTTGCCGGAGACGCTGCTGTGTTGGTAGATCCTACGTCAGAAGAATCCATTGCTCACGGATTAGCCGAAGCTATCAAGAACCGAAAACAGCTAGCCGTACGGGGAGAAAAAAGACTTGCCCAATATAGTTGGGGACGGACAGCTCGGGAAACATTACTTGTATATAGCCAGGTATGTTAATCGGCATTGACGGCAACGAAGCCAATATCAAAAATAGGGTAGGCGTTAATCAGTACGCATTTGATCTTCTTCATGCCCTTTATAACAGTAAGCCACCTCACCACTTCTTAATTTATCTAAAAAATCCTCCGCTTTCTGATTTACCTCCTGTCAATGAATACTGGCAATACCGGGTCATCCCGTTTCCAAAGCTGTGGACTCAAACCCGGTTACCCTGGGATCTTTTTTTCCATCAGCCCAGGCCCCACGTCTTTTTCAGTCCCTCACACTATGCTCCGCGCTTGGCTCCCATGCCGTCCGTTATCTCAATCATGGACCTGGGATTTTTAACTTCGAAGGATCAGTTTACTGCCCACGACTACAACCAGCTCACCAGCTGGACAGCTTATTCCGTTAATCGGGCTAAAAAAATCCTGGCTATCTCCGAATTCACCCGTCAGGATGTAATCACCAATTATAAAAAAAATCCCAATGACATCATTGTCACCCATCTCGCTCATGACTCTGATTTATTTAAGCCTACACCTGGGCCGGAAATACCTAAGAAATATGGCATTAACCGACCTTATTTCTTTTTCTTGAGCAGCCTTAAACCAAGTAAAAATATTGAAGGCCTTATCCGGGCCTTCAGCCAGTTTAAGAAAACCGGCGGCGACCCAAATATTATGCTTGTTGTAGCCGGCAAAAAAGCTTGGCTGTACGATGAGATTTTTGCCTTAACCAAAGAGCTAAATCTCACTGCCGACGTTTTATTTCCCGGATTTGTAGACAAGGCAGATGTCCCGGCTTTAATGACTGAAGCTAGTGCTTTTGTTATGCCCAGTTTCTTTGAGGGTTTTGGAATTCCTGTCCTGGAAGCCATGGCTTGCGGTACCCCTGTGGTAGTCTCCAAGGTAGCCAGTCTTCCGGAAGTGGCGGGAAATGCCGGGATATATATAGACCCAACTGACATTAATTCTATTACGACAGGACTAAAAACAGCTTTAGGACCGCAAAGGCAAAAATTTATCACCGCTGGATTAAATCAAGTCAAGAAATTTTCCTGGGCAGATACTGCTGCAAAAACTCTCCAGGTATTGGAGTCAGTATGACGGAAAGCGAAATAATTCAATCATTTAAACTCTCTCCGGAAATGAAAATTCTGGATATAGGTGGTTCCATGAAGCAATTGCACCAAATTCCAGTAGACACTTTGGTAGATCTCATTTCACCAGAAAAATCACCGTATCATCCGTCTCCGCTTCATGCCCGGAAATTTGTCCGGCTTGATATCGAAAATAATGACTTGCCTTTTGCTGATAAAAGCTTTGATTTTTGCTATTCATCTCACACTTTGGAAGATCTCTTTTATCCGACTAGGGTTATTACCGAGATGGGTCGGGTGGCAAGACGAGGGTTAATTATCACCCCAAGCCGCGGGCAGGATATTACCTTCGACCGCTTTAATCTCACCCAGTGGCGTACTGGAGCAAGAAGAATGCCGGGTCTGCCTCACCATCATTGGCTGTTTGAAGTCCAGGACCGCAAGCTCATCATTACTCCCAAAGTCTATCCGCTGCTTTATACCCCTGATTTTGAAATCATTGCCTGGTCCGGACCCGAAGAGACTGTTTATTACTGGGAAAATAAACCCAGGTTTGACCAAAAAAGATTTATGGATATTTTTGAAATGATTTCCGACTATCGGGAATTTTCCCGTCAAAATTCTCACTATATAACTCCTGGGTTAACCAATCTCCCGATAGACTCGCCTCAGCCGATTGTAAAAGAGTATATTAAAATGATATTACGGAAGAAAAAGACATGAAAATTACCCACAATCTTACTATGTCGTCAAAGGGATTGAAGTTTGTCGACCGAAATGGCCGGCCTCTCTCTCCCACCTCCGCTTTCACTAAAGCCACGAACAGGTTTGCAAATATCTGTCTGGACTTTCACTTGATGCTGGTTCATTTTATTAATGACCATATTCCTTCCCACACATTACGTCGGATGGCCTTTAGCCTTGCCGGAGGCACTATTGGCAGGGGCTCAGTCATCCACATGTCGGCCCGTTACTATAATCCAGGCGGAATTACCATCGGCTCCGATACTATTATTGGTTTTAGAAGCACTCTTGATGGTCGGGCTCCACTTACCATTGGTAGGCATGTGGATATTGCCTCTGAAGTCATGATTTACAATTCCGAACATGACCTCAACTCTGAAGATTTTCATGCGACAGAAGCTCCGGTTACTATCTCCGATTATGTTTTTATCGGTCCACGGGCGATCATCATGCCCGGTGTTACAGTGGGCAGGGGAGCCGTAATTGCCGGCGGAGCAGTAGTCACTAAAGATGTGCCCGAATATGCAATTGTTGGCGGAGTACCGGCCAAAATCATCGGCGAGAGAACTAATAAAAATCTCAACTACTACTTGGGACGGGCCAGACTTTTTCAATAAAATGAAGCGTGTTAAAGCGATTTTAGTTATGCTTCTGATTGCGATAGCCGCGTATCTGATGATTCCCGCCCCCGCTTTTCCAGCACCTCCGCCAGGTTCACTCCGTTCCGATGAACCCGGAGATATGGAAAGCATTTATCGCCGGGCTTACTTCACCAACTTTTCCCGTTCAGAAGTGCTGCTGCACTATAAGAAAGAATTTTCTTCTCAGCTTCCGTCACTTTTACTCAACTATCCGCCGGAAGAAGCTTTCTCGCTCATTCGCGACCAAACTAAATCTTCCTGGCTCCAGGAATACGTACATGTTGGTCGGGAATCAATCTATATTAACGGCTTTTATCCCACCAAACCGACAGAACAGATCAATATTAATGGGGTTCATTATGTTAATAAAATCACCGTTCACTACATGCCCTCACATGCGGTGGGCAGATTAACTGCCTTAGGCTTAGTCAGCATCTGCATTTATTTACTCGCTAAGGAATATGCCCGCGTTTAAGAAACATCTTGTACCCCTGCTTTTAATCCTTATCCCTCTGTACCCGAAATTTCCCTTATTTGGTGTCAGCGAAACATTTGTCTCCATCCGACTTGAGGATTTGGTCGTTGCTGCAATAGTCCTTATTTACTTTATCGGTATTATCAGACGGAAAACTCGAATTCTAGCAAACCCACTCACCCGATCCATTTTATTATTTTGGTTTATCGGATTTGTAGCTTCATTTTCCGGTATTTTTGTTACTAAAACCTCTTCATTGAACTTAGGTATTTTGCATGCCTTTCGGCGGGTCGAATACATGTCATTATTCCTGGTGGCATATGACTGGCTATCCGACATTAAGCAACTTGGCTATTATGTCCGCACCATAATATTGGTAGGCACTCTGGTAGCCATTTATGGCCTAGGCCAGCAATTTTTCCATTTTCCGGTTATCTCTACTACCAACAGTGAATTTGCCAAAGGTTTGGCGTTAACCCTAGGTCCGGGAGCAAGAATTAACTCCACCTTTGCCGGTCATTATGATTTAGCCGCCTACTGTCTTTTACCTCTTTTATTAATTATCGCTTTTCTGCCCATTTCCCGTCACAGATTAATTCTTTTGCTTTCTGGAGGTCTTATTTATTGGGCCATGCTTTTGTCTGCTTCCCGGATTACTTTTGCCGCTTTTATTCTTAGTTCTTCTCTCTTAGTTATTCTCATTCGTAAAAAAATCTGGCTTATTCCACTTATGATTCTAAGTTTAGCCGGATTTATGCTTTCACCTCAATTACGCGGCCGGTACATAGATTTAATTACCAATCATCTCAAATTAACTTATGTTTCACCGGCTTTCGCCCAGGAGGAAGCAACACAGCCGGCTAGTATTGCCGTTGACCAGGTTCCGGATGCCCTTAAAGCTCCGGCCGTGGCAGAAGACCGATCATTTAACATTCGGCTTCAGGCGGAATGGCCCCGTGCCATCCGCGCCTTTGTCAAAAATCCGTTGATCGGTAGCGGCTACTCAGCCATCGGTTTGGCGGTAGATAACGAGTATTTACGTACCCTAGCCGAAACCGGGCTTATTGGTTTAGCCGCCTTTGCTCTTATCATTCTTCGATACGTCAAAACTACTCTGCCGTTTGTGACTAATTTTTCTCCCGGCCCCACTTCAGCCTTCATTTTAGCTTCATCTTGTTTCCTCGTCAGCCTACTTTTAGGCGGATTATTTATCGATGTTTTTACTGCATCTAAAATTGCCATGGTGTTATGGTCTATAATCGGATTAGCCGAAAAATCCAAGACTTTCCAAAAATGAAAATAAACAAAAACTTATTACTTTTGGGCCTGCTGATTTGCGGATTTGCCATTCGGCTGTACAAAATAGACAATCCTATTGCTGACTGGCACTCCTGGCGCCAGGCTGACACTTCGGCTGTCACCCGAAACTTCGTCAAACTCGGACTGGATCTTTTACGCCCCAGATATGACGACTTCTCCGATGTCTCCGGCAATGGCCTGCTAAATCCCCAGGGCTTTCGTTTTGTAGAATTTCCGCTTTTTAACTTATTGCATTTCACTCTGGTCAAAACTTTTCATTTTCAAACACTCGAATTTTGGGGTCGCATGACTTCAATCCTTGCCTCCATGATTTCGGCTGTGTGTCTTTATTTTATTACCAAGCGCCATACCGACTACCAGACGGGATTGTTAACAACCTTCTTCTTTCTTTTCCTTCCGTATAACATCTATTTTTCCCGTGTAGTCCTTCCGGATCCGTTGATGGTCACACTATTTTTATTGAGTTTGAACTTCTTTGATCTCTGGACTAAAAATCAAAGCCCTAAAATCGCAGTTCTTTCCTGTATTTTCGGTGGTTTGGCCGTTTTGGTTAAACCTGTTGCCGCTTTTTTCCTCATTCCCGTTGGTTGGTACTTCTTTCGCCGTCATGGTTTCCGGTTATTCAAAAACCGCTGGTTGTTTATCTACGGCTTGTCATTTGTAATTCCCTATTTAATTTGGCGTTCCTGGGAAGTCCGTCATCCCGAAGGCATTCCGGCAGGTGTCTGGCTGCTTAACGGAGACCATATTCGCTTCAAAGGCGCTTTCTTCCGCTGGATATTTGGCGAAAGATTGGGCAAGATGATCCTCGGTAGTTGGGGCACCGTTATCTTTGCCGCCGGAGTAATAGAGTCCGGCTATTTTCTCCCCTGGGTCGCGTCAGCCGGTTTATATTTGTTTACCTTTGCGACAGGCAATGTCCGGCATGATTATTATCAAATCCCCATCATCCCGGTAGTTGCCATCGCCTTAGGAATAGGTACTAGCTACCTTTGGAAATCTGCCCGCACCTCGGCCAAAGTTATATTTAAACGCGTTCTTATCGTTGTAGCACTGGCATTTATGCTGGCATTTTCCTGGTATGACATCCGTGGCAACTTCCAGGTAAATCACTGGGAAATCGTCCTGGCCGGAAACAGAGTTAACGAAATTGTTCCCCAAGATGCGGTTGTGGTCGCTCCTTATAACGGCGACACCGCTTTCTTATATCAGACCAATCGCCGGGGCTTTGCTTATTTACCGTTTCCCATTAAGGACTTGATCGACAGGTTTAATGCGACATATTATGTTTCGGTAAATATGGATGACCAGACAAATAAGATTATTGAGAAATACACGGTTATTGAGAAGAAACCTGAGTACGTTATTGTTAAACTGGTAGAACCTCTCTTATGAAAATCCTCATGCTCACACCGTATTTGCCCTACCCCATAAATTCCGGTGGCCAAACCCGATCCTATAATCTGATTAAAAACCTTTCCCGTCATAACGAAATCACCCTTTTTTCTTTTATCCGTAAAGAGGAAGAAAAGAAATATTTGCCTGAACTGGAAAAATTTTGCAAATCGGTCAGAGTCTTTACCCGTAGGCCAGCCTGGTCACCGATTAATGTTCTGTTATCCGGGGTCACCTTCTATCCCTTCCTGGTTTGCATTTATCTGTCAACCGAATTACGCCGGGCCATCTCCGAAGCCATTGATCGTGAGAAGTTTGATTTAATTCATGCCGAAACCTTCTACGTCATGCCGAATATCCCGACCACCGATACCCCCACTATTTTAGTAGAACAAACAATCGAATATATGGTCTACAAGCATTTTATTGAAGAATTTAAGTACTTCTTTCTTAAACCCCTTTTATGGTTGGATGTATTCAAAATTAAATACTGGGAAGCTTATTTTTGGAAAAAATCCAGTCGGGTAATTGCCGTTTCCGACTCGGACCGCCGCGATATGCTCAAGCTTACCCCCGGCTTAAATATTGGTGTGGTGCCTAACGGTGTGGATGCAGACTGGTTCAAGCAGGGCAATTTCCGCCGCGAACACCCTCCCACGGTTTTATATGTAGGGAATTTCAAATGGTTGCAGAACGTTGAAGCGGTGGAAATATTAGTCAGTCAGGTTTGGCCGGAAATTAAACATCGCGTCAAAAATGCCAGGTTACGTATTGTCGGTCGGGGTATGGACGATCGCATTCGCAAGTTAGCTGGCGCTCACATTGAGGTGGATGAGCAAGTCGACGATATTCGCTCCGCATATCAGAATGCTGAACTTATCGTCACCCCAATAGAAGGCCCTGGTGGCACCCGACTGAAAATCCTTGAAGCGATGGCCTCCGGCGTACCGGTAGTTTCGACCAGTGTCGGTGTGGAAGGTCTGCGGGTAACCGACAAGCAGGAGGTTTTTATAAGTGACGACTACAAACAAATGGGTGTAATTGCCGCCGGTTTACTCCAACACCCTTCCGAGGCTAAATCAGTGGCGCTGAATGCTCAGAAGTTTGTCTTCATAAACTACAGTTGGCAGGGGATTTCCTCGCAATTGGAAAAAATTTATGCCGAAGCCAACAAGTAGCCCCGCGCTCACAATAGTCATTTTAAGTTACAACGTCCGTCGGCAGCTTGTCGATTGTCTCAACTCACTGTATAAGTCCAGGAGAAAATCTGATGACTGGAAAATTGTTGTTGTCGACAATAATTCACCCGATGACTCGGTTGAACATGTCCGCACGCATTTTCCTGACGTAAACCTGATTGCCAATTCTAAAAACCTCGGTTTCGCGGCGGGTAACAATATTGCTTTGAAAAAAGTCACCACTCCCTACACCCTGCTGTTAAATCCTGATACGGTCGTTTACCCGGGATCAATCCAAACGGTTCTAACTTATGTCGATACACATCCCGAAGTGGCAGCGGCCACGTGTCGGGTTGAACTTCCGGATAAATCACTTGATTATTCCTGTCATCGCCGTTTTCCTGATCCCTGGAACTCATTTCTCTATTTCTACAGCGGTTTTTTTAAACGCTTTTCTTCATATTCAAAACTATCAAACTCGAGCGAAATTCACGAAATTGACGCCCTTACCGGAGCTTTCGCTCTGATACGTACACAGGCTGGCCGAAGTATTAGCTGGTTGGATGAAGATTATTTTTGGAACGGTGAAGATTTGGATTTCTGCTACCGGTTAAAAAAACAAAACTGGAAAATAATGTACATTCCGTCGGTTAAAATAACTCACTTTAAGGGTTCTTCTTCCGGTTTAAGACCTTCTGCAGGTCAGAAGGTGGCTCGGGCTAATAAGATTCGCTCCGCTAATTCTGGCATAGATGCCATGCGAATTTTTTATACCAAACATTTATCCTCAAAATACCCCGCCCCCCTCAACTGGCTGGTTTTTACTGGCATGCACCTCCTTCGTTATCTGCGCCTGGCCAAAATATATCTTTCCAGCTAGTGTAGCCCGTATTTTATGAAGAAATTATGCATAGATAGCCGGCTTTACGGCATCAAACACACCGGCATCGGCCGGTATGTCGCAAATCTCATCAGATATTTGCCGACGGATAAAGAGACGCAAGTCGAACTAATAGTTTCACCGGAAGATTACACAGACGCCCGATTGGCAGGATTCAAAAAACATATTGCCAGATTGCACCCTTACAATCCGTTTTCCCAATTAGAAATGCTTCTTTTATGGTTTTCAATCAGACCTGACCTGCTACATGTTCCCCACTTCAGTATCCCTGTGTTTTGGCCGGGACGGATGATAATCACGATTCATGATTTGATTAAAAACTATTCCAAAGGCAGTGATACGACTACGCGTAACCCTTTTTTTTACTGGATAAATTATGTGGGCTACCAATTTGTCCTGAACGCGGCAATCCGCAGATCGACAAAAATACTGGTCCCGGCAAAATATTGGCAGGAAATCCTTGCCAGAGACTATCACCTGGACAAAAAACATATTGTCGTCACGTATGAAGGCGTTGATCCAGACTTCAAGCCGATGCCATCGTCAAAAACATTTACGGTGCCTGTCCCATTTGTTGTTCATACCGGAAATGTATATCCGCATAAGAATATTCCGGTCTTACTGCAGGCGATCAAATTATTACGCGGCAAAGTGAAACTTGCATTTGTCTCTGCTAAATCGGTTTTTTCCGTCCGTTTGGAAAAACAAGTCCGCTCCTACAATCTTGAAAAAGATGTTTTTTTCTTAGGCAGACTAAATGATGCCGAACTTGCCGGTTTATATTCCAAGGCCAGCATGTACGTCTTTCCTTCCCTTATTGAAGGCTTTGGTCTTCCCGGATTGGAAGCCATGTCTGTCGGATTGCCTGTTGTTGCAGCCAAGGCCTCATGCCTGCCTGAAATTTACAAAGACGCGGCATTGTATTTTGCACCTCACGACGCCAAGGACCTCAAGGAAAAAATTCAATTGCTTATTTCGGACAAAAATCTAAGAGCTACTTTTGTTACTAAAGGTTACGAACTGGTAAAGACCTATTCATGGTCTAAAATGGCAAAAGAAACATGGAGCGAATACCAAAAAATATTGCACTAGTTTACGATCACGTTAACAAATGGGGTGGGGCGGAAAGAGTACTTCTGGCCCTCCACTCGCTTTTTCCGGATGCCCCGCTCTACACATCTGTGTATGACCCGGGTCGCGCAAAATGGGCGGAAGTATTTCCCCGGGTAATAACCTCTTTTTTACAAAAAATCCCTTTTGTCTCCAGGCACCATGAATTTGTTCCGTTTTTAACCCCACTGGCATTCGAAACATTTACGTTTTCCCAATATGATGCCGTAATTTCTGTTACCAGTTCCGATGCCAAGGGGATAGTAACCACTCCCGGCACCTTTCATCTTTGTTATTGTCTGACACCAACCAGATACCTATGGAGTCATAACCGGGAATATCTAGAACAATTAGGTCCGGTATTGAAATTTATTTCGAAGCCCGCATTTAAATATTTAAAGTTTTGGGACAAAGTTGCTTCACATAGGCCTGATGCCTTTGTCTCAATTTCACAAACAGTTCGCAAACGCGTAAAAAGTTTTTACGATCTTGAAAGTGGCATGGTTTATCCTCCGGTATCCGTCTCCGAGTTTAAACCCACAAAAAAAGTAACACCGGGATCATTCTTTCTTTATGTCGGCCGACTTGTTCCCTATAAAAGGGCAGACGTAATAGTTGCCGCGTTTACCGAAGCAAATCTTCCTCTGGTGGTTGCCGGATCAGGTAGTTCCTCACTTGGTATCGGTTCGTTCGAACAAAAATTACGGCAATCTGCCGGACCTACTGTCAGATTTTTAGGTCAGGTTACCGATGCGGAACTCACCTCCCTATATCATGATTGCCGCGCTTTAGTATTTTTTCATGAGGAAGATTTTGGGATCGTTCCTGTCGAAGCCCAAGCTGCCGGAAAACCGGTTATTGCTTTAAATCGTGGCGGCACTTCTGAAACGGTTATTAATAATAAAACCGGCATGTTGATTGACGACGATTCTGTTGCCTCTCTGGTCAGGGCAATAAAATCGTTTGACGATAAAAAGTTTAATTCACAGGACATTATTAGACATGCGGAAAAATTTTCCCTCGAGCGTTTTAACAGGGAATTTGTTAAAGTATTTACAAACGAATGGCAGAAGTACAGCAACATATCTATGTCATAATTCTTGCGGGTGGGGGAGGCACACGCCTTTGGCCACAATCCCGCGAAGAATATCCGAAGCAGTTTGCCAAACTATTTGGCGG
This sequence comes from uncultured Gammaproteobacteria bacterium, assembly GCA_964441445.1. Taxonomy (GTDB): domain Bacteria; phylum Patescibacteriota; class Microgenomatia; order CAZETR01; family Amesbacteraceae; genus XYB1-FULL-44-23. The sequence goes on along the minus strand of CAYTYO010000008.1, from coordinate 13,601 downwards.
AAAGTCGTTGTTCGAAATAACTTTGGAAAGAGCATATAAAATCGTCAATCCAGACCATGTTGTGGTTTCTACCGCCGCCAAGTATTTGAAACTTGTCCGTTCATTGGCTTCGAAAGTTCCGGCAGAAAACTTTATTGGCGAACCCATGCGCAGGGATACGGCATTAGCTATGGGGGCTGCGTGCATTCCTGCCCTAAAACATGATCCCGATGCGGTTATTGTCAATATGGCCTCTGATCATTTGATCAGCCCCCTGGATATTTTTGTTCGACAAGTAAAAAAAGCGGCTAAAGTAGCATATGAATCAAATGAATTTGTCACCATTGGGATAAAGCCCCGCTTTCCTCATCCTGGTTTAGGCCATATTCGTGCCAGAAAAAAACACCCTCAAATAGACGATGTGCTCTTAGGTGAAAAGTTTGTTGAAAAACCACCTTTACCATTGGCCGAGAAATATACGAAAAGTGGAGAATACTATTGGAACACTAATCTTTTTGTCTTTAAAGCCCAACTATTTTTTGACTTACTCAATAAATTTTCGCCTAAAGTCTACTCGCAACTTCCAAAACTCCTCGCCGATTGGGGCACATCACGGGAAAGAGAAACATTACAGATGACCTTCCAAATGTCTCCCTCAATCGCCGTCGACTATGCCGTGGCCGAACATTTACGTAAGTTTGTCTGTATACCAGCTGAATTTAATTGGACCGACATCGGCGATTGGAAAGAAGTTTACAATAATTTGGATAAAGATAAACTCGGTAATGTAATTGAAGGACCGCATGGCCGGGGTAAATATATAGGTATTAACTCAAAAAATAATCTCCTTTTCCTGGACAAAAAAATCATTGCTACAGTAGGGCTTGAAGACATGTTAATAATTGACACACCGGATGCTCTTTTAATCTGCCCGAAAGATGAGGCCCAAGGAGTAAAACAAGTGGTTCAATCTCTTAAAGACGCCGGATTAACTGAATATCTGTAACTTTTTAAAAACTATCACAAATAAATGCCATACATTGAGGTAAAAAGAATTATGGACATTTTTTTGGCAGTAATACTGGGGATAATTCTTTTTCCTGTTTGTATTCTCACAGCCATCGCAATCAAACTTGAGTCACCAGCTGGTCCGGTATTCGCGGATACTCCAAAGCGTGTTGGCAAAAATGGTCGTCTTTTCTATGCCTACAAATTCCGTTCCATGATTCCAAACGCTCACACAATTTTAAGAATTGATCCTAAATACGCCAAGTATTACGAGAGTCTTAAAAAAAACAGTTACAAGTTATATGACGATCCCCGGGTTACCAAGGTGGGAAAGATCATTCGCAAGTATTCAATTGATGAATTCCCTCAGCTTGTAAACGTCTTGCGTGGAGAAATGAGTTTAATCGGCCCGAGACCTTATTACGAAGAAGAATTGGATAGCCAACAGCGTAAATATCCTCAGACAAAAGATTTGGTAAAAATGGCTTTATCTGTCCGACCGGGAATTACAGGGAAGTGGCAAGTCTCGGGGCGAAGCGAGATTAACTTTGATAAACGCATAGAAATGGATGCGGATTACGCGAAGAATGTTTCACTATGGTATGATCTTAGAATTCTCTTACTTACCCCCGTGGCAGTCTTGTCCGGAAAGGGTGCTTACTAAAATTCTATGACCGAAATCCTGCCAGAAGAATCATCCATTCTTAAACAATTTGATGAAGTGACGCTAGAAGACACGCCTATCAATTCACCAACAATGCGAAAAAAACCAAAAACTAAATTATTGATAACTGTACTAGGAATTTTTTTCCTCACACTGGTTATTGTTGGAATATTAGGTTTTCTTCTCGTCCTGCATCCCGCCAAAAAAATGATGGCTTCAGTAAATGTTTTACAGACATTAGGTGGTGAAACTCTGGTTCTTTTGAAAGATCAAAATATTGGCGGTGTCCGAGACCAAATGGGCAAAGTAAAAAGTCAGATTGACATAATAGAAAATGATTTCAATGCTTTTAGGTGGGCTAAAAATCTACCCATTGCTAAAAACTACTACTCTGACGGAATATCGGGAATTTCAGCCGGAAAAGAGATTTTAGCTGCGGCCGACTTATCCATAAATGCCATCGCCCCATATGCTGACATCTTGGGTCTAAAAGGACTGGATCAGGGTGGAGATGGTTCAAAAACAGCTGAAGACAGGATATATTTTCTCATCAATACACTTGAAAAACTTCAGCCTCAACTGGAAGATATCGGTAAACATCTTGAATTGGCCAAAAACCAGGTTGACACAATTGACCCGCGCCGTTACCCGGAAAACTTTCGTGGAATTGCTTTAAGACAACAAATTCAAAATGGAATTGCGTTATTAGATCAAGCCGCCACACTCACTAACGACGCCCGCCCGCTGTTAGAGTCAGCTCCCTATATGCTGGGTATCGACTCCCCCCGCAAATATTTAGTGATCATGCAGAATGATGCGGAGTTGCGTCCGACAGGGGGGTTCATGACTGCTTACGCCTTAGTGAGAATTTCGAAAGGCAAACTCTCGATTTTGGACTCCGACGATATTTACGCACTGGACGACAAATTTACAAAAAATATTCCCGCTCCGGAACCAATTCTTAAATACTTACCTAAAGTTCCGTATTGGAATATGCGTGATATGAATCTCTCACCTGATCTCAAGGTGTCTATGGACACTTTCTATCCCCACTACAAGTCAACCAAATCACCGGAAGTCGACGGCATAATCACCTTAGACACAAAAGTATTAGTGGATCTGCTAAAAATAACCGGGAAAATCGGAGTTCCCGGCTACGGCAACTTTTCCGCCGACATTGACCCGACATGTAACTGTCCTCAGGCATTTTATGCATTAGAACTGTATGCAGACGTCGAAGGTCCCGTTATTTGGGACAGCGTCAGCGGCCGGATTATCTCCGCTCCGGAAAACTATGGTCAACGAAAATCTTTTATCGGTCCGATGATGTACTCCATTTTGTCGGAAGTAATGGGTCAGCCCAAATCAAAAATGGGTGACATTTTTAAAACCGGCATCAATTTAATCGCCGAAAAACACGTTCAGTTTTATCTTATAAACGAAAAGGCTCAAGCTGCCGTTGAAAGCTTTAACATGGCCGGCAGAGTAAGGGATTTTGCCGGTGATTATATTTTTGTCGTTGATACTAACTTTGCCGGAGCCAAGACCAATACCTGGGTGACCTATTCAGCCGACCTCAAAGCGGAAATTGCCTCTGATGGCACAGTCACCAACACTCTGACCTTAACTTACAAAAATCCTCAGGAGTATTTTGTCGACGCCAAAACTAATCTCAAACTGAACGGGATTTTTCGCGACTGGCTTCGAGTTTACCTCCCAGCCGGAAGTGAACTAATTGAAGCCAAAGGTTTTGAAACCGGCCAGGCAACCGGCACTGACCTCGGTAAAACTGTGGTGGAAGGCTTCTTCACACTCGCCCCCTTAAACAACAAACCCATTACTTTAAAGTACAAATCCGGATACAAAGCGTCTGGCCCGTACCGGCTTTTAATACAAAAACAGGGTGGCACTAAAAATTTCCCTTATGACATCACGGTTAACAATCGGAAACAACCTGAAATAATCCTAGATAAAGATACTGAGGTAACCGTAGCCTACTAGCGGTGAAGAAGTTTAATTTCACCGGTGTAGTCATCAATAGGCGCAATAGTGGTGAAGCAGATAAATATATAACCCTCTTTTCTCGGCAGTTAGGCAAAATAACTCTTAAAGCAGCCGGTATCCGCAAAATAACTTCTCGTCGGGCAGGCTCACTGGAATTGTTTAATCTCATTAAAGGTTCAGCCGTCTCCGGTCGGGGTCAGTCTTTTGTCCTCACCGAAGTTGAACTTATCGATTCCCACTCTGTCTGGAAGGGCCAATTTGGACGCGTAAACTTAGCCTATCAGATCTGTGAAGCCGTAGACCGTTTAACTCCGGAATGGGAAGCTCATCCGGAAGTTTTTGATCTTCTCTCGGACTATCTAAATTCCATTTCAACTTTTTCCGATGACTGGCAATCTCAAACATCAGACTTTCTGCTGCACCTGCTGGTCATTCTCGGATTTTGGCCCGAAGACAAAACTTATTCCGGGGATATCTATTCGTTAATCGAATCTATTACCAACCAAAAATTCCATTCCCCTAAATTACTCCGCTATAAAAAACCTGTCACTGACCATACAGTTATACATCATGTTAAAGACCGCTAGGGTGGTAAAATAACATTGCTATGGACACGATGGAAAAGATAGTTTCATTAGCTAAACGAAGGGGGTTTGTTTTTCCCGGATCTGAAATTTACGGTGGTATAGGCGGAATTTATGATTATGGACCACTGGGCGTGGAGATGAAAAATAATCTTAAAAAACTCTGGTGGAAATCAATGACTCTTGATCACGAGAACATTGTCGGTTTAGACGGAGCCATTATCACCCATCCCAAGGTTTGGGAAGCTAGCGGTCATGTTAACAGTTTTGTTGATCCGCTGACTGAATGTAAAAAATGTCACCACCGCTTTAAAGCCGATGATATTTCATCAGAAGTTTGTCCTGACTGTGGTGGTCCCCTGACTGAGCCCAAAAATTTTAATACCTTAGTTCCGACAGAGCTCGGCGTTATTGAGAACGAAAAAGTAAAAACCTATTTAAGAGGCGAGGCTTGTCAGACTATTTATCTCAACTTTAAAAATGTAGTCGACTCAACCCGCGTTAAGCTTCCGTTCGGGATTGTCCAAATCGGTAAAGCCTTTAGGAATGAAGTAACCTTCGGCAACTTCCTTTTTCGCCTCCGCGAGTTAGAACAATGGGATCTGCAATGGTTTACTAGACCGGAAGAAATGGATCAGTGGTTTGAATATTGGAAGCAGGAACGCATGGATTGGTATTCGCGTCTTTTCACCCATCCTGAAAACTTGTCTTTTTATCAGCACGAGAAATTAGCCCATTATGCTAAAAAGGCTTTTGATATCCGCTATCAGGGTCTGGAAATGGAAGGAATTCACTGGCGTCAGGATTGGGATCTTAGCCGTCATAGCGAGTTCTCGGGTCGGGATCTTTCGTTCGAAGGTATTACTCCGTGGATAGTCGAAACATCAGGCGGAGTAGATCGGACCTTTTTGTTTCTGCTTCTTGACGCCTATTCAGTCGAAGGTGACCGGGAGGTACTGAAACTTCATCCTCAAGTAGCCCCAGTCAAAGCCGCCGTCTTTCCGTTATTGGCGAATAAACCGGATCTGGTTGCGAAGGCTCGGGAAATTTATCTTCATTTAAAAACGGAGTTGAGTTTGTCATTAGCCTGGGATGACAGGGGTAATATCGGCAAGCGTTATTACAGCCAGGATGAAATTGGCACACCTTGGTGTATTACCGTTGATTTTGACACTCTATCTGACAACGCGGTGACCGTTAGAGACCGGGACACGGCCTCACAGCAGCGAATATCCATCACCGAACTTGACAATTTTTTCGTAAACAAGCTAAAGTAATCAGACATGCAACTCAAAGCCATATTGCCGGCCGTAATTGTTTTAGTTCTCGTTTTAATCGGCTTTGTAGTCTTTAAATCCATGTCCAATTCCTCGAAAGCACCCTCTGCAGCTGAACCCACTCCTACTCCATCTGCAGTTGAACAACTTTCCGTCGAAGATCAGCCGAAAGTGTCAATGGCTTTCTCACCTGACGGCCACTACGTTACTGTCAAAATTTCCAGCATTAAAGCTGCCCAGCTCGAGTACAATTTAATCTACGATGCTACTGTTAAAAAGACTTCCATCCAAACCGGAGTTAGCGGATCAGCTCAGATCTCCGGCACCAATGAATATACAAATAAACAACTGTTAGGGAGCGAATCCAGCGGTAAGTTCACCTACCATGAAAATATTAAGAATGCGCTGATGGAACTGACACTTCGCAACACTGATGGTTACTCGGTTTATTCGGCGACCTATCCGTTTACGGTTTCCCCTGGTAAAACCATTGACGTCACCCCTGTAGAGTAATTCTTCTCTTCTTCAGCTTAATTGTTCTTATTTTCGTGTTTCTTTTGTCTTGACACGGTTGTGAAAAGGGAGCATAGTGGTACAAAGTGGTATAAAGTGGTAAATATGTTTATAGGACAATACTTCCATCATCTCGAAGAAAAAGGCAGACTGTCTGTCCCCAAAAAGTTCCGATCTCAACTTGCCTCGGGAGCCGTTATTTCTGAAGGCCTGGACGGTTGTTTATTTCTTTATCCTAGAACTGCCTGGGAGGAACTAATCAACCGGTTAAATTCGCTTCCATTGACCAAAACAGACGCCCGCAGCTTTGTCCGCAGTCTCAGTTTTAAAGCCTCAGAAATTGATATTGATAAACTCGGTCGCATTCTTATTCCGGACTATTTACGTGATTTTGCCCAAATATCATCGGATTGTGTCGTGGCCGGAGCCGTAGACAGGATCGAAATATGGAGCGAAGAACATTACAAATCATATACTGCCCAACTTAATTCCCGGCGTGAGGAAATAGCCGAAAAGCTATCCGAAGCCGGAATTTAATATGGGTGAGTATCATCAACCAGTACTTTTACAACCAGTTTGCGAAGCTTTGCAAGTACAACCGGGTCATAAATATATTGACGCTACTTTAGGTGGAGGAGGCCACACTGCTCAAATTATCGCCAAAGGTGGGAGAGTTTTGGGTATAGACCAGGATCCAGATGCCCTGTTAGCCTGCCCTGATCTGGATCAGCTGATAAAAGTCCATGGTAATTTCTCCCACCTTGGTGAGATAGCCACAAAAGCCAGTTGGACAAACGTCTCGGGTATCCTCTTTGATCTGGGTATTTCTAGTCATCAGATCGATACTCCCGCTCGGGGTTTTTCATTTCAGTCCACCGGCCCGTTGGATATGCGGATGGATCCGGGATTAGGTGTAACCGCTGCCGATTTAGTAAATCATCTCTCGGCAAAACAGTTACTCCAAATTTTCCAAGATTTTGGAGAAGAGCGAAATGCCCGACACGTTGTAAATACCATTATTGCCCACAGACCTTACATCACCACCCGGGATTTGGCGATTGTTATCCCAAATCCCCAAACTAAGCGTCGGATTTTTCAGGCTTTACGTATTGCCGTTAATGACGAATTGCATGAACTGTCCCTGGCACTTCCTCAAGCTCTTTCTCTTTTAGCCCCCGGTGGCAGGATAGTCGTCATCAGTTTTCATTCCCTGGAAGATCGGATTGTAAAAAACCAGTTTTTGTTCTGGCAGTCTAACAATTTAGGCCGCATAGAAACTCACAAACCGATCACTCCGTCACTACAGGAAATGGATTCTAATTCCCGTTCTAAAAGCTCCAAACTGCGGATTTTTTCAAAAAAATGATTAATAAATTTTATCACATTATTTACGTTGCCATCTGTCTACTGCTTGTAGTCCAGATCGGCCTTTCCAGTTGGCGCTCAACCGACGGTGATCGTTTGTCGGGTATCCAGCAGGAGATTAGCCGTCTGAATATGGAGAACAACCAGATCCAAAACCAAATATATCAACTAACTGCGCTGGAAAATATTTCCCTGTTTGCTTCTGTACATAATATGCAGCCGGCTGTGGTCACAAATCTTTCCGCTATTACTGTCGCTTTAAATCGACAATAATCATGCCCACCAGGATTAAACTCCTTCAGGTTTTTTTTCTGATGTGGTTTATTGCCCTGGTAGGAAGACTTTTTTATTGGCAGGTAATCAAAGCTCAGGAGATGACCAATTTAGCATTAGCTCAATATGGTCGGTCTAATGAATTACCGGCCCCCAGAGGGCGCATAGATAGCCAGGATGGCTACCCTTTGGCAATAGACCAGAATGGCTACTTGCTTTACATTAATCCGACACAGATCCAATCAAATCCAAGCGGTTTTAGGGAAGCGATAGCGGCGGTTCTTCCTTCCAGCGACAGCGCAAAAAAAGTTCTCGATTTTCCGACAGATACTAAATTATCTTGGTTGGCTATCGCCCACGGCCTCTCTCCGGAACAGAAAAGTACGCTTGAGTCTTTAAAGCTTACCGGAATTGGGTTTGAAAATGAACCGATCAGAACCTATCTGACGGCCAGTTCAAGCGCTTATATCACCGGTTTTGTCGGTAAAGATGAAGACGGTCACCCTAAAGGTTATTTTGGTCTTGAGGGCAACTACGATCGGGTTCTTTCTGGTAAGCCGGGTTTACTGATTGAAGATGTTGATGCTTTAGGCAGGCCGATCGTTATTGCCAGGGCAAAAAGTATTCCTCCTTTGCCGGGTCAGGATCTAATCACCTCCATCGATCGGACAGTTCAATATATTGCTTTCAAGCATTTGGAGGCCGGCTTGTCCAAATATCAGGCTGTATCCGGCACAGTTTCCATTATGGAAACAAAAACCGGGCGCATTCTCGGCATGATTGCCTTACCCTCATACGATCCTGGAAAATATTCCGAATTTGCAGAAAACTCTTATTCCAACCCCATTATTTCCGATGCATATGAACCCGGTTCAACCTTTAAGACCATAATTATGGCTTCTGGATTGGACGCTAAAGTAATCAGTCCTTCGACAATTTGCGACGCCTGTTCCGGACCCCGAGTAATTTCGGGAGAGACTATTCGTAATTACAACGACAAATATTATCCCGGTACTACCATGACCGACGTTATTCTTCATTCGGACAATATCGGCATGATTTTTGTCAGTCGCAAACTTGGAAAGACATCCATGCTTTCCTACTTACGGAAATTTGGCCTCGGGGATGTCACCGGAATTGATTTGCAGGGTGAAGCTTCCCCGCCCCTTAAACCTGATGACGAATGGTATGACGTTGACTGGGCCACTGCCGCATTCGGCCAGGGGATAGCCCTCACCCGAATTCAGATGCTTACCGGCGTAAATGCAATAGCTAACGACGGTGTTTTGGCCCCACCATATATAGTTACCGCAATTCGCTCCGGTTCCGTTGCCAAGCCCGTTACCCCACCAGATTCTCGCCGGGTCATCTCTTCGGTAGCTGCGGAAATGACCAAAAAAATGATGACCAACGGTGTAGAAAAAGGGGAGGTTAGATACTACCGTGTACCGGGAGTAAGTGTAGCCGGGAAAACTGGCACAGCTCAGGTTCCGATTGCTGGCCACTACGATCCGCAGAAAGTTATAGCTTCTTTTGTCGGTTTTGCGCCGGCAGATGACCCGAAGTTTACTATGTTGGTTACCCTTCGCGAACCCAAAACTTCCCCCTGGGGGAGTACCACAGCAGCACCACTATGGTTTAATATTGCAGCAGACCTATTTCGATATTATCGAATTCCCACCCAATCTCATTAATGACTACACCAATACAGCAAGTTGACAGGCCAGCATATAGCCAATTGCTTCTGGTTATGAAATCCCATCACGTTTCATTTATCCATGCTTGGGAAGGAATTGCTAACGCTCTAAAAACGCAACCTAACTTCAAAATTCATATCTTCTTGTCGACACTGGCTCTGATTGCGGCGTATTGGCTCAAAATTAGTTCTATTGAGTTAACCATCATTTTATTCGTCATCGCGACAGGATTGGCAATTGAACTAATAAATACCTCAATTGAGTACACGGTAGATCTACTGACAGACGAATATCACATTCTGGCGAAATTTGCCAAAGACACCGCAGCCGGAGCAATGCTTGTATATGCCGTATTTTCCGTTATCATCGCTGTTCTGATATTTTTGCCTAGAATTGGCATATAGCTATGGCACTTTACATCGGAATTCTCATCTTTTCGTTCATTCTTACCAGTATAGCCATGGTTCCCTTCATCAACCTTCTCTACCGACTTCACATCACATATTCGCGGCCAATCGGTCCACTAGCCGTAGAAGAGACGCAGGAGTTGGCGAACCTGCAAAATAGTCAGCCTTGGAAAATTGGCACCCCGATAGGTGGGGGGATTTTAATTATTTTCATGGTGTCACTCCTGTACATCCTGCTTTTTCAGATTTTAACCAGATGGGGATTGCCGATACACACTGTCTTTAATTCCAAGGAAGAACTGAACATTTTATTTTTTACTTTTATTTCCTTTGCACTTCTGGGGCTCTACGATGACATTGTCAAAATTTTTAATCTGGCCAAACCGGTACAGCTTACCGGTATTTGGCCTAATCGCAAAACATTTTTAATAATTTCTCTTTCACTTCTAATCGCACTCATGATGCATTTAAACCTAAATATTGCCATTATCAACATCCCCCTAATGGGAGTTGTAAACTTTGGCTGGTGGTATGTACCGATAGCCGGAGCAATTATTGCCGGTTTTTGCAAAGCATTCGATATCACCGATGGTATGGATGGGTTGGCCCCGGGAATGCTTTTAATCGGCTTAATTAGTTTTTGGGCGATTTCCCTCACCTCATTGGATACCGTAATATCACTTTTTATCGCCTTATTTATCGGCAGTCTTTTGGCTTTTTTATATTTCAATGTCTACCCGGCCAGGATCTGGCTTGGCAACGCTGGCAGCCTTTCATTCGGCGCTACTTTAGCCGTAATTGGTTTATTGCTTGGAAAAACTTTTGCCTTGATGTTGGTAGGGTCATTGTTTATTGCCGAAGCTGCCTCTCAGATTATTCAAATTATTTCTCTCCAGGTATTTAAGAAAAAAATATTTTCGGTTACCCCGCTCCATTATTGGCTGCAAAGTCACGGTTGGGCAGAACCGAAAGTAGTTATGCGATTTTGGTTACTGTCCATATTTATGGCAATTTTAGGTCTCTGGTTTGCGACAATTTAATATGTCAGAATCCCGGCTCATTTTTATACTGGTAATAGCGCTTTCCATATTTGGATTGCTGATGGTCGGTAGTTCCTCAGTCGTAGACGCTGCCAGAAATTTCAATGATAAGTGGTATTACTTTCGTCTCCAGGCGATGTGGACGGGTTTAGGAGTTTCTGCCTTAATATTTTTTTCAAATTTCGACCATCGCACTTTGCAAAAATACTCATTTGCATTGTTTATCATTTCCACAGTTTTATTGGTATTGGTTTTGATTCCGGGTATCGGCACAAAAATTCTAGGTGCCAGACGCTGGATAAACTTCGGTGTTTCCATTCAACCCAGTGAAATTGCCAAACTCTTTAGCGCCGTATATTTTGCTAATTTACTCACTAAGACCAATAAAAACCTCCAGTTTATATTTACAATGTTGCTGACGTGCGGACTGATAATGCTTGAGCCGGATTTGGGCACGACGTTAGTGATCATCGGCATGGGATTTATTCTCTATTTCGGCAGCGGTGGCAAATTATCATACTTATTTGGCGCTGCAGCTGCAGGTCTCCTGGTTGTAGGAGCACTGATCCTTGTTTCGCCTTACCGGTTAAATCGTGTTAAATCATACCTCGACGTCAGTCATGATCCGCAGGGTTCTTCATACCAGATCCGTCAGGCTTTGATTGCTCTGGGGTCAGGCGGAATTTTGGGTCAAGGCATTGGTCAGTCAAAACAAAAATATACCTTTTTGCCCGAGTCGACGACCGACTCAATTTTTGCCATCATCGGCGAAGAATTAGGGTTTATAGGAGGATTTATGGTCCTTGCTAGTTTCCTTATCCTCTTAACACTGGGATTAAAAGTAGCTAAAAATGCCAAAACCAAATTTTCTTCCAATCTGGCAACTGCTTTAACCGCAATACTTGGCTTTCAGGCTTTCATCAATATTTCAGCCATTACCGCCTTAGTGCCGTTAACAGGTATTCCGCTCACCTTTATATCCTACGGCGGATCGGCTTTAGTGATAATGTTATCCGCCGCTGGTATGCTGATTAATATCGCTAAAAGCTATGAGTAACTCGCGCGGCACCATAATTTTTACCGGGGGGCATCACACTAGTGCGTTGGAAGTGGCCAAATTATTAAAGCAACACCATTGGAATATTATCTGGTTGGGCCACAAATATTCTATGTGGGGAGACACAACTCCATCAGCTGAATACCGTGAAGTATCAGCATCAGGCATCACGTTTATCGAACTTAAAGCCGGAAAATTACACCGTACATATCACCCTGCAAAATTAATTCGCATCCCCTCCGGTTTTTTTCAGGCATATAAGTTAATAAAACAAATCAAAGCCGAATATGGAAGTGGTTTAAAAGGAATTGTTACCTTTGGCGGGTATTTGGGTGTTCCTGTGATTTTTTGCGGTTGGCTTTTGGGAATTTCTTCCGTCAGCCACGAACAAACTACTGTTACTGGGTGGGCCAATAAATTCATTTCTGTTTTTGTCAAAAAAATTGCCGTGACTTGGCCATCAGGACTGTCAATGTACCCCAAAACTAAAACAATTGTTACCGGCTTACCGCTGCGTCCTGAAATTATTGATCATTTGAAACATCCTCCTGTCAGAGAAAAAAAGATCTACATCACTGGCGGTAAGCAGGGTTCGCACATCATAAATTTGAACGTCTTTTCAATTCTTAGCCGTTTACTTGAGAGATATCGCGTGGTTCACCAGACAGGATCATCTTCAATTTTCAATGATTACCGCGAAGCTCTACAAAAAAGGGCCGAGTTACCGCACGAACTAATGGATAAATACGAAGTTTTTGACTACCTCGATGCCGGAAAAGCTGTTGCAAATATTTTTTCATCTCGGGTAGTTGTGGGTAGATCGGGAGCTCATATCACTTATGAACTGGCAGTTTCTAATACCAACTGTGTGTTAATTCCGTTACCCGGTTCGTCTCACAGCGAACAGGAGAAAAACGCTCAGGTTTTAGCTGATCACCAACTAGCGGTTGTTCTGCCTCAGACGGATCTTACCGGAGAAACATTGCTTAAATCTATTGAAGCGGCTCAAAGTATGGTGGTCGATAAATTAGAACTGCCTCTTGATGGAAGTGAAAGAATGCTTGAACTAGTTGAAAAAACATTCGAGGGATAAAGTCGCATGATACAAAAAAAACACGTTCGATCAGGATCAAAATTATTAATCTTTATATCACTGCTTCTTATCAGTTTCGGCGGATATCTATATCTGGCCTCCAATTATTTTCATGCCCGCGCAGTGGAGTGCTACACCCAATTTGGTACTTGTCCCCAGGATTATCTAAATGAATTATCAGTAATCCCCGAAGTCCGACTGCTTAAACCCTTACCTGGAGATTTAGTCAGGTCAAAGTTAACCAAATTTATTGAAATTAAAAAGATTTCTCTTTATAGACGTTTACCAACCACTCTTATAGTCAGCATCTCACTTCGAAAACCATTAGGTACGGTGGGGTCTCAGGTTCTAGGTGCCAGAGCTATTTCCGACGACGAGGGCCTGATTATCGGCCAGTCACAGAGTTCGCTATTGCCTTTCCTTTATGAAAATCAGGATTTTTCTCCAGGGGAAACTTTAACCTCGCTCCAGGTAGAAGCCTTGAAAATTCTCCGGGATATCGGCCAACTGACCAAAAGCCCCGTTTCTGGAAGCTTGAATGAAAATGACCTGACAGTTTTTATCTCCAACGATCAAAAAGTACTCCTAAACTTGCAAAATAGGCCTTCAAAATGGTACAACACTTTACAAGTGATTTTAG
>CAYTYO010000007.1:0-30386 GCA_964441445.1 uncultured Gammaproteobacteria bacterium | reverse complement strand
TATTTGTGAAAATGTCTATTTATCGACGTTTATCAGTCCAAAGATTTTTTGTCCACCAATCGCTAGGATCAGTGGAAATAATAGTTTTTGAAAGTGTTTTAGCGCTTTTGGTAAACAAACTGGTGCGATTAGTTCTTCCCCAAGATTTAGCCTGATTGTTGCCCATCATGACATATTCAATTTCAAGCAGAGTTTGATCCAGACGGTCGGCATCTTTGGCGATTTTAGCTTCTAATGTCTGACGAGCATTGTACTCGGCTACTATTTCCTCAAGTTCTACAGAACGGGGAAGATTTTTTAGCTGATCGTGAATTATTTCTTCTTCGAAGACTTTGGTATAGCGTTTATGCACCCAGTTCTGATCCCCGCTACGAGACTCACTAAGATCGTGGAGTAAACACATTTTTATAACTTTAGAGGTATTGGCGCCTTCTAGCTCGGAAAGAAATAAACCAATCATCGCTACCCTGTATGAGTGAGATGAAATATTATCAGACAGGTCAGAAGTCATTAAGGTTTGCATGTGAGATCTGGGGATTTTCCGCAGGGTTCCTATTTCAAAAAAGAAATGGACAAGCTTCAAGTAGTCTGATGATATCTTAGTTTTTGTCACATGCGGATTGTACTACTTTTTAAATGTATATGTAATTTTTTTTAAAAAAATAGTTAAAAATATTTACGTTTTTGTAAAAAGTTTATACAAAATATAATTTTCATTATAAAAACTTTGGCCTGTTTAGAGCGATTATTTTAAGTTGTGTATTTTTTTTATTTTTTTTATTTTTTTGAATATGGAATGTTAAATAAATGTCTGTGTTAAGACCAAAAAAAATTTGACTTATTTTTCTTTTTTTTTCACACTAAGATAGTTTTATATATTTTGATTGACCTATATCTTTATGATTTTAAATAACGGAGAACAAACTGATCAGTTCGGACAGGAGTTGATTCTGAATCTCTATGATTGTGATTTAGAGAAGATTTCCGACGGAGAGCATATTAAGAATTACGTAATTAAGTTATGTGATGAAGTAATTTTTATGAAACGATATGGTGAGCCCTTAGTCCCCCACTTCGGACATGAGAACCCCATCACCTCCGGTTATTCGTTGGTGCAATTAATTGAGACAAGTTGCGTGTCTGCTCATTTTTCAGAGTATAAAAAATCTGTATATTTAAACATTTTTTCATGCAAGTGGTTTGATCCGGAAGCGGCAGAAAAATTTTCTAAAGAGTGGTTCGGGGCTGGTAGGGTTAGCAGCCAGTTGTTGCAGAGAGACTGATGGATAGACAATTGTTGGTACAGGAAAGGTTTTTTGAACGACCGGTGAAAAGGGTTAAATTGGTAGCGGTAAAAAAACCGATTGTTAGAGAAAAACTAGAGATCAGATGTATCAGGGATGTGAGGAGGTTGGAAAAAATGTGGAATGCCCTGTGTACTCCCAAAACAGTGTGGGATTTATGGGAGATAAGAAAAGCTTTTTTGGATGTCTATAAATACAAGGTTTTGTTTGTTGAAGCGAGAAAAGGGAAAAAAACCATCGGAGGTTTGCCGCTGTGGTTTTCAAAAGAAGCAAAAAAATATGAATGGATTTCCGGTTGGTATGCAGAGGAAAGCGGACCTTTTACCACAAATAAGTCTTTGGTGAAGAAAATGATAGCGAAGGTCGATGGGCCGATGAGTTTGGAATGTATGGATGGAAAAACCGCCCGACTTTTTCCAGGGAAATTAGTTCGGGATTTTGACCACTTCGGATTGAGTCTGAAGACAGTCGGCTATAGTTGGGATAAATATCTGGCGACGCTGAAGACTAAAAAAAGACAAAATATTAAAAGAGATGTTCGCAGCATAATCGCCAAAATTCCGGTTGTCCGATATGACAACCCGGCCGATCTTAAACATTTGTTTAGACTGAATCGAATGCAAATGCGCCGGAAAGTAAAAATGTATAACGACGAGAGTTTGTCAGTATTTGAAACCGATAAGAAAATGGGCCGGGCGTTTTTGGAAATGTGGAAGCGATCCGGAGGCAGGTACAGGGCGAGAATTATTACGGTTCTGGTGGGCGGAAAAGTTGTCGGTTGCGACTTTAACTTAATTTATAAAAAGAAGTACGTGACAGTTTTGGGCGGATCAAATGTAAAGGCTGTTTCGGGGATTGGTAATTTTATGAATTACCTGGATATCCAGGACGCAATAAATGAAAAGATGGAATATATTGATTTTATGATGGAGAACCACTATTGGAAGGAAGATTGGTTTAAGCCGGAAAGGCGCTATAAGTTCCAGAAAGGTGTAGTAAAGAAGAATTAGAGAACTTGCGTTTAGGGATAAAAATTTTGATAGTGGAATTTTTAAATTTCGGCAAATGAGAAGGGTGTTTGGCGAGTATTAACATATGCCGATCCTGCCATTTTTTGTAATACGAAAAATAACGAGCGGATTTTTTGTTTTTTACGCGTCGGGATTCATATCCATACCAGCGATCAATAAAATCAGTCCAAAGATATGATTTCTTGGTGCCGGAGTAAGAATCAAACATAGTAATGCGGCCGGTGCGGGCTGAATATGCAGCGACGGTAGCAAAATGGCTGTCCTCTTCTGTCGCATCTTCCTGGTAAAGGTAGTCGACAATAACAGCTAATTTTCGCCCCGGTTGGGCCCTAAGTGCGCTCTGGATGTGAGTGAGAGTGGTTTTTTGCATGGACATTACCGACAGTCCAAGTTGGTTTGCGGCACGGATCAGATCTTTCGTGTTGGTGCCGGTTTTTGTTGTTCTGCAAAGCGAAAATAAAGTGGCATATGAAATGTGCATGTTTAGTGTGCGAAGGGCAATTTTGAGGCTAGATGGGCCACAAGAAAACTCATTTGGCTGAACAAAAATTTTGGTAGTGGAGCGGGTCATAAGAAGGACATTTTAGCCTAGAAAGAGGTTTTTGGGAAGAGGAACCGAAAAAAAGCCGAAGGACTAAATTTTACGATATAACAAGGTATGAGTGATCGGGTCGGAATGAATTATTTTCCAATCACCAGAATTAGGAATGAGGTCAGTATCGGTTTGACGGATAAGCAAATAATTGAAATCGAATAGTTGATGAGGATTTAATAGTTCCGTTAGGTGGATAAATTTTAGGTGGGCAGGAAGATAATAAACATTATTTATACCCGCAATTAATAGTACGTCGGAGGAAGAAATGTTTTGAGTGAGAAAGTTATCGATATCTATATAATCGCCGAAATTATAGTTAAGACGGGTTTGTAAAAATTGAGTTGACGTTTGGCGACCCAGAATGACCGGCAGATTTTTGTAATTTGCAACGAACCTGTACAAAAGCGAAAAGGCAGACAGAAACAATATGAGGCAGATGCAGATTCTTCTGACGAGAATGTCCTTGGAATTGGAGATCAATATAACTGAAAGAAGTGAAAATGCAGGAAGATACGGGAGAATAAATCTGGCACCGCCAGATCGGGGTGAAATATACCAGATTAATAAAGCGATTACCGCATAGATAAAAATTTGGATCACTCCCCTACCCTGCCGGGTATTTTTTTGGATAAATAATAATGGTGCGGTAATAATATACACCGGAGAAATCGGGTCGGCACTTTGGGTAAACAGTTGCCAAAGGTCACGGGGGTTTAGAGAAAAAATTTGTGTTCCAAGAATTGTTGAAAATAAAGGATAGAATGGGTTGCCAGTACTCAGATATGAAAATAACAGCCAGGGCAATGGTATGAGCATCGAGAAAAAAAGGTAAGAAGCAATAATTTTTTTTGTACGAGTTTCTTTAGTTGAAAGTAGAAGTAGTATAAATATCACCAAAGAACTGAGTGCCACAAGTTTCGTGGATATGGCCAGACCGAGTGCAACTGCGCTGTGAGTGTATTTACGGGTGATAAATAACTGTAATGCTAAGATTTCAAAAAATGTTCTAGTGAGGTCTACATAGGCTGACGTTGATTCCCAACCGACAACCAGATTGGAATAAAACAAAACCAGAACCAGAAGTGAATAGTTACGGGATAAAAAAGGGCGTGACAGCTGATAAAGAGGAACGAGAGTTAACAGACCGAATAGGTAATGAATAATTTTGGGAGGAAGAGATGTAAAAAGTGCCAATACAGCAGTGTAGAGTAGTTCGGTTAATTTTGGCATGACAGAGTATTTGAATACCGGTCCGGGAATAAAGCCGATGCTTTCGCGGAGCAGCCAGATTTTGGGTAAACTGAGGTGATACCAAAGTGCATCAAAACCAAGTTCAGGTCCAAGAGCCCCTAATAGATTTACAACTGCAGAGACAAGAAGTAATAAAAGTAATGTTTGCGATATCCGATCTGTTTTCCGAAAGGTTGAAATAAAGTTTAGAGATTTGGGAATTGAGTTTGAGCCAATCAGATAAAGAATAATAATAAACAGCCAAGAAACCGAAAAAGCTGTTATGTTTGTGGGCGTAAGTAGGTACAATACTCCCAAAGTAAAAATGCCGTAAGAGTAGATACCGATGAGGACACTTAGAGCAAACATAAGCTCTTATGACAGAGATGATCAGCTAAAGATTTAAAATAAAGGAACAAGATAAAAATGACCCAAACATAAAATAAACTCCTTTTCATGGGGCGATTTTAGCATGAGGGATATGGTAAACTTGGTTTATGTTGAAAATTTATTTAGCTAGGCACGGACAGGATTTGGATAATCTGGCGGGAATATTAAACGGCAGAAGGGACATGGCATTGTCGGAAAAAGGATTAGAGCAGGCTCATGAAGTAGCAGAGAAGATAAAAGCAGCCGGAATGAGTTTTAATAAAATCTACTCATCTCCATTGAAGAGAGCATATAAAACAGCGGAGATAATTTCGGATCTTTTGGGTTTAGTAAAACCGGAAATAATGCCTGACTTAATTGAACGTGATTTCGGGATTATGACTGGAAAAACTCATGACGATATTGTTCCGATGTTGGGAGACGGAGCCGTATTTTCACAGGTTTCAGGCTTTCACTACATGATGAAAGGCGAAGGATTGGAGACATTCCCCGATACTTTACTGAGGGCGAATAGAGTTCTCGATGAGATTCAAACTAAACATACGGATGGAAGTATTTTATTGGTAACACACGGGGATATTGGAAAAATGATATACGCGGCCTATTACAAACTGGACTGGATGAAGGTGCTGATGATGTTTCATTTCGGGAATTCTGATTTATTGGAATTATCGGAAGATTCGGGATTTGAAAATGCTCACGTTTTTAAGATTGAACAATTCAACTTGTAAGTAGTTAGGCGAAATCAAATGTGTATTTGATTTACGGTTCTTCTTTTCAACCTGTCCGATGTTATTTGGTCTCGTAGAAGAGAGTGACTGAGGAAGTAATATCGGTAGAACCTGGCTGGATGCTGGTATCTGCTCCTCCACCCATACCTATGGCCATTTCTTTGGCCATGTACGGAAGAGGGCGAACAATGTCGGAACCGGATTCGGAAACGTTAACAATACGTCCGAGAGTGATACCGGCTGCTCGGGCGAGAGATTCAGCTTTGGTTTTAGCTTCATCAATTGCCTGTTCGCGAGCATCTTGAAGTAGTTCTTTTTGTTTGTCATCATCAACCGTTAACTGGATACCGGAAACAGTATTTGCACCATTTGCAGTGGCGGAGTCGATGACATCATTAATTTTTTCCAAGTTGCGGACCTTGATTGTGATTGCTGCGTTAACCCGATATCCGGTGATTTTTGCACGACCGCTGGAGTAGTCATATTCGGGATAAATGGAGTACTCGCTGGTTTTTATATCCTTTACGTCAACACCCATTTTCTGAGTATCGGTGGTAATTTTATTTATGACGGCGTTAACTTCAGTCTGAGCGGCTTTAACTGAAGTTCGGGTGAGATTAATACCTAAATTAATGATGCCAGTATCAGGAACAACTGTGACTTTGCCTTCACCCGAAACAGTGAAGAGATCAGTTTTTTGGGTGACGACCGAAGAAATTGGTATGGGCGGGGAAAATTTAGTGACTAGCATGACTGAAACAGAAATGATGATGGCCAGGAACAGAACTCTACTTGCCCAGGATTGCATATTATCTATGATAGCAGACTAGTCCAGGATTGACTAGATGATGGCGGATACTGGGGAAGAAACAATCAGACCGGCTTGATTAACACCTAAAACAATTTGATCCCTTTTTGAGGTAAGCAGTCGCAGTCCGGTATGACGGATAAGATTGCGTATTTCAGATATCGAAGGGAAATCAGCTGATGTGAGTAATAATGGTTTATTAGATAAATTGCCGTAAATTGGGAAAAAATTATGATCCGGTAATGAAACGGGATAATTTTGGAGCCGATCAAGTTGATTGCCAATTTGATATTCGACAAGAGGGTAATTGCCGTCCGTGTCAGAGGCAAATTTATCCCAGAGGATATTGTAAGAGGCTGTAGTATGCATGGTGCTTGTACATAACGGGGTACCACAATAACACCAGTGCGTACATACGGTATCCTTGCATTCATCTGGGTCAATTAAATACGAAATACAAATTTCTTCCCCGGGAAAAATTTTTCTGACTGCTACGATGAGAAAGTGCATATGGTATTGGTAGAAAGTGGCATTAGGCATACAGGAATGGTTGAAATTATGGGCACCATCGTTATGTGTGTCAGGTAAAATGGAAAGATCATCTTTCCAGTACGTCTCATACACTCCTCCCATTTCTGTTTCGTCTCCAGTATCGGCCTTAATTATTTTTCCTAAGTAGTCAGCAATAACGCTTCCGCCCGGGATTGTTTTCTGAGCATATACGCCCCTACCTTTTTTCAATGTTTTACGGACTTTAAGATATTCGGAACCTACAGTAAACATAAATTATGAGGCGGCGCCTGATAATTCGACATCTTTTTCCAAACAGGTAACTGAGGCAACACTGTCCCCTTTTCGACTAAAGCGCATAAGAATAACTCCCTGGGTATCACGACCGAGCTGGGGAATGTTTTTAAGCGGTAATTTAATAATTTGAGCTGATCGGCTGGTGAGGACAACCTGATCCACTGTTTCATCGACGCCGATACAGGAAACCAACTTCCCGGTTTTGTCGGTGAGACTGGCGGCTTTAACGCCTTGTCCACCGCGTTTTTGCAGTGGCCAATTACGAACCGATGTGCGTTTACCAAGGCCGTTACCGGTAATAATTAAGACATCTTCAAAGGTTTTCCGGCGTTTGTCGGTGGGAGCTTCTTTGGTGCTGGGGAAAACTTCCATACCGACGACATAGTCGGTAGGCTTGAGTTCAATTCCGCGCACTCCCATAGTGTCCCTGGCGGTAGGACGAACGTCTTCTTCTTTAAAGCGGATTGATTTACCATCATATGAGACCAGCAAAACCTGATCGGATCCGGTTGTTGGCTTTACCCACTCGAGACTGTCACCAGTTTCGAGTTTAATGGCTATAATCCCTGAAGTTCTTATGTTATCGTAGTCGGTTAATTTCGTTTTTTTAACGGTGCCATGACGGGTAACCATGAGCAGGAATTTAACGGTGTCGGATTTGCCCAAAGTTAGAACTGTTTGAAGTTTCTCATCCTGATTTACGTTGATCAGATTCACAACCGCTTGGCCCTTGGATTGGCGGGATCCTTCTGGCAGATCATAAACCTTGAGCTTGAAAACCCGACCGGTGGAGGTGAAGAATAAGATATCATCGTGAGTATTGGCGGCAATGATCTGAGCGATATCGTCCTCATCTTTTGTCGTCATACCGGTGACACCTTTTCCCCCGCGGTGTTGAGTTCTAAATACTGACGGATTTTGGCGCTTAATATAACCTGTAGAGGTGATAGTGATGACGGTTTCTTCAGACGGGATTAAATCTTCTTCAGAGAACTCGCCCAAGCCCATCTTATAAACTTTGGTCCGACGATCGTCACCGAATTTTTCTTTGAGTTCAATCAGTTCGTTTTTTATAACAGTTAAGATTTTTTCGGGGTGGCTAAGCAGATCTTCTAAGTGATTAATCAGTTCCATAATGGCTTTGTATTCGTCCTCTATCTTCTTTCTTTCCAGGGCAGCTAGGCGACGTAACTGCATGTCGAGAATGGCAGTGGCCTGAATTTCCGATAAACCAAAGCGATCCATAAGATTTTTCTTGGCAACTTCGGAGTCCGCAGATTCCCGGATGGTTTTGATGACGGCATCCAAATGGTCAAGGGCTATTTTTAAGCCTTCCAAGATATGGGCACGAGCCTTGGCCTGTTTGAGGTCATATTGGGTCCTGCGGGTAACCACTAATTGGCGGTGTTTGATGTATTCAACCAGGATAGGTTTAAGACCCAGAGTTTGCGGGGTGCCATCGACTAGAGCTACGAAATTGGCCGGGAATGTGGTTTGTAAGGCGGTATATTTATAGAGGTTGTTTAACAGGCTTTTGGGCTTAGCATCACGTTTTAATTCAATGACGACGCGAATGCCGTGGCGGTCGGATTCATCACGCAGATCGGATATGCCTTCGACTTTTTTCTCATGAACCAGGTCGGCAATCCGGGTGACCATTTCGGCTTTGTTAACCTGATACGGAATTTCGGTGATGACGATCTGAGATTTTCCCGATTTAGTTTCCTCAATTTCGGCTTTACCGCGGACGACAATTCTGCCCCGACCGGTGTTATAGACCTCGGCTATCGCTTTGGCGTCGTAGATGTTGCCGTAAGTGGGGAAATCCGGGCCTTTAACAAATTGCATTAAGTCATCGACGGTTGCTTCGGGATTATCAATCAGATGGGAAACAGCATCGACAACTTCAGACAAATTATGAGGAGGAATTTTGGTTGCCATACCGACCGCAATTCCGTCTGACCCCATAAGTAGTAAGTTGGGTAATTTGGCCGGCAAAAATATCGGTTCGTCATGGGTGTTGTCGAAGTTGGGACCCATGTCAACGGTTTCCTTTTCAATATCGGTGAGCATTTCTTCGGAGATTTTGGCTAGCTTGGCTTCGGTATAACGCATGGCAGCCGGAGAGTCACCATCTATAGAGCCAAAGTTTCCCTGACCATCAACGAGCGGATAGCGCATGGAAAATTCCTGTGCCAGACGGACAAGTGAGTCATATACAGAAACATCCCCATGGGGATGATATTTACCTAAAACTTCTCCGACGACAGTGGCTGATTTTCGATGTTTACCGGCGTATTTAAGACCCATATCCCACATGGCGTAGAGAATGCGGCGATGGACCGGTTTCAGACCATCCCGGACGTCAGGAAGGGCTCTGGCGACGATGACGGACATCGCGTAGTCCAGGAAGTTTTTCTGCATTTCCGTAGTAATTTCTACGGGGAGAATTTTGCCGATTGCGTTGGTTTCAGGTGTATCTGCCACCTGGTAATATTACCTTCTTTTGGATACGAAAACAAGGGAATTAGGACGTATTTACCAAATGAATTTATTTTTTTTTGCAAAAATACGTTATCAGGAGTAAGTGCAATAACCGAATTCGCTATTTGTTTTTGTGGTCAGGACATTCCATGGTATTTCTACCATTAGCATTGGCATAAGGGAGTATCTTAAAACCTAGTTTGCTCGTCGGGCTAACACAATTGCGTCGAAGTACAAATTTGCCGGATTGATTTTCTTTAGCGATGCTAGACACAAGCAGATCATCAATATGATAGGCGCAATCCTCGCAAAGACAGTTAACTTCTGAAGTTGCTCCCAAATACGCTCGACATTCAACATTTGTCATATTATTTTCCAAAGTATTGAATAACTAGCGGGGCGATAAGCAGGGCTACGATTTGGACAATCTTCATCATCGGGTTTAAGGCCGGTCCTGAAGTGTCTTTTAATGGATCACCAACAGTATCACCGACAACAGCAGCTTTGTGAGTGTCTGAACCCTTGCCACCGAATTTACCGTCTTCGATATATTTTTTGGCATTGTCCCACGCGCCACCAGTATTGCACATAAACAAAGCTAAGGTGAGACCTGAGGCTACTACTCCGCCTAAGAAACCACCCAAGGCCTGGGCCCCGAGAACGCCAACTAAAACTGGCGCAAAAACAACAATAGCTGCCGGAATAACTAATTCTCGTTGTGCGGCTGAGGTGACAATGTCTACGGCTTTGGAATAATCCGGCAAAGCAGTACCCTCCATAATTCCTTTAATGGATTTGAACTGGCGACGGACTTCTTCTACGACTTCAACTGCAGCCCGGCTGACTGAGGCTACTAGGCGGGAAGAAAACAGGAAGGGTAAGGCTGCCCCGATGATTAAACCGATAAAGACGGTTGGGTGGGCAATGTCGATTGAGGTTAGGCCTGTTGCTTCAAAATAAGTAGCGAATAAAGAAGAAGCGGCAACGGCGGCGCTACCTACAGCAAAGCCTTTGGTTAAAGCTTTAGTTGTGTTACCGACCGCATCCAGAGCACCGGTCACAATTGGGGCTTTACCCTTTAGACCAGCCATTTCAACCATGCCCTGAGCATTATCGGCAATCGGCCCGAAAGTATCTAAAGCCATGATAATTCCGGTGGTAGCTAACATGCCCATGCCAGCTAAGGAAATGCCGTAAAAGCCTAAAAGCTGGTAACCGGCGAAAATGGTACCGGCTATAACCAATACAGAAAAGAAAGTTGATTCCATGCCCATGGCTAGCCCAGTAATGATGTTTGTGCCGGCACCGGTTTTAGAAGCGCGGGCAATTTCAACGACCGGTCTTTCACCCGGTCCGGTGTAGTATTTGGTAATGTATAAAAGTCCCATCATGGAAATAATTCCTGAGACGGCAGCAAAGCCAGCTCTGGGCTCGCCCAGAAGAAAAACGGCAAGACCCATGAAAATGGCAACAGCAGCTACGGCGGAAATAGCGAAACCACGAATTAAAGGTTTCATTGGGTCCTCATGATCGTTTTTGGCTTTAACAAAGAAAGTGCCCAGGATTGAAGTCCAGATTGCTCCGGATCTGGCTAAGAGCGGGAAAACAACACCTTTAAGACCGAAAAGTGATCCTCCTAAAATCATGGCGGCCACTATGGTTAGTGCGTAAGATTCGAATACGTCGGCGGCCATACCGGCACAATCACCAACATTATCACCCACATTGTCGGCAATAGTTGCAGGATTGCGGGGATCATCTTCGGGAATTCCGGCTTCAACTTTCCCTACCAGGTCAGCACCAACGTCAGCAGCTTTGGTAAAGATACCTCCTCCTACCCGCATAAATAGGGCTAGAAGTGCAGCACCAAAGCCATAACCTACTAAGACGTCAGTAGCGTTCTTTGCTACAACAGCCGGACCTTGAGAAATGAAGGAGAAGTAAGCCCAGGCATAAATTGCGGATACACCAAGCAAACCTAAACCCACAACTAACATGCCGTTAACAGTCCCGGCACGAAAAGCGACTCTTAATGCCGGATTTAGGCCTAAGACGGCATTTTTTGCAGTTCTCACATTGGCTCTGACGGCAATCCACATACCGAAGTAGCCGATGATGGCCGAGAAAGTTCCTCCCAGAAGAAATGTGATAGCGATCCCCTGACCAAGTGTAAGGGCAATAAGAACAGCTAAGCCCAGCATGATGGGAATAACTACTTTGAATTGGCGAGCTAAATAAGCCATTGCACCTTCACGAATGGCTTTAGCAATCTGTTGTAATTTAGGGGAACCCTCGTCTTCTTTAAGGATGTCTCGGGAAAGATAAATGCTGTAGCCTAGTGCAGCAATGGCCGTAATCGGGGCGAAGAAAAGTGCGATAAGTTGAATATCCATAAGGATTTGATCCGTTAATTATATGACTAGGACGACACAATTTGCAACAACTTGGAGTTTAGAGTTGGAGAACGCTAAACTTATTTGTAATCCGAAGTCAAAAAATGATCACGACTTTTGCCAGAATAATTTTTGATTAAATGTCTAGTGTGGCAGTTTTTGCGTGAGTAGTAATGAACTTCTTGCGGGGTGGGACTTCGTTACCCATAAGCATGGAAAAAACATGGTCGGCTTCCGCAGCGTCGGCTATTTCAACTTTTTTCAAAGTTCGGTTTTGCGGGTTCATGGTAGTTTCCCAAAGTTGTTCCGGGTTCATTTCCCCTAAACCCTTGTAACGTTGCATGGTGAATTTTTCTCCGGGGTGTGCCTTTAACAAAGCTTCTTTTTCTTCATCAGTGTAGACATAGTTAATTTTTTTACCAAACTCGATTTTGTATAAAGGCGGCATGGCAATATAAAGGTGACCATTTTCGACAACGTAGGGTAAATGACGATAAAAGAAGGTCATGAGCAGGGTGCTGATATGTGCACCATCAACATCGGCATCGGTCATGATGATGACCCGGTGGTATCTAAGCTTTTCCGGAGTGATGGTGTCCCCTATCCCCATGCCTAAGGCGATGGTTAAAGCTTTAAGCTCCTCAAAGGAGATGACCTTGTCCAGCTGAGCCCGTTCGGTGTTGAGGACTTTACCCCGGAGCGGGAGGATGGCTTGGAATTTGCGGTCCCGTCCCTGCTTAGCACTACCACCGGCAGAGTCTCCCTCTACTATATATAGTTCACTTAAAGCAGCATCACGACTTTGGCAGTCAGCTAATTTGCCGGGTAAGGTCATGCCTTCGAGAGCGCCTTTGCGGAGGACGGCTTCTTTGGCAGCCCGGGCGGCTAAGCGGGCTTTGGCGGCAAGTAAAACCTTGGCAATGATCTGCTTGGCATCGGCCGGGTTCTCCTCAAAGAAGGTGTCCAGACCTTCTTTGACTACCGTATTGACGTAGCCTTGGACTTCGGGGTTGTTGAGTTTGGCTTTGGTTTGGGATTCAAACTGGATGGCCTGAGTAGGGATTTTAACGTAGACGATGGCGGTTAGGCCCTCACGCATGTCGTCACCGGTAAGAGCGTTTTCACCATCTTTGAGGGCACCGATTTTTTTAGCGTAGTCGTTGATGCTGCGGGTTAAGGCCATCTTGAACCCGGTTTCGTGTGTACCGCCGTCTACGGTGTTAATGACGTTAACGAAGGATTGAATATTTTCGGAGAAGCCGTCGTTGTACTGGATAGCCACTTCGACATCAGTATGATCCGCAGTTTTATGCACATAGATGGCCGGGTGAAGAGGCTTTTTATCCCGGTTCATGTGGACGACAAGAGAACGGATACCGCTTTCAAAATAAAATTGTTTAGCGATACCAGTGAATTCGTTGATGAAGAAGAAATGTAAACCGGCGATTAAATAGGCGCGGTTGCGGATGGAGTTTTCAATGACTTTGGCGTCAAATTCGACGGTAGTGAACATTTTCGGGTCGGGGTGGAAGTGGGTGAAAGTGCCCGATTCGGACGTGAATTCAGATATGGGTTTGGTAGTGGTGGCGACCCGATTTTCCGGAATCCCCTGGTGGTAATCCTGGAAGTAAATTTTGCCATCACGTTTAACCTCAACGCGCATGGTATCCGACAAAGCGTTGGTTACAGAAGCTCCGACCCCGTGCAGTCCGCCGGAAACTTTATACGCGGTTTCGGAAAATTTCCCGCCGGCGTGAAGTTTGGTCATGGTGAGCTCAAGAGCGGAGATTTTGGCAACCGGATGAACATCCACTGGAATGCCCCGGCCGTCGTCTTGGACGGAGATGGAATTATCCTTGTGCAGAGTGATGCGGATGTGCTTGGCATATCCGGCTAAGGCTTCATCGACGGAGTTGTCGGCGATTTCCCAGATAAGATGATGTAAGCCTTTACTGTCGGTGGAACCGATGTACATTCCCGGGCGTTTGCGAACCGGTTCCAAACCTTCAAGGACTTGGATGGATGAGGCTGTGTAATCGGATTTAGTGGCCATAGCTTCGAAATATTACCAGGTTTAGCAGGGATGTTCAATCTAACAATGAGAGGGCAAAATTGTCCATTGCCAGCCTGACGCTGACATTGGCGAGGAGATATTTACGGGTGGCGTAAATTAAATCGTATTTAAGCGGGAGGTGGTGATTTGCGTGGAGAGCGAACTCCAGTTGGTCCAAGAAAAGAAGGGCGGTTTCGCGGCTGAAGTTTTGATCGTCAATTAATTTTAGCCTCTCCCCTACTTTGGCAGCGGCAAGCGAATTGATCAGAGCGGCAATTTCGGCGGATGGGGTAGGCTTAGCGGCCGGTGTTTCAGTATCAATAATTTCTACCCGGGATAAAATCGTGGGCAGAAGTTCGTCCGGGAAGACAGTAACGAGGTAGATGAGACTGCCCGCCGGAGGTTCTTCAAGAATTTTTAAAATGGCGTGTTGAGCAGGAAGAGTGAGTTTTTCAGCGGCATGAATAATAACGGAGTTGTGTGCGCCGGTTGGTGGTTTGCGGCTTAAGAAAGTGCGAATCTGACGGATGTCGTCAATGCCGAGTGTTTTTTCGGGAAAAAGGTGCAGAGTAAAAGGGCTTTCCGGAACATTTGGAGCAACGGAAACGAGGAATGAATGCATAAACTGATTATATTCTGGTAATTAACAGAATATTAACTTATCATAAGTTTAAGTATGAAACCTGCCCTAAGTTCCATTGGTCCTTTGACGGATGCGGAATCCAATTCCATGGTGGCGACACTGGTTAAGGATGGAGTATTAAGCCAGGAAAAAGTGGATATGGCGAAGATGGCGTATGTGACGGCCGGAGTATCTGCGGCAGAATGGTTGCTGCAACAGGGTTTTGTGAAGGAAGAAGAGTTAATTAAAGCCCGGGCGAAATATTACAACGTCCCGTTTGTTAAATTGACGGATACGGCGGTTTCACCCGTTGCTTTGGGATACATCGATAAATCAATTGCGGCGCGATTGTCAGTATTGCCGTTTGAATATGACAATTCGACTGCGACTTTGTCAGTGGCTATGGCCAACCCGGTGGATTTGTCGGCAATTGAGTTTATGGAGAAAAAGACCGGGGTAAAGGTTAAGCCATTTGCGGCAATGCCAGCGGAAGTCAAGGCAAATATTGAGGTGAGATATGAGCAAAGTCTGTCGACGGAAGTGACGGCGGCATTGAAAGAGGCCGGAGGAGTGGGAACACCGGAAGCAAAGACAATTAATATCCGGAAAATTAATGAAGTAATAAAAGAGGCGCCTATCGCTAAGATAGTAACAACGGTACTGGAATTTGCGATGAAGTCGAGGGCATCCGATGTACACATTGAACCATTGGAGGAAAGAACCCGGGTGAGATATCGGATTGACGGAATATTGCACGAAAAATTGATTTTACCGAGAAAAATTCATGATGCCCTGGTATCCAGAATAAAGATATTGTCCGACATGAAGATTGATGAGAAGAGGGTGCCACAGGACGGACGGTTTAATTTTCAGACTGATGATGATGAGGTAGACTTGCGGGTGTCGACATTACCTACGGTGCACGGCGAGAAAATCGTGATGAGGTTATTAAAGAAAAGCGGATCAGTACCCACACTCCCCGATTTGGGGTTAAGGGGTCGGGCGCTGAAAAATTTGGAAGAGGCAATATTACGACCACACGGAATTATTCTGGTAACCGGGCCAACGGGATCAGGAAAAACGACAACTTTATATTCGGTACTGTCCCGGATTAACACAATAAAGGTAAATATCATGACACTGGAAGATCCGGTCGAATATCAAATGAGCGGAGTAAATCAGGTGCAGATTAATCCGCAGGCCGGATTGACGTTCGCGTCGGGATTGAGATCATTTTTACGCCAAGATCCGAACATTATTATGGTAGGAGAAGTACGGGATGAGGAAACGGCGGAACTAGCTATACAGGCCTCGCTGACAGGTCATTTGGTGTTTTCAACTCTGCATACAAATTCCTCGTCCGGAGCTTTACCCCGGCTTCTGGATATGAAAGCCGAGCCGTACTTGTTGGCTTCATCCATTACGGCGATTGTGGCTCAAAGGGTAGCCGGGAAAATCTGTACTTCATGTAAGATGGAGTACGAACCAGATGAAGCGATAATTAAGGATGCACAAACTGTCTTGGGTAAGTTGTGGAAGCCGGAAGCTGATAAAAAAATAGTTTTCTATAAAGGCCGGGGATGCGAAGAGTGTAACAATCGTGGACTTAGAGGCAGGATTGGTATTTTTGAGGTATTGCCGGTAACAGAAAGGATTGCAAGAGTGATTTTGGAGCGGGGTTCAGCGGGAGATATAGAAAAGGTGGCAGTGGAAGAGGGGATGATAACTATGAAACAGGACGGGTATATGAAGGTGGTTGAAGGAATTACCAGCTTAGATGAAGTCCTGCGTGTTGCACAGGAATAAATCTGATACACTATTAGAAGAATAGATAATCTGCCCATGACAATTCAACAGTTACTGGCTTACGTAATTGAGCACAAAGCTTCGGATTTGCATTTGATTCCCTCTTATCCTCCGCAGGTGAGGATTGATGGTTTGCTAATTCCTGTGGCAGGAGAAAAAGTGTTGGGTCCGCAAGGGGCAGAACAACTGTTGGCAGGTGTAATGACAGAGGAACAGAAACAAATGTTTGCAGTGAACAAGGAATTAGATTTTTCATTTGCTTTTGGTGACAACGCCCGATATAGGGTAAACGCTTATTATCAAAAGGGAGTGGTGGCCGGAAGCTTCCGGGTAATTTTATCGAATATTCCACCGATTGACGATTTGGGGTTGCCGCGAATATGCCATGAGTTTGCGCAATTGAAACAGGGGTTTGTATTGGTGACCGGACCGACCGGTCAAGGAAAATCTACAACTATTGCGGCAATTCTTGAGGAGATTAATAAATCCCGGGAAGTGCACATAGTAACCATTGAGGACCCGATTGAATATGTATATACACCTGCAAAAGCGATGATTTCGCAACGTGAGGTGCATAACGACACACATTCATGGGAAGTGGCGCTGCGGTCAGTACTAAGGGAAGACCCGGATGTTGTGTTAATCGGAGAAATGCGAGATTTTGAAACGATTGCTGCAGCTTTAACCATTGCAGAGACCGGGCATCTGGTGCTGGCGACATTGCATACTAATTCAGCAGCTCAGACGATTGACAGGATAGTAGATGTGTTTCCGGAAAATCAGCAGCCCCAGGTGCGGATGCAATTGTCGTCCAATTTGGAAGCAGTATTGTCACAACGGTTGGTGCCGAGGATTTCCGGAGGCCGGGCTGTAGCAACGGAAATAATGGTTGGGACACCTGCCGTGCGGACTTCGGTGCGGGACGGGAGAACGCATATGATTGACAATATTATTCAGACTTCGGCAGAGTACGGTATGAAAACGTTAGAAGCTAATCTGGCCGACATGGTAAATAAGGGCGTAATTACAATGGAAACTGCACAGGCATATGCCACCAGACCTGAAGAGGTGCGACGTTATATCCGGGGTGAGTAGTTTATGAAAATCCGGTACACGGCCAAGGATTTTAACGGTAAGTCAGTGAGGGGCATTGTTGAGGCGGGTACGGTTAAATCAGCCGTAAGTTTGCTGAAAGAGCAGTCACTTATTCCATTGTCCGTAACCGAAGAAAAGAAAGGCAAGACGTTGGATTCGATCAATAACATGCTTGGTAGAGTTACTGATTCTGATATCACGACTTTTACCCGGCAGCTGTCCACTATGATTACTGCCGGATTGCCGCTTACCGATGCGTTGAATTTACTAAAAGCTCAGTCTCCTCCGGCGTTTGCGTCAATCATCGGCACGGTGCTTTCTGACGTGCAGTCAGGTGTTTCATTATCTGTGGCTATGGCTAAACATCCTAAGGTATTCGGAAGGGTGTATGTGGCCTTGGTTAAAGCAGGAGAAGCGGCCGGAGTGATGGAAAAAGTCCTTAGCCGGTTGGCAGATACTGCGGAAAGAGGTCGGGAATTTAAGGCAAAGGTAGTCGGGGCAATGATTTATCCGGTGATAATTTTAATCGGTATGGTGATTGTCATGGTGATGATGGTGGTACTGGTTATTCCGAAAATGAAAGACCTGTATGCCGATTTTGGTGAAGATTTACCACTGGCGACAAAAATGATCTTGGCAGTGTCGGACTTTACCATTAATTATTGGTGGTTATTAACGGCCGGAGTGGTGGGATTTGTATTTTTAGTCAGGGCATCACTTGCTTCTAAACGGGGTCAGGAGATATGGGGTCGGGCGGTGTTTAGAATTCCGGTGATGGGGAGTTTGGTGCGCCAATCGATGCTGGCGGAGTTTACGCGAACGGCGGCTTTGTTATTGTCTGCGGGAGTATCGGTCGTTGAGACATTGCGAATCGTGTCGGAGTCGATGGGAAATGTGGTGGTGGAAAAGGATATTCATAGAATTGCCAACCAGGTAGAAAAGGGTTTTCCGGTATCAATTAGCTTTTCAGATAGTGAGGTTTTCCCGCCTATCATCGGGCAAATGGTAGCAGTTGGTGAGGAGACGGGAAAGTTAGATGAAGTATTGGAAAAGATATCCCATTATTTCGAGTCGGAGTCGGAACAAAAAGTTAAAGGCTTGACAACGGCTATCGAACCAATAATACTCATGGTTATGGCAGTGGTGATAGGGTTTTTGTTGTACGCGATTATTATGCCTATTTACGGAATTACTAATAAAGTTTGATGATATGAAAGGAGGTGAGAACGAATGAAGTTGATTAAAAAGGGTTTTACATTGATTGAGTTGTTAGTGGTTATTGGCGTTCTCGCCGTGTTGATGGCCGGAGTTGTAGCACTTATAAACCCGGTTGAAAAAACCAGACAGGCAAACGATGCAAAAGTCCAGAACGATGTGTCGCAGATAATTACTGCAGTACAATCATTTTCTGCGCAGCAGACTGACGGAGCATTTCCGTGTATGACTGCGGCAGCTGGATGTCCTAACCCGACACAAAGTATGGGTCCAGGCACAGCAGCGTTTAACGCAATAGGTCCGTTGGGGTCTCAGGAACTGACGGTACTTCCTACTCCGCCCACTGGCTCTGCATACTACTATTACGCAGCTGCAGGCCCAAGACCTACAGGTTTTGTGGTTTGGGGAAGATACATTTCCGGAAAATATAATACGAGTGTATGTGCAGCTGGCACTAACGGATATTTTGTTTACGATTCACGAGTTGGAAGACCAGGTGGAATATGTTTGGCGGCAGCGCCTAACGCATATCCAGCCGCGGCTCAAGTACCGACTTTCTAAACACTTAGTTTTGCGTGTTGGAAACACTGCTCCGATGGGGCAGTGTTTTTTTTGGTAGGATAAAAGTTATGAACGAACTGATGTGGATGGTGGGAGGAGTAATTGCCGGGAGTGCCGCTAATGCCCTAATCGACCGGCTGCCGAAGAATATCAGTTGGTTATCAGGCAGATCGAAATGCGACACCTGCAAGCATGAATTAGAGTGGCCAGATCTGATACCCGTGATATCTTATTTAATACTCGGCGGCAAATGCAGATATTGTCGGTCCCCTATCCCCTGGCGGAATTTGGCTGTCGAAGTGTTTATGAGCATCGGATTTGTGGCGATAACCATGTTTACAAAAGTCTTTCCACAGCAGGTTGTGTTGGCTGCGATTTTATTTGTAACCATAATAATTGCGGTTATGGATTGGGAAACAAAGTTGGTCTCGGAATTAATGGTGGGTTTGTGGGCGGGTTTGGTAGTATGCGGACAAGTGATGATGGGAATCGAGTGGCAGAACAGTGTGGCCGGATTAATTACCTCAATAATTGTAATAGGCGGAATATGGGCAATAAGTCGGGCAAAAGCGATGGGGTTTGGTGATGTAGAAATTGCCGCGGTTATCGGGTGGTGGCTGGGGTGGCAAAATTTGCTGGTGGCACTATGGGTGGCGTTTGTATTGGGGGCGATGGTCGGTTTAATCAGATTGGTAAACAGACAAGCCAAACTCAAAAGTGAAATGGCATTCGGACCTTTTTTAGTTTTAGGTTCCTGGTCGGCGTTCTTATTTGGTGCGCAAATATGGAAAATTTGGGGATTATAATTGACATATGTTTTCAATATTAGAGTGGAAAAAGTCAGAATTAATCCTTGTTTTTAGCATAGTTACGCTGATAGTGGTTATGTCTTATTCTCAGGTAAAACTGGGAGAAATGAAAACCAGGGACGCACAAAGAAAGTCTGACGTGGAAATGGTAGCCCGCGGATTGCGGAAATATCTGTCCGATTATCAAACCTTACCTGAGGAAGCCACCGGTGCTGGGAAAATTGTCGCCTGTGGGTATATGGGGACCGAAGTGTGTGAGTGGGGTAAGGGCCCCGTAATTGACGCTGACGGTGTTGCATACATCAATAAGCTGCCTGATGATCCGAAATCGGGAGAGGGTTATAAATACGTGTATAAGCCCGGACCGAACGGAGACACTTTCAGAATATATGTGGGTTTGGAAAACCGATCGGACAAGTCTTATAAGACAAATTTGACAGAGATGTGCGGAAACAATGTACAATGTAGTTGGTATGTGGAGTAATAAAAAAATCAAGGGTTTTACATTGATTGAATTGTTAATAACGGTAGGGGTAATTGCAGTGTTGTCAGTCGGGATGTTTTCTCTTGTGGGTCCTGGTTCAAGAAGATTTGCTCGAGATTCACGCAGGCAGACTGATTTGCAGACAATAGTGGCAGCAATGGCAATGTATAGAAACGACCAGGGTCAATATCCGATATGTCCGGGAGGCGCTGTGTCATGCAACATATCAAGTGTTGCAGGATTAGCACCGTTATATCTGCAGACAATTCCGCCTGATCCACTAGGGTGGACATACCGGTATGCTCCAGCTACTACACTTGGAGCGGCATGTAATGGTGCTGCTACCCGATGCGGTCGATTTATGTTGTGTGCCGGATCGGAAAAGGACACTACCACAAACAATAACGCCACGTGCGGGGGTGATTGCGGCGCAGGCCATAACTGTGTGTTTATGGAGAGAAATCCATGAAGCGGGTGAATTCCGGCTTTACTCTGATTGAACTGATGGTGGCAATGATGATCATGGTGACTTTGTTAGCCGTGGGAATAGCTAGATTTAGCGGATATAACTTAAGACAGAAAAATAAGGCGGCAATTGATCGGGTACGCCAGTTGTTTCAAACCGCTAAGTCAAACGCTCAGGCGGGAAAGAAGAATTGCGCCGAGGTATCTTGCGGCGGACAAAATGGAATTTGTGATGGAATACCAAATGAAGTACCAACAGATGGGCGTTTAGTTGGCTGGATGGTGGTTTTTAATGCCGCAAGGAACGGTGTAACATTATCAGGCAGGTGCGGGGCGGGACCGACCTGGAGTTTGACAGGAGAGGAACGATTGGGAGTAACCGTAACACTTAACAATCCGGCAAGCAGATGCGAAAATCTGATATTTGCTCCTGACGGGACTAATAGCTTAAGCGGAGGTCAGATCTGTAGCGTAACCGCCGGAACAGAGACAGTAACAGTGAACAGCAGCGGGCTGATAAATTAGAGGTCACATGATTGTGATACACTAAAAAGGCTATGCGTAGATTGGTTGCCGGATCGATGTTGATCGAAGTGATAATGGGGTTTGGGATTGCAATGATAGGGTTAACGGCGATTTTGAGGTTGACTAACAGGTCGGTGGGGACCTCAGGGGGTGCTGCAAGACAGTCACAAGCTACCCGGTTTGCTGATGAAGGTTTGGATTGGGTCAAGGGACAGCAAGTGGCTTTGGGGTGGACGGCTTTTTTTGAGAAATCGAGTGACGCCGGTACGAATTATTGTCTGAATAATTTAGATTGGACAGCTGGATGTGCGGTGAATACGGTACAGCAAAGCGAATTTACCCGGAGTGTAAATATGAGTCGAGAAACAGATCCCACTACGAGTAAAATTATGGTTAAGGCTATAGTAGTGGTAGCTTGGAGTGAAGGGGGGCGGTCGGGACAAACAAATCGCGCGTTTCAATTTATCCCCTATTAAAAAAACATATGCGTAAAAATATTCCGGCTTTTTCACTAATCGAAATAGTCATTGGCATTGGGTTATTTGCAATGTTAATGGTAACGGTTAATGTGGCATTAATTGATAGTTTTAAGTCTTCCAGAAGGGTTGAGGCAGCAAACGGGGTTAAGAATGATGCGGCGTTGATTATGAGCCGAATTTCAAAAGACATTGAATTTTCGACGGATATTCCCGGATGTACCGCTACCACACCGTTAAGTTCAAACACACTCACACTTGACCGGTCGAAGTTGGATCCAGTAACACAATTAATTACGGTGACGCGGGTAACTTACGCTTTAAATCCGGTAGCAAAGAATATAACCATGTCCATCAATGGCGGGTCGGCTACAGTAATTTCTTCGACAAAGGTGAAATACGATAATCGAATGGATTGTCCAACATTTTTTGTTTGTACAGGCGATTTTGTAACTGTATGCATGGGGGCAGATGTAGTTGCCGGAACGGATGCCACGGATGTAGCAAATGCGGCTGGAGGGATGAAATTTTACAATCAAATAATCAGACGTAATAACATCTGAGCTTGGTTGACAATGGCAGACGCCGACCTTCATAATGATTTGAGTTATGAGAAGAGGTCAAGTATTGGTAATAGTATTGTTTGTGGTTGCAATCGGAATAACGGTGGCTCTGGCAATTTCTTCCCGATCGGCAACGGAAGTTACACTCTCAACTACTCAAGATGAATCATCGCGCGCGCTGGAAGCTGCTCAAGCTGGGTTGGAAAGATATTTGGGAGGAGTACCATTTCCTAATGACGTTCCGGGTGTAGGGGGCGGAGATACCATAACTGAGACGAACGCGAGTTATTTCGTACCTACAGCCGGTGCATTGGGCGAAGGCCAACAATCATACCGGCTACCTTATTTGTTAATTGCTGGAGACACGGCAACAATTGATATGCCTGGTGTAGGTGAGAACTATTCTGGGGTGCGGGTATGTTGGGGGAATACAGGACAGCCAAAGATCGAAGTGGCATTTTATTATTGCCAACGAACTTCAGCCCAAAGCTGCAATCCGCCCATAACGGGTCAGTATCTAGTGAAACGCAAAGGCTATGATCCGGCAGCATCTGCTGCTTATACAGGATTTCTCGACGTTAACGGAACAAGCGCTTGTGGAACCGGGGTAAGCTTTAACCATACTGTTGCCATTGGTTTCGGAAATGACAGCGGTAACAATATTGATTTACCGAGCTTGAGTAATAATAATTCCGGTAGGAACAGAGTGTTTTTTATGAGAATTAAGATGTTGGGAAACGGATCGGTTCCACAACCATTGGCTATCCAGTTAACGGGAGCTGGTGGAACAGGGTTGCCTAGACAGGCCGGGATTGTGGAGTCTACAGGCACTTCCGGGGAAAGTGTACAGAAGATCAGAGCTACGGTTACCAATCTGGATTTACCGCCGATGTTTGACTCGGCTGTTTTTTCCGGAACGAGTATAGTAAAGTAAATATACATATGAGTACACTGCCCAAAGTTGGAATTGATATTGGTTCGACATCAATAAAGATGGTGGAATTGGTGCCTGCAGGTAAGGACAAGTGGAAATTAATCACGGCTGCCTCTATGCCTTCTTTAGCTGGAGGGGTGATGGCAAATCAGAATAATTTATCTGGTTTCATCCAGGCAATTGCTAAGATGAAAAAGGAGGCTGGAGTGAAAACTACACGAGTGATTGCGGCTTTACCGGAGGAACAGGTATCATCCCATATTGTTGAGCTACCACTGATGAATGATGATGAGATCAGACAGGCTTTGGCTTGGCAGGTAGAACAATATATTCCAATTCCAGCTGACAGAGCGGTGTGGAGTTATGAAGTAATCAGAAAGGATCAGAATTCAGGTGCCATGGAGGTCTTATTGGTGGCTGCCGCTAAGAATTTGGTTAATGCCTACATAAGCATATTGGAACAGTCGGGGTTTGATGTGGTGGCGATGGAAACCGAGTTAATGGCAACAGCTAGGTCGGAAGTCCCGGCTGAATATCCCCTATCAATAGTGGTTGATATCGGATCGAAAAGTACTGACGTCGGAGTAGTTGAACGCGGTCAACTGGTTTTTGCGCGGACGGTACCTACGGCTGGAGAGGCGTTTACCCGGGCTATCCAGACAAGTTTGGGTTTGGATGCAGTACAGGCAGAACAATATAAGACCACATACGGATTTGACGCGGGTAAATTAGGGGGAAAGCTGGCGGAGGCGATGAAGCCGGTATTGAATGTGATTTCGGCGGAGATAAAGAAGACAGGAGATTTTTACACATCTAAGCATTCCGGTGAAAGCGTTAAATTGGTAACAATATCCGGTGGGGTGTCAGTGTTGCCAGAAATGGTCGGGGTGTTGTCCGGTATGCTGGGAATGGAAGTTTCGATTGGTAATCCCTTTTTGAAGCTAACGATGGATAAAGCCCAGTCCGCGGCGCTGGCTTCTGGCGGGCCGATCTATGGAGTAGCGATCGGACTGGCTATGAGGGATATATGATAAATTTTGTAGTTCGGGACGATAAACGATCGGTATCGTTGTATAAGGTAAGGCGGGTGGTAGTGGCGTGGACGTCTTTATGTTTGGGAATTTATATTGTTGCAGTTGGAGGACTTGTAGGCTGGAATACACTATGGAGCAGCAAGGAAAGGAAGGCTACCTCGCAGGAGATACTCTTAAGGCAGCAGATTGCCATGTATTCGGAGCAAGAAGTGCTGGCGGCTAAATTGTTTGATCGGGCGGCGACAATAAATAGTTTTTTAGTCGGAAGAGATAACATTTATGAGATTGCAGGAATTTTGCCCAGAGAAGGAGTTGTGACCGTGAATAATTGGGAATATACATTGGGCGGTACGCAGCGGGTCTCAGTGCATGCGGATGGGGTCGAAAAAATTAAGGAATATGAAGTTTACCTGCAGGATAAATATGAACAGGTGCAGATAGAGAGAGTTTATTATGACAAAGAGCAGGGTTGGGTGGGGGCGTTGCTACTTACCGGGAGGAAAAAAGTATGAGTAAATCGGCAATAAAATTGGGTGATTGGATCTGGGTTTTGTATCCGTTGATAGTTGTGATGCTGGTGTTTTACAGTGCGAATTATTTTCTCGGATCGGGAGAGCTGAATATCCTGAAGTTGGTGGCAAAAAGCGAAGAAACAGCGGCAGCTGAAAAAATTGTGACCGAATTGGAGACCAAAGTGGCGGTGCTAAAACAGATTAATAAGGACGAGGCGGTGGCACAAATGCAGCAATTGCTAGTGGCTATGCCGGCTAGTAAAAAAGCGTGGTTGTTAGTAGCACAGCTACAACAGTCGGCTACTTTTTCTGCATCAGCTTTGTCGGGATATAGGGCAATAGTCGGCGACGTAAAAGAAGCTTCGCAGAGCAGCGATAGCGATACAACTTACAACTCGCCATTGTCGGTTAAGGCAGATTTTGAATTGGACAGTTTCGATCAACTGGTGACCATCTTACGAGAACTGAATAGCTATACGCCTTTAGTGAAGGTAAACAAGATTGAATACAATGGCGGGCAGACAACTATTTCGATTGAAAGTGCCTGGTTGGCATGGAGATCTGTCGGGGCACTGGATATCGGAGCACCTGTGGCAAATTACAAGCCAGTTGTGGAAACTGCCATCAATGCAATTTCAGGCTTAAAGGAGACAGTTGCAAGTGAGACGGTGGAAACAAGCGCTGCTAATGATACGGAAGAGGTGACAGAAGAACCGATTGAAGAAGGTATTTAGGCGTCTTTGGAAACAACTGCCGCAGGAGCAGGTGGGGTGTTAAGAATGAGATTGGCCGGAGGGAGTTTATTGACGGCGCAGTAGGTTTTGAGCAGGGTGCGAATGGAGTTAACGACATTACCTTGTTTTCCGATTACCCTACCGACATCGTCATCCCCTACTTTGACAACTACAGCACCAGATTCACTAGTTATCTCCAATTTTTCAGGCTGGGAAAGCAACGGCGTAATAATGTATTTGACGAATTCTTCCATGCTATTTAACCAGATTATATAGTTTCTTAACCCGGTCTGTAAGCTGTGCGCCTTTGGCCGTCCAGGCATCGACCTCGGTTTTATCAAGCTTAATCTCGTTTGATAATGGGTTGTACTGACCGAGGACAGCTAAATTTTTACCGGTGATTTTAGATTTATCTTCCATAACAACTATTCTGTATGTATGGCTGTTTTTTTTGCCTAGCGGTGATAATTTTATTTTTAACATATGGGGTATTTTATCATAAAACGGTCGTGGGAAGAAGTTTGGACATGGCGTCTTGTGCGGCATGGGTTTCTGCCTTTTGCTTGCTCGCCCCCTCCCCTCTTCCGGCTTCCTGTTGATTGAGGGAAACAGAAATTACGAAATGTTTGGCATGATCGGGACCGGTTGAGGAGACAGTTTGATAGTTTGGGGTACCCAGACCATGAGCCTGGGAATATTCCTGAAGGAGACTTTTAGGATCTTTGGAGCTGATTTTTTCGGACTGAATTTCCTGGTCAGGAAAAACCAGGTTTAAAAAGTCGGTGCAGGTGTCAAGACCGGAGTCTATAAACATGGCGCCTAATACGGCCTCAAAAGTATTGGCAAGCAGGCTGGGATTGTGTCGGCCACCCGACTCTTCTTCTCCCCGGCTGAGCTTCAAAAGATTGTCCAATCCAAGTTCAACGGATTTTTCGGATAAGGTGGTAGTTTGGACTAAATTGGAACGGCGGGCGGTTAATTCTCCTTCCGGAGCGTGAGGAAGCAGGTGATATAGGCGCGAGGAAATAATTATTGACAAGACAGAATCGCCTAAGAATTCCAAACGTTCATTGTGGGTAACCCCCTGGTGTTCATTGCAGTATGAACGGTGAGTAAGGGCTTCGGACAGGAGGGTTTCGGATTTAAGAAAATCAGAGAGTCGGATCGGGGTCATCGAGATGGAGACTGTTAAGTAAGTCGCCGACAGTATGAATTTCGACCATTTTTTCTTCCGGGAGGACAAATTCAAGTGCATCCTGAATTCTGGTCAGAAGCTGTGAGAACTGTTCTTCATCCAAATTAAGATCAGTCCGAAAGTCCGTATCTGCGATTAAATCTTCGGGTTGAAGATGAAATTCGTTAGCTAAGAATTCAATGATGGCGTGTTCCAAATTTGGGTTCATACGGTATAAAGAGCCGGATTGTCTTTAACTAATTTACCTAAGGCTCCATTTATAAAGCTGGGGCTGCTTTCGCTACCGAATTCTTTAGAAAGTTCGACTGCTTCGTCAATAATAACCTTAAAAGGCGTCTGCTTGTCAATGACTAATTCGTAAATGGCTAAACGGAGAACGGCCAGATCTAAGGGATTAAGCTTGTCAATTGGCCATTCGGGTGCGCATTTTTGGATGAGGTCATCGATCTGAGAGAGATTGGACCAGATATCCCGAATGGTCGGATCAGACTGGTCTTTAAAAGAAGAAGCATAGAGACGTTTCATGAGTTTAATTCGGTGCTGATGCCGGGGGTCTGTGGCAGTTTTCATTTCGTGACCTTTTGGCCCTTGTAGAAGCCACAATGAGCACAAGCTTTGTGAGGAAAGGTCGGCAGATGGCAGTTTGTGCAAGAGATAAGGGCGTGTAAAGTTAATTTAATAGAGGCACGATGCTTGCCTTGGCGCATAGAGCTGCGACGCTTTTTGGGTAAAGGTGTCATGTTAGTTTGGTCTAGTGAGGGCAATTTTATCTTCTTTTATGAGATCCCGCAATACCGGAAGATCTGGAAGCGATGGCAAAATTTCCAGTGCGGCGTTTCTGGCAAGCTCAATCAGACCCAGATTTTCAAAGGTGGCAACTTTGAATTGGGGGAAACCGTGCTGATTTAAGCCATATACGTCGCCAGGTCCGCGGAGGCGGAGATCAATTTCGGATAGTTCTCGGCCAGTGTTATATGTTTCCATGGCTTTAAGCCGTGAGGATAGTGTTCCATCGGAAGTGAATAGCAGACAGTAGGATTGAAAAGTGCTGCGGCCAACCCGGCCACGCAGTTGGTGAAGTTGCGCCAGGCCGAAACGTTCGGCACCTTCAACCACAATAATTCCCGCATTGGGAATATCCAGTCCGACTTCGACTACGGGGGTGGCGATGAGAATATGTATTTGACCGGCGCGGAAATCATTAATGACTTGCTCTTTTTCTGCTGCTTTTAATTTCCCGTGCAGTAATCCCAAATTCCGGTTAGGGAATATTTTTTTAAGTCGGTCATATTCAGCTACAGCGGCCTTGACTGAAACGGAGGTATCACTTTCATTGATAAACGGACAAACCCAAATAACCTGACGGCCTGTAGTGGCTATTTCATTTTCGATCCAGGAGTATGAGGCTGTCCGTTTCGGTTCGGGGACAATCCAGGTTTTGACGGGTTGCCGGCCGATGGGCTTATCCGTTAGAAAGCTTTGATCGAGGTCGCCAAACATGGTTAGGGCGACTGTACGGGGAATGGGCGTTGCGGTCATAGTAAGAATATGCGGCGCTTTGCCTAGTTTGCCCGCCAGCTGTCTCTGAACTACTCCAAACCGATGTTGTTCATCAATGACAATCAGTCCGGTGTTTTGAAACAACGCACTATTTTTATCGGAAATCAGGGCGTGGGTGCCAATAATTATGTCGGAGGCGGAAACGGATTTTGGTCTGACGGCGGATGTGATAAGGGTAACGGGAATATTGAATGGACGCAAAAGGGCGGAAAGAGTTTGATAATGCTGATGCGCAAGTATTTGAGTTGGAGCCATGATGACGGACTGAAGGCCGTTTTGGTGCGATACAAATGCGGCAAGTGCGGCAACTACAGTTTTCCCGCTGCCGACGTCCCCTCCCAATAACCGGTTCATAGGGCGATTTTTTGAGATATCCGCAAGGATTTCGGAAATGGCGTTATTTTGTGATGAAGTGAGCGGGAAAGGCAGTGAGGAAATAAATTGGTCAATTTGTTTTTTATCTATCTGCAAAGCGTGGGATAACTCTATTTCATCCCAGTTTTGGCGATGAATAAGTGAGGACAGTTGGAGAAAAAGCAGTTCGTCAAAAGCCAAGCGGTTTCGGGCAGCTGTTACGTCTTCAGGGTGTTTCGGAAAGTGACAGTCGGTTAAGGCTTGTTTCCAAGACATCAAGCCGTATGAGTGGGGTAAAAAATCGTCAATAGTCAGATTGTGAATTAGGTTAAATAATTTAGTGCGAAGTAATTTCGAAGAAATTCCGGCTGTTTCAGGATATACAGGAACCAATCGGCCGGTATGGAGAAGCACACTCTGGGGTGAGGTAATAAATTCATATTCGGGGGAAATGAGAGTTTTTTTGGGTCCAAAAAAGTCTACTTTTCCGGATAAGGAGACCATGCGGTTTTTGAGTGAACGAACCAAAAAGCTTTGATTGAACCAAGAAACGTCGAGATCACCTGAGTCGTCCGAAATTATGGCCTTCTGAATAAATTTACCGGATCGGGTGAACTCGTTTTTTATTGAAGTGATAGTACCTTTAACAGTAACCAGCTCGCCTGTCTGGACTTGGCTTGCCGGGGAGATGAGGCGACGATCTTCAAAACGAAATGGAAGATGATATAAAAGGTCGAACACCGTAACTATATCTAATTTTTGCAATCGACCTGAAAGCGAAGCGCCAATTCCGGGAACGGAAGTAACGGGGGACGATAACTCCATGGATTACTGAATGATATAGGCCAGGTAGGGCAAGAAAGAACCAAGAATAAGGGCCACCGAGCTGATAATAATGATGACTGTATACAGCC
This sequence comes from uncultured Gammaproteobacteria bacterium, assembly GCA_964441445.1. Lineage (GTDB taxonomy): Bacteria > Patescibacteriota > Microgenomatia > CAZETR01 > Amesbacteraceae > XYB1-FULL-44-23. Next base: position 702 of record CAYTYO010000007.1, on the reverse strand, counting down.
GGCGTCTCTTTTTGGGGGTATGCATATAGAAGTATTATAGCCTACAAATGTAGTATGATGAAGACGCCATGGGACGCATGCAATGGTATGATGTGTGGCGCGTAAAACAAATGAAACTTTCAGGTAGAAGACCCGCTCTGCGCGGAAAAATGTTTATGCGGATAGCCAAGGGAATTTTTGGCGTTCTGATTGTGGGAATTATTGCTTTGGTGTTTGTGCTGGTTTATTTTGCTAAAGATTTGCCCAGCCCGGATAAAGTGGTGCGGAGAGAAGGTTTCTCAACCAAGATAATGGATCGGAACGAAAAGCTGCTGTACGATGTATTTTCGGATAAAAAACGTACGCCGGTGAAACTTAGCGATCTGCCAACAGATCTGAAACATGCGGTGGTAGCGATTGAAGACAAGAGTTTTTATACCCATCAAGGGGTCGACCCATTAACACCATTTCGCATTGCTTACAATTTAGTGTTTAAACAACGGTTAATAGGCGGATCCAGTTTGACACAACAGTTGGTTAAAAATGTATTGCTGTCGAATGAAAGAACGGTGACCCGAAAGATTAAGGAGTTTATTTTAAGTTTGCAGGTCGAGAGCAAATACACTAAGGACGAAATATTGCTCATGTATCTGAATGAATCCCCTTATGGGGGTACGGCGTGGGGAATTGGAGAAGCGGCACGGATGTATTTTGATAAGCCGG
>CAYTYO010000006.1:0-37260 GCA_964441445.1 uncultured Gammaproteobacteria bacterium | reverse complement strand
CTACTGTTTCCATGTGCGGACCTCCCTGTACTCCCGGAAAAACTGCCTTATCAATTTTCTGTCCCAAATCCGGATCATGTTTCAACCCTGTTTCCGTTACCATAATTACCGCTCCCCGCGGCCCCCTCAGGCTTTTATGAGTAGTTGTCATCACTACATCAGCAAACTCAACAGGCGACGGATGCACCCCGCCGGCCACCAAACCTCCGATGTGGGATATATCCGCCACAAACATCGCTCCGCATTTATCTGCAATCTGTCTCAATTGTTTCCAATCAAAAATTTTCGTGTACGCCGTCCCTCCGGCCCAAATAATTCTTGGTTTAAACTCCACTGCTTTGGCTTCCAATTCCTCCCAATTTATTTCACCCTCGACAGTCAAATGATAATGTTCTGAAGCCATCAACTGCTTCGACACACTCACATTTTGGCCCATAGATAAATGCCCTCCCGAAGACAATTCTTGTGACAATTGCACATCTTTACTACTCGAATGTAAAGCCATAATTATCGCCAAGTTTGCAGCCGCTCCGGACCAGGGTTGGACATTAACATGTGCCACCCGAAACACTTGTTTCACGGCTTCCTGACATTCCTGCTCTAAAATATCTACTACCTCGTTTCCCTGATAGTATCTCTTCCCTGGATATCCTTCTGCATACTTATTTGCAAATACAGATCCCATCGCCTTTCGGACTGCGGCACTGGCATAGTTCTCTGACGGTATAAGTGTCAGTGTCTCCGTCTGACGTTTTTCCTCCCGGGAAATAAGCTCTGCAATATCCACCCGCTTATTTTACCTCATTCGCCCCCAACACTCCTACCGCTTTTAACCCAAAAAAGGCCGTTACCGTTTCTGAAATCTGTTCCGCCACTGCATCAACACCCGCATTTGCGTCAATCACTCTCCATCTTCCCGGCTCTTCACTTGCCAACTGTATAAAACCTCTTCCCACCCGGCGATGAAACTCCATATGCATTTGATCCAACCTGTTCCATTCACCTTGAAACCTTTTCCGGGCAAGCCCCGTATCAATATCCACGTTTAATAGCAGCGTTAGATCAGGTCTCAGCCCGCCAGTTGCAAAATCAATTAAACCCATAAGTTTAGCCAAATCAATTCCATGTCCATATCCTTGATAAGCCAATGTTGAATCAAAAAACCGGTCCATTAACACCCATTTACCCTCACCAAGTGCTGGTTTTAATACTTCCTCCGTCAACTGCGCCCTTGATGCCTGAAATAACAGTACCTCGGCAAAAGGAGACATTGCAGCGTTTTGTACATTCATAAGCACGTTTCTTATTTGTCCTCCGATATCAGTTCCCCCAGGTTCTCTTGTCACCACAACTTCTTTTCCCAAACCCTTAAGAAACGTGGCTAGTTTGCCAATCTGCATCGTCTTTCCTCCCCCTTCTCCCCCCTCAAATGTAATCAGTCTCCCCTTCTCCCCGTCATTCATTTTTCTCCTCCAAACGTATCTGCATCTGCCACACCCAATTCCAATTGTTTTTTGCGGATATTTGCCAGCTGTTGCAGTCTTTCTAATCTTGGCTCATCAGAAAAATCGATCCATTCAGTCATCGGCGCAAGTAAAATTGGGTCCCTTTCTGCAGCCAGATAAAACATCTCCCTTGCTATCCGTCTGTAATCCGGATGCCCAGCCGCCGAGGCTCTAAGCGGAATTAAATGGTACATCTCCCGTAAGTTCATTGTCATTCTCCACCTGTGTTTATGACCGAAACCTACTACATATTGTGCCGCCTCTGGTGAAATATTTTCCCGAATTAAATCAAACAATCTCTTTCTTGCTTCCATATGCCGGACATAAATATCCGTTAATCTCTCCCCACCCACATTGACTTCATTAAATTCGTCCGGAGTAACAAATCCCAGACGTGTTGTAAACAATTGTCTTTCCTGCGTCAGCATCCGGTGTCTTTGCAAATCCCGCCATTCCCCCACCTTGCCTACATATTCATATCCAAAAACAGCTTCTTCAAACGCCCTGCCGGGTTTATGTCTTCTGTTAGTCCGTCCGGAAAGATATGCCGAAATCAACTCCGCCTTATCAAGTTCATCCATCCCTTCGGCTAATACCTCTAATTCCGCTAAGCTCGCCCCTTCTGCTTCAGTAAATAAAATTGCTGCCACCACCTTTTCCAAATTGTGCTCACTGCTCCAAACCAAACTAACTCCCATCGGTGTTTCCGGATTATCCCTTGTCTCCTGTCCCAAAATTTCTTTTGCCTTTTTTGCTGTTTTTAATCTTGATAGGTCCAAATATTCTCTCGTCTTTCCACCATATTTGTCTTCCTGCACCCTCCCCACCAATGACGGAACCACTTGTGACACTTCAGAATAAATTTCGTGTGCTAACACCTGCAGTTCCTTCACTGGGCTAATCATCATTTTATTGATCATTCCCTCCGCCGCTTGGGCCGACATTACCGCTCCGACATTGGTCAGTGTCGCCATCGGCAAAAACACCCGCACCACGTCCAACGCCTTCGCCCTGGTTGATGCTTTATACACCTCCATATCCGTCTGCCCGTCCCACGGGAATTTTTGTCTCACATGTTCCAGCATTACTCGGTATGTTAACCCATACGTTTCAAATGCCTCATCCATCACCCGGATATACTCCGCACCGATATCCGTACCCATTACCTCCGGCGGCCTAAAGTACAAGTAACTACCGTTTACCTTTTTACCGAAATCAACATATCTTGTGGATTTTTCCAAACATGCCACCCCGATCCGACCGTCTTCAATCCCTTTTACAGCCAATTGTGATACCATTTCGCAAGCAAAACTTACCGTTCCCAACTGACTAACGCTGTCGTCCCCATAGCCGGACAATACCCGATCAAAAAATCCTCTCAGATTATCTTTCTTACCTAAAAATTCGTTTATATATACCAATCTTAACGGCAAAGGGCTTCGGCTATACCTGGCAAATACTGCCGCAATTTCTTCCGCCGGCATTCCGGTAAACGCCATCACCGGTCGGTTCGTATTTGTCATCAGAACAGATAATGCCACTATTGTGGCTTCATCTAAATTTGCCGACTCAGGTGAAAAGGGTATGCCCCTTTCCTCCAACCACTCTTTTGAAGTAGTTAAAGCTTTTTCTGTCACCCCGCGTTTTTACCACCCGCCTCCGTCACCCTTCAAGTACCAAAATTACAAATTGAAATTTCTATACCTGTTTCTCCAGCTTTACCGCCGCCACTCTTCCGCCCTTCCACTGGCCCCTATATTTAGACCCGCCGCCTTCCACCTGCGAAAACTGCACATGCATGAACCGGCTTCCCATTTCAATCTCTACCCTTGCCGGTCCGGCATTGTACAGTGATGTCACCAGCTCACCGTGATATCCGGGCGCCACTTGGGACAGACCATGAATGATCCCGCTCCTAAACAATGTCCCCCGGGTAAACAGTACCCCCACGATGTCCACCGGCAAATTAACCGTCTCAATAGTCTTAACTAAATAGTAATCTCCCGGCATAATCACCAACGAAGTTGTCTTTTTCTCATCAAAAACAGCCACAGAAACAGGTTCCGGTGTTTTTCGCTCTTTAAGCCCCAAAAACCCCTCTCCTTGAATTCTAAATGCTTCACCAATTCGTAAATCAAACCCGCACCCTTCCGGATTTGTCAGTTCCCTTTCGGCCAACCCATCTACCAGTTTCTCTTCCCTTACCCGCTTTAATAATTCCTCTACACCCAATACCATCGTTTGTTATCTTCCCTTCATTGCTAAAGCCAACTGTACCACTGTCCAAATTCTTCCTGCCACTGTCAAAATTGGTGCATCCCCGCCCACTCTTACCCATCCGTGCTTGTCTGCCATCTGCAGGTAGTTCTTTCGCGCTCTGTACCACTCATCCTCATCCTGCTGATAGATGTGTCCCTCTCCTGCCCGCAAATCCAATCTTCTCGGCCCGTCAATTAATATTGACACATCAGGTTCAATAAAATCCCTGTTTAGTTCTTCTACCTGTTCAGTGGTCATTCCGCGGGTTAATCCCCACACCATCCCCGTCCCCTTATAGTCCTCGGCTAACACACTCACTCCTGAATCAAGCCAACTGCACAGTGTCGGTTCAAACTCCTGTCTGTTCTCGGCAAACAATTTTTGCATTTCCAATTCTGACAATTTCTGTTTGTGTCCCCACAACATTCGTTTTAATTCGGGGCCCGACTGACCTTGATCATAAATCGGATATTCAACCCGGCGCACCGGTGTCCCCATTCCGCGCATTTTTTCTTCCAATAAATCCAACTGTTTAGTCTTACCTACTCCGGAAGGCCCGTATAGCACAACAAATAAACCTCTACTACCTGATGTCATACCAAAAGAGTTTATCCCCGACAGGAAAAAAGTACAAGCACAATTAAAAAAACTATAACACCATCGCTCCAAACGCCAGCAAAGCCAAGCCTACGACAGCCACTCTCCCAAATTTCTCCATCCAATTCACTTTATTGCTCTCACCCTTTTCCGCCATATTGCAGTAATTATACTATTTTCGGCTTTGTCCAGCTCGCAAAATCACATTTCGGATAGTTGCTGCAACCATAAAAACTCTTCCGGGTCTTTGTTTTCCTTACAATTACATCCCCGCCGCACTTCGGGCAATTCACTCCGGCTTTCTCTACATAGTTTCCCTTGTAATCACAGTCCGGATATCTGCTGCAGGCTACGAATTTTCCGAACTTCCCAATTCTCACGACAGCTTCACCTTCACCGCATTTCGGACATTTCTCCCCCGTAGCTTCAACTTCCACTTTTACCCGCTCCGCCTTTTCTCCCACAATCGCTAATTCTTTTTCAAACGGCAGATAAAATTCCGCTAATACTGGTTGCCAGTCTCTCTCACCGTTGGCAATTTCATCCAGTTTTTCTTCCATATCTGCCGTAAATCCGTAATCCACAATCTTCGGGAAATTAGTTACTAAAAAGTCATTAACTGCTGTTCCTAAAGCTGTCGGCATAAATCTTTTCTCGACCCGTTCCACATATTGCCGGTCTTGGATGGTCGATAAAATGGGAGCATAAGTACTTGGCCTACCGATACCCCGCTCTTCCAACGCTTTAATCAATCCGGCATCGCTGTATCTGGCTGGTGGCTGAGTAAACTTCTGCTGCTTCACTATATCTGCCAGGCTGAGTGCCTCACCTTCTTTTAATAACGGTAAGGTTCCTTCATCCTGTTCCTCCCCATTTTCAGAAGCTTGAGATTTCGACCCATACACCTTCATCCACCCGTCAAAAATTATTGTTTCTCCTTTAGCTTCCAGACCATATATTCCGTTTCCTGTCTTGGCCTGGGCTCGAGCTTTGGTATTCATAATCTTAGCCGTTGCCATCTGACAGGCTACAAACCTTTTCCATAACAGGTCATACAGTTTTTCCTGATCCCTGTTCACTCCGTCACCCGGCAGCCGGCTTCTGCCGACCTCAGTCGGTCGGATTGCCTCATGAGCTTCCTGCGCCACCTTCGACTTGGTCTTATATTCCCTCGGTATTGCCAAAGCGTACTCACTCCCATAACTGGAGGTGATATATGCGCCGGCAGCTCGCACTGCTTCGACAGCCAAATTAGTCGAATCAGTTCGGTGATAGGTTATGTGCCCTTCTTCGTACAGGGTTTGCGCTACCTGCATAGTCCTCTTGGCACTCCACCCGAACTTGTTGGCGGCTGCCTGTTGTAAAGTTGAGGTCGTAAACGGAGCCGGCGGCTGCCTGACATTCTCCTTTTGAATAACTTCAGCAATTTTATATGTTGCCCCGGACAAATCCCGTTCCGCCGTGTCAGCTTGAGTGACGTTGGAGATAATCAATTTCTCTCCGTCCTTTTCCGTCAGCTGAAAAAGTACTTTTACTTGCGCCTCGGTTAATAAATTTACTCCGATAGGCCAATACTCAACCGGCACAAATTCCCCGATCTCCTTTTCCCGATCCGCAATCAGTCTGACCGCCACACTCTGCACTCTGCCGGCAGATAATCCCTTGCGCACTTTCCTCCACAATAATGGTGACAACTTGTAACCCACTAGTCGATCAAGTACTCTCCTGGCCTGTTGTGCATCCACCAGCTTCATATCTACATTCCTCGGGTGTGCAATCGCGTCCTGAATAGCCAGCTGTGTAATCTCATGAAACGCAATTCTTTCAAACTTAATTTTTTTCTCCCGTGCCGGGTTGCTAATCCGTAATACTTCCCGGATATGAAACGCAATCGCTTCACCTTCCCGGTCAGGATCTGTGGCCAGTAACACCTTATCCGTCTTCTCGACTACCGCCTCAATATCGGCTATCCGCTCTTTCTGTTTCTCATTTATCACATATTCCGGCTCAAATGCCGCATCTGTTTCCCCTTTCTTCTTCACCTCAATACCCAGCTTCTTCTCTGGCAAATCCCGCACATGCCCGTATGTCGCCCGCACCTCAAAATCGTTCCCCAGAAAACGGGATAATGTTCGGGCCTTTGTTGGTGACTCAACCAGAATTACGGTCATGGCAATTAGGATATCATACCCGTAAACAGCTACTATTCACTAATCTCCTGCTTAATCGAGTTATATGGATATGTGTCAGTCACTCCGAAAAACTTAGCCATTACTTTCCGGACCAAAGGCGCCGCCACATTTGATCCTTCACCCCCGCCTTCCATTAATACCGTCACCGAAATCTTAGGAGCATCCGCAGGTGCATAAGCCGTCAGCCACCCATGCGTCCGCGTTTTCCCCTCCGGCGTCATATACTCCGCCGTTCCCGTTTTACAAGCAATAACCGGCAATCCGTTTGCTTCTTCCGTCCTGGCAAAAGATGCTGCCTTACTTCCGGATATCGCCGCATCGTTCCAATCAAACAGTGGGAATGCCGTTCCCCCGCTGGAACATGCCCCGACCATCCCTTTCTGGATGATCTCCCACGTTTTAGTATCTAACCTTACCTCCGGACAATTTTTCCACGCCTCCGGATCAACTAACAAACTCATTCGGCATTTTTTCCCCTTACTGGCCAAAATATTTGTCATCTGATTAATCTGAATTGGGGTCGTCAGAATGTCTCCCTGACCGATGGACATAATATAGGTGTCCCCCAAAAACCAAGACTCACCTTTCACCTTCTGTTTCCAATCCGGACTGGGTATCAATCCCTCTATTTCTCCGGGAATATCCACCCCCGTTTTTTCCGCCAATCCGAACTTTCTTGCCCATTCAGCTAATGTAACCGGACCGGTCATCTCCCCCACTTTATAAAAAAAGGTATCCGTCGACCTGGTTAAGGCCCGCGAAAACCCGATCAATCCCTCTACCCCGCCGCTTTTTGAATACAGCCAGTTGGAATAGCTGTATATTCCTACTCTGATAATCCCCGTATCCGTATAGGTAAACCCGGGTGGGACCTTGCCCGACTCAATCGCTGCAGCCGTAGTTATCATCTTGAATGTCGACCCTGGTGGATATGCTCCGCCTATACCCCGGTTAAACATCGGCAGATTTTCATCGGTCAGTATTTGTTGAATTTTTACCCCCTCCTCTTCACCTACTTCCCTTACAAACAAATTCGGATCATATGTAGGTGAACTGGCCAAAGCTAAAATTTCACCGGTAAGTGGTACCGAAACAACTATTGCTCCTTTCTTCCCCGCCAGTATGTCATTTGCCACTTCCTGCAAACCCATATCTAAACTCAAATTAATATCCGTCCCGGTTACCGGGTCCTTCCGCCCCAGTTCCCGCGACACCCCGCCCAAATTATCAACCTCCACTAGCCGCCCCCCATCCACTCCCCGCAGCCGCGACTCAAAAGTATATTCAATCCCTGTCCGTCCCACAAAATCTCCCACCAAATATTTATTTCCGCTTTCCTTTAGCAACCCAATCTCGTCTTCCCCCACCTCACCCAAATATCCCAGCACGTGAACTGCTTTTTCTCCATACGGATATACCCTCTGATAACTCTCGCGGATTTCCTTGTCTTTAATTACCGTCCTCTTTTCATTTCGCGCCAACTCAATTCCATTGCGATCAAGGATCCTTCCCCTCGGCGCCGGAATTTTTACGGTTTTTACCCGGTTCTCATTTGACAGCACTCTATACCGTTCCCCGTACACCAACTGCAAAGTAACCAGCCTCACCACAACTATCCCCAGTCCGACAATTACCACGATCCACACCAGCCATCCCCGCCGAAAATCGCTTTCACTTTCATCCGCAATTCTTGATTTTCTGGTTTGGCTGTCTTTCACCACAAAGTCCCCAAAACTTACCCCTGGTCTAAACCTTCTCATATCCTTTTAAAATACCACAATCATCGCAAACCGCCGACTACCCGCACCCTCCGTAACAACATTTCATCGTCCAAAACCTTCCCGCAACCGCGCACCACCGCCGTCATCGGGTCCTCAGTAATAAATACCGGCATTCGCGTTTCCTCGCTCATTAACCGATCAATCCCCACAATCATTGATCCTCCCCCTGCCATTACAATTCCCCTTTCTAAGATATCGGAAATTAATTCCGGTGGAGTTTCTTCAAGCAGGTCCGCAACAGTTGCAGTAATTTGTTTCAAAACCGGCATCAATGCCTCCCTTACCTCATCCGAGTTTAACTTTAAACTTCGAGGTAGCCCATTTTCTAAATCTCTTCCCCGCACCACCATCATTCTAGTTCTGGATTTTTTCTCTTCCCCGTCTTCGCCTTCCATTCCTGAAAAAGCTGATGGGTGGGCATTGCCCAAAGTAATTTTAATCTCTTCAGCCGTCCGCTCACCTAAAAGCATATTGTATTTCAGCCTTACGTAATGAACTATTGCCTCATCCATTTCATCTCCGGCCACCCGAATAGATTTATTCAAAACAATACCTCCCAAAGAAATCACCGCAATTTCAGCTGTCCCGCCCCCAATGTCCACCACCATCACCCCGCCCGCATCCGATATCGGCAAATCAGCACCAATTGCCGCTGCCATCGGTTCCTCAATTAAATAACACTTCCTCGCCCCAGCCGATAACGCCGCTTCTTGGACCGCCCGCCGCTCCACCTCCGTGACACCGGACGGTATACCCACAACCACCCGAGGCCGTGGCACCCGGGGTATCAATCGTCCGGACTCGTGTACCATCTGTATATAGTGTTTCAGCATCGCTTCAGTCGCATCAAAATCTGCAATTACTCCGTCTTTAAGCGGCCTGATAGCTTCAATTGTCGCCGGCGTCCGGCCCAGCATCTTTTTGGCCTCCTCCCCGATAGCGATTATCCGTTTTGTCTTTTTATGCCTTGCTACTACTGACGGCTCTCTGATTACCACCCCTTTACCCTTTACATGCACCAGCGTATTTGCCGTTCCCAAATCAATTCCCACATCATGTGATAGCAACCCGAATAAATAGTCTAACATCGCAACCGCAATATATGATTATCCCGTCAGATCTTCAAGCCCCAATAACAAATGAATTCAAAAACAGGGATACATATAAATGTATTTATCTTCAAAGACACTAAAAAGGAGGAAGTGTTCACCTAACTTCCAAAATTTCCCGCTTTATTTCGCAACCATGTCCCGAATTCCTCTCCAATTTCCCCATGTTTTAACCCCATTTCAACCACCGTCTTCATATATTCGAGCTTACTTCCCGTATCAAAATACTTTCCGTTTTGAATTTCACAAGCGTAAATAGGTACACCCTGATCCCGCAACACATTTATTGCCTCAACTAACCATATTTCCCCACCCTTACCCGGCCTTAAACCTTTAAGTGCGGGGAATATTTCCGGTGGCAGTATATAAGCTCCGTGTGTAGCTAAATTTGACGGCGCCTCATCCGGATCCGGTTTTTCCACAATCCGTTTTATCTGATAAACATTCCCCTCTACCGGTTCCACCTCAGCAATACCGTATTTTTTCAAGTCCTGCTTTTCGTCAATCCTCACTCCGGAAATAACCACCCCGCCGTATTTCTCATATACTTCAATCATCTGTTTCAGTCTTGGGGGTTCAGAATAAATAAACTCATCGCCCCACAGCACCACAAAAGGTTCACTATCAATTACTGGTTCTGCGCATAGTACGGGTGTTCCGTTACCATACGGCCCTTTTTGCCGGATATAAATAAAATTAGCCATTTCAGCTATATCTTTTATTTCCTCAATCATCCCCATCTTCCCTCCGGCTTCCAAATTGCGAATTAGGTCCGCACTCGGCATATCAAAATGGTCCTCAATAGGTCGCTTGTTAGAGCCAGTCACCAATACAATATCTTTAATCCCCGAAGCAACTGCTTCTTCCACCACAAATTGAATTACTGGTTTATCAACAATCGGCAACATTTCCTTAGGCGACGCCTTTGTCATTGGCAAAAACCGAGTTCCAAACCCAGCAGCCGGTATTACTGCTTTTGTTATTCTCTGTCGCAACATGTCCGAATATTGTAACTCAACTTATTATTAAATATCCACATCTCACGGTTATCTGGATATTCTTCTTTGACCCACAATAACCGGGTAAACATCTCCACTTCAGCATCTCCCCTATCTTTTTAATTTCAAACAAACCCGAAACCAAAGTCCTTATCTTTCATTATTTGCACTTTCAATTTCACAAAATATCCGTGCACTGCCATAACTTTCCGTTATTTGCGTCAAACAAACTTGATTACAAATTTTTGTCTTCTTAGTCATATTTCCGTATAATCAGCCACTTATCATGGAAAATAACTTCCATCTATTATCCCTGGCCAACCGCGACTCTGGTGACTGGCTTCCAGATGTAACCCGATGTCCAAAGAGAGCTGTACCTTGCGGAAATCCTCAATGCGCCGACGAAGCCATGCGAGCAGCTGCCATAAGAAGATCCTCGCCTCATAATTCCGACCAGGCTCTAAAACATGCTCTCACCATTGCCCAAAATTGTACCGAAGACGCTTCCCCTTGCCCCCTTGCCCTGATCTTTGATGTTCCCTTCGCTCTGAATTTCTTAGCAAACGCCTTGGATCTCCCGTAATGTTGTCCTCGATCTTTATTATCTTATAACAATATATTTGCGTCCTTTACTAAAAAGTTAATTATTATTGTTTAGCCTTAAATATCAATCATTTAGACGATCATTAATTTAATATTCATTAAACCCTTGACAAAAACATGTCTTATAATGTAACATTAGCGAATGTCTAGAACTCAAACTGAAATACTTTGGCCACTCGGTGATTTGGCCCATTATCAAGATTTGCGAATTAGCAGGGGCCACGGACAAGGGGATTTATGGTTTCAAAAAGAACCGCCCCCTCCAGGACCGACTCCCATAGATCTTGGCGACACTACCGACTTCATGAATGAGTTGTTAGCAGGTTCAGTCTACCTTACGGGAACTGATCCAGCCCAAAGAGCTAGGTTTTTAGAAGAACTCAAGCGCCACTTTGACAATCGTGTCAGAACTGATCCTAGTCGTGAAGTTGTCCGACCCTGCCTCGAGAACGAAGGAGCCAATTCTATTCTCCACCAGGGACTGGATCTATTAGTTCAGGCTGGTTTCGAGCTGTACGATCTGGGCCACTCCCTTTTAGTTCGAAATCCCAGTAATAATATTACCTTCATCTTTGGTTCGTACCGGGGAAAAGGTCAAAATAACGGCACGGTTTTCTTAGACCAAAAAGAACTACCCTCTAAGGCTAGACCCATTTCGCTCGAGGACGCAAATTCTCGACTAACGGGTCTCGTAAACGGAAACTGCCGTGATAATCCGGTGCCAGTGGCGGGCACAGTTACTGTTCCGGAAGTCTATCCAACTACAGCCCCTCAAACAAATTATGACCTGCCTCCAGTAATTGATCTTGGACCAGCCCCTCTTTACGGTGGTGTAATACTGGGTCTTGTAGTACTACTATATATTGGTAAAGGACTAAGTCGCAGACCAACTTAAAATAACACATATGGAAAAACCGCTCTCTTTCTCTCTCTCAAACGTCCAAATTGATTTTTTTAACCAAGACGGATCTGCAATAATCATATCTCCCTATCAACCCGGACACATCCCCGTCGGCGATTTGTGTTACCAACTTCTCCAAATAGCCTCGCAACTCACTGAGCGTGAATATCAATCACGTCTGAAATCTGCTCAGGTAACGATGACCAAAAACGGTTTCCCCATTTCGCCGCAAGAACAGGAAACTAATTTAAAACAATTCAAAACTCGACTTACCGAAATACAATCCACATATAAAGATGAAACTGATGCTGGAGTTGACCCCAGGTACTTTGAAGACGAATTAACCACATACCCAATTGGTGTTCTGGCTCTTCTGATACAAGCTTAACGCTAACCTACCCACCGTCTAACCAAGCGTATTTCGTGCTAAACTCTCCTCATGTCTTGGTCCAAAAGGCTTGTTCGTTTTTGTCTCACCTCTATCTTCCTCTTAACTCCTCTTTTTTTTCTCCCTAATACCTCAGAATTGTTCGAGTTTAACAAAATGGTAATTGTCTACGCTATTACCGGAATATGCGTTTCTTTGTGGGCTATTGATATGATCCTCAACCGCCAGTTCATACTGCGCCGAACAACACTTGACTTACCCATCATAGTATTTTTGATTTCCCAATTTATCAGTTTTATCTTTTCCATCGATCAACGCACCTCACTAATGGGATATTACAGTCGATTTAACGGCGGCTTGGTCTCTTTAATATGTTACAGCTTGCTTTACTGGCTATTTGTTACGTACATGGATCATCGCTCAACTCAAAAAGCGATATCCATCTCCCTCTGGTCTGGAACACTGGTTTGTATTTACGGCATACTGGAACACTATGGCATAGACTCCTCACTCTGGGTTCAGGACGTACAAAATCGCGTTTTTTCTACCCTGGGTCAACCAAATTGGCTTGCAGCCTACATTTCAATACTTATTTTTCTGTCTTTAGCCCATTTTTTATCCAAAAAAAATTGGTGGTCATTCCCCCTACCCTTGATCATGTTCCTTACTTTGCTTTTTACAAAATCTCGCTCAGGGATAATGGCTACCGGTATCACCGGTATTATTTTTACCTGGTATTTATTCTTCCATCAACATATTCAGCTTCATCGTCTCAAAGATAAATTGCTTTTGTTCGGAGGTGTTTGCTTCATTTTTATTCTAACTTTTGCAAATCCCATTCGCGATTTTGTTATTCCTCCTCAACCCAATCTTATTTCAGCCAAATCAACTGGCCCAGCACTCGAAGAAGGCGGAACCGAATCGGGTGTAATCCGCAAAATCGTTTGGACCGGTGCCATCCGCATTTGGAAATCAAATATTAAAACTGTTCTGATTGGTACGGGCCCGGAAACTTTTACAATGGCATACTACCAAAATCGACCTATTGAACATAATAATACCTCAGAATGGGATTTACTCTACAACAAGGCCCACAATGAGTTCCTCAACTATTTGGCCTGCACGGGAATAATTGGACTAATTGCTTATCTTTTTCTCCTGGCCGCTATGGCTAAACAATTTTGGCCATCTTTAACTCCTCTTAAAACTTCTCAAAAATCTCCCCCGCCCGCTGTCCAACTTCAGAAGGTAGCCATACTATGTGCTTGGCTAACAATTCCCATTACAAACTTTTGGGGTTTTTCTGTTGTAACTATTCAAGTATATCTATATTTATTGCCGGCATTTTTATTCTGCCTGCAATCAGATATTCCCACTCCATCTTTGCCACATCCAAGACCTCTCTCGTTTACCCAAATAATTTTTGTCCTTATTGCCTTTTGTCTAGGAACATTCCTCCTATTTTCTATATTCCGTTATTGGTTAGCAGATATCAAGTACGCCTCAGGTCAGTACAATATAAAAGCTTTCCAAACCACGGCTGACACCTCCTATATTCTCCTGGCATACAACAATCTGTCACAGGCGCTCGAACTTAATCCAGCTGATCCAGTTATCAGCTCTGAGCTATCACTTACCACCGCTTATCTGTCAGTCCTAACCTCCGATACTGATGCTACCGCTTCGTCCCAATTGGCCCAAGCTTCTCTTCAGCTTTCAGAACGGGCCATATCTCAAAGCCCGAGTCACCCCAATTTTTATAAATCCGCATCCCGCACTGCCATGCTTTTAGGTTCAGTGTATGAAGACAAACTAACCGCAGCTGCAGACTGGCTAATCAAAGCCAAATCCTATTCTCCTACTGACCCACTTATCTCCTACAACCTTGGTGTCATCTACAATATGCAGGGACAGCTAGCTTTAGCCAGACAAGAATTTTCTGCAGCTCTGCTGCTTAAGCCGGACCATCCAGGATCAGTGCAGCAGCTAGCTAAAATGGCCTCATCTTCTGGTCAGATTTCCCCTCTCTCTCCCTAACAATGTGCAACACAATCCGCACTGCCCTGATCTAAACCACTAGATTATGCCACCAGGATACTCGTTGCACCCTTGAAAGATTCTAATCCACTCTTATATTTGCATTTATATAAATTCAATCGAGGGACAATATTCGGCATAGAATTGTATTTTGAGGTAAAATCGTAGCCATGTCAGATATTGTGATTGTTCCTAACCCTGTCCTCCGAAAGGTCGCCAAACCTATTGAGCAGGTTGACAAACGCCTACTGGACATTATTTCCGACATGACCACAGTTTTACTAGCCGCAAAGAACCCCGAAGGCGTAGGTTTAGCTGCACCTCAAATTGGCATCGGCCTTCGCCTCTTCCTCATTCGCCCTAACCCCAAAAAACCGCCTCAATTATTTATAAATCCACAAATCGTATCTTACTCAAAACGCCAACAAACCCCCGACACCAAACATGGAGTATATGAAGGCTGTCTATCCATACCAAATCACTATTCCCCCATCCATCGCAGCGCCTCAGTCACAATCCATTATGATGTGATTGTTGGTGGCCAACTGGCCCCCAAAAACGAAACATTTTCGGGCTTCGCTGCACACATTATCCAGCATGAGATGGATCACTTAAATGGAATCTTGTTTATCGACCATTCGCTGTCTCAAAACTCAAAAATTTATCTCATTAAAGGCGACGTTTGGGAAGAAATTATTATTTAATTTAATTTAAAATGGCAGTAAGAACTGAAACTCGGGATAATGCGATTATTGCTGTGGGCATTGTCATTGCCATAGCTTTTGTTGCCTTGATGACAACCATTGATAGCCATTTTGGTCCTGACGAAAAACCCTCACGTTCTCCCAATTCAACATTACCGTCTTCAGATTTTGATCCACCACAAGTTATAGACGGTACTGGACAAAAAAATTGCCGCACCATTAACAATAGCTGCTCGGACAATTTTAATCCACAAGAACCTGTCGTTCTTTATGCAAGTGATGCGGCTATACAACTTGGAATACCCAATGGTGAAGGAGTATTAGTTTGGATCCATGATGGAGTTGAAAGCATTGTGAATTTTGGCCCGAACTTTGAAGGTTTACCCGAGCTGGTCCACAACCAAGTCGACACTTTTTGTCAACCTTAAATCTGCCTACCTGGAAAAACACTATAAGTATGAGTTGTTCGACTATACTCGGAGGTATACCCATCACACCTCACGTCCAAAGTATCTAAAATAGTCTGAAATTCAACCTGTTTATTTTTTCCTACGACACCTGCACGCACCGCTAATAATGCTTTTCTAATCTCTGGTTGTTGAATTAATTGTATAGCCCCTAACCTTTGATCATTAATCGACGCAGAACCGTCCGTGGATAAAAACGCCTTGATCGCTCGCCTCATCGTCAATGCCCAACCTTGATCTGCTGGTTCACCGTCTTCGGACGTAGGTGCCAGTTTCTTCCACTTTGATATTTCTATGTTCCCAACCACCCCCCAATTGTAACAATCCAGAACTATGCGTCTCCAGAAAAGCAAACAACATATCCCTTGGTTGGCGCCCCTTAGCTCCAGTGTCAAACAACTTTGCAAGTAACGCTCGTCCTTGCGGAGTAGACAAGTCAAATTCTTCTTCCAACATCGCACCAAGATCGTGTGGCATTTCACCCTCCTTATAATTACCCGTCGGATACTTACCCATCACTGGTAAATCCTCTGTCGGTAGGACAACCTCTTTTACGTCTGATCCTTTAGTAATAACTTCATTACCCGATCCAATTAAAGCAACTGCCATTCCTCTAATACCAGCATCAACTTCGTCCTGGCTAAAGCCGGCTTCTAGAAGGGCGTCCGCCAGCAAACCCATTGCTCCTTCAACTCTCTTTTCCATTTCAGCATTCTACTGTGCGACTCTCCTCGAATGTTCTAGTTGCTCCCCCAAATATTTCAATTGTGAAATGAGGGGTAACTGCTGATCAGGCGAAGCCGCATTCGCTAACTCATTGGCCACCCTAGCTATGTCAGCTTGTAACTCTGCGGGGCGCTGGTACTCTCCCAGACGCACAGCCAATGCTGCTACAAACTCACCCGAACCTGCCACACCCTTGCTATCTACCTTATTTGTCATAACTGGTAGTATTATAGGATAAAAAGTCTACTATTTCAAACCTATGGGCATATAATTGACCATATATCATATGCAATCCCTGTACTTTTTTGGTAATTCCTCCTTTTCTCTCCCTGTTATAAAAACGTTGATCGAAAATCAACTTCCTGTCACTGCGGTAGTTACTTCACCTGACAAACCGGCAGGTAGACACCTCACTCTCACTCCTAATCCTGTCAAAGCCTATGCCCTATCCCAAAGCATCCGTGTTATCGAGAATCAATCCGTCCTTGACCAATCCCTTACAAGCTGGCCAAACAATGCGTCCGTTCCCTGGGGTTTAGTCGCCGCCTATGGTCGGATTTTAAAGCCTGAATTATTGAACAAATTTAATAATCAAATATATAATATTCACCCTTCTTTACTGCCTAAATATAGAGGACCTTCTCCCCTGCAATTCCAACTTCTAGATCAAGTTTCGAAAACCGGTGTAAGTCTCATCCGCATGGACGAAAAAGTTGATCACGGTCCGCTAATTTCCCAAGCAACAGACACCGTTCTTCCAGAGGATACCGCAGTCTCTTTAGGTGAACGATTATTCTTTCAGGGAGCCCAATTGTTTGTAGATTTTTTCCTCCATCCGGAAAAATATTCACCCGTTCCCCAAGATGATACCCAGGCAACTTTTACTCGTTTGTTAACGAAAGACGACGGTTATATCCCCTACACCGATTTTCAAACCCTTATTTCCCAAAAGTCAGACCTACTCATTGCCAAATTCAAAGCTTATTACCCCTGGCCGGGCGTTTGGACGAAAGATCCGGATGGTAAACGTCATAAGCTCATCAGTATCTCTCCCCAATTTGTCACCCGCACCGAAGGTCAATCTTAAACCGCAACCGGAGCTGTATATGTTGATTTAGCCGCCCGTAAACACTTAGTACATAATTTCAATCCCTGCCATTTATGCAGGTTGGGTTTAAAAACTTTTCGTGTATGTGGAGCTCGTTTTTTCCATCTTCCCCCAGCCACACCCCTACCGTGTGTGTGTGAGGTCCCGTATTGAACTCCCCGGGCGCAATGATCACAAATGTATGCCATATCCGCGAAATTTTACCATACCTTGCCGGTACTTGGTATACTGCACTGATACTTATATGCTCGACTTACTGTTCACCGATCCTTCTACCTTCATCATCATTTTTGGCGGAATAATCATCGCCATCGGCATTCACGAGGCCGCCCACGCCTACACCGCTGACTATTTAGGTGATCCCACTCCCCGCAGTCTTGGCCGCACGACCTTAAACCCCATAGCACACCTGGACCCTGTTGGTACCATGGTTATTTTATTCACTGGTATCTTCGGTTGGGGTAAACCGGCTCCTTACGATCCTTTTAATCTTAAGGACGTCCGTCGTGATACAGCTCTCATCGCTCTTTCAGGGCCCGTGAGTAACCTTCTGCTGGCTTTTTTACTCTCCCTGATCATGCGGTTCATCTCCTTACCTGATCCCGTGGCTTTAACCGTCTTTCTTCTCATTCGACTTAACATCACTTTGGCTCTTTTCAATCTCATTCCCATTCCTCCGCTCGACGGCTCAAAATTTGTCGGTATATTTATGTCAAATGAATCCGCCCTTCGATATCAAACTCGGGAAAGCCCACTGATGCTTCTCTTATTGATTCTGCCCATTTTCAATGGCGCTTCCATCGCCTCAATCATCATTTCTCCCGTAGCTGGATTCCTTCTTCGCCTATTGACGGCTTGATATAATAAGAGTGTCCTACCGAGAAGGAATTTGAAAGGATTTTTTCCTTGACTATTTTTCCCTCAAAGGGCTAAAGGGCACAACTCTAATTTGGTCCAAGTACCATTTTAGACATTTCTGACTCGATTTGCTTGTCAGAAGAGCTCGCCCACTTGAACCTCATTCGGGGAAAAACCTTTATAAACCTGATCGGTGGGACTTTTTTGCTTACAACTTCCCTTTTCTTTTCCACCTCTGATTACAACTGTTTAATATATATTTATGAATATATCAATATATAAATTAACATCTCTTACTGTATTGTTACAGTAACAACTAACCCGCTTTAACTTCTTCTCTCTAGCAGGTAAAATCAAACCATGTGCCACCCTAGCTCAGTGGTTAGAGCAGCTGTTTTGTAAACAGCAGGTCCTCGGTTCAAATCCGAGGGGTGGCTCACTTTCTGCTAAAATCAACATCGTGCTGCCGGGATACTCAAGTGGTCAACGAGGTCGGTCTGTAAAACCGATGGCTTAGCCTACCCAGGTTCGAACCCTGGTCCCGGCACAAAAAAAAGATATACAATTAACCTATGCCTTTTAAATTCCAATCCCACGTCATTTACGAACAGCTCAGCATCTTTACTAAAGATCTCTTTCAATTTACGGGGAAACTTCCCGACTACGAAAGCAGTGGTCTCATTAAGGAAATTAGAAACCTGGCTATTACTCTCATCCAGGACTTCACCGAAGGCTTTGTGCGTACTTCCAAATCCGAATCAACTGAAGCGGTAGAGAAATGTATTGTCTCAGTAGCAAAAATAGTCAGCCTCATCGACTTATGTCAGCGACTTGGCTATATCGATAAAAGAACTAATGATCGTTGGACCAACGTCTGCGATGATCTGACCAAACGCCTGTACGAATCCCGCAAATCAATACACTAATCCGCTTCAATTACCTTGATAATATTTGTTCTGTTCATTTCGTCTTTTTCCTCTTTTAACAATTCCTGTTAGTCGGATATAATAACCCTCGTCGCCTGGGTAGTTCAGTGGCAGAACGCATTCTTGGTAAGAATGAAGTCGTGAGTCCGATTCTCACTCCAGGCTCAAACTAATCACCTTCGTTAACCTCATGTTACGCATCTGCAAATATGGCCATTGCGTAGGCACTTTAAATGCAGTACAAATAATAATACAGGCGATTTTCGCCCTCCTGCCATGCCCGATAACCACACATCGCTACTGCACAAACAAATTACCATAGCCAAATGGCACTTCAATCTCATTGTCTTTATTGGTTTTTGGATCGGCTTTATTTCCGGCACTTATTTCGCTCTTTCTGGCCTCACTAATTCCGTCCTTGCCGACTCCTCCGGTAGTGGCTACTATCGCTGGACCTTTGACACCTCCGGTGACTATGTCCTTTCTGATTCCAACGCCATTGAAGTTATAGGCAACAAAGCCAGACTGAAAGTTCAAAACTACGTCCCTGATGCTAACACCGTCTGGCTCGGCCATTTTGACGAATCTTCAGGTGTCACAGTCACTGACTCCTCCGGAAATTCCAATACCGCCGACTTGGTTCTTCCTGCCCCCACTCCCACAACTATCTGGGCAGAGGGAAGGTTGGATGGAGCGGGCAATGGCCAGGGTGGGTTATTACTTGACGGTCAGTCGGTCTACGCTTCTGTCTCAGCTTCAATCCCCCTCATCACTCAGGCCAACACTCTTGAAAGCTGGGTTAAATTTAATTCAGCATTTACTCCGAATTCATCCTTTTCAAAACAAACTGTCATTGATAAAGGTGATTACCAGCTTTATTACGATAACCAAACCGCCAAACTTGTCTATGAACTGGCCCCGTCGGATACTCAGAACTGGACCAGGATTGCTTCAGGCGAACTTAATGGCAGCTGGGACCTAAACGGTATCAATGCTGTCTCATCGGCCACTCAAGCCGGCACTCTGGTTTATGCTGGGACCGGAAATGCTGCCGGAGATGCCCGGGTCTACTTTTTTAACACCGTTACCAGTCAGTGGACTTCAATCGCCGGCAACGGCCAATACGGCAGTTGGCAGGATGCCACATATGATGAAGTTGTTTCTCTTGTAGCTCATGGCGACAACATTATCGCCGGCATGGGAAATGCAGCCGGTGACGCGGATATTTGGTATTGGAACAGCACCTCTTGGACCTGGACCAAAATAGCTGGTGACTCCGGTAGTACTATCCTGGAAGGCTACAGCTGGGACACTGGTTATGAACGGGTTGAGAAAATGTTAACTATTGGTAATGTCCTGATCGCCGCTCTCGGCTATTCATCTGGAGATGCAGAATTATGGAAATGTGATTTAGGCGCCTCAGGTACAGGTTGTACCTACCAATCTGGCTGGACTAAAATAGCCGGTGACTCGGGTAGTGCTGTATTAGCCGGCTACAGCTGGAATTCAGGCTACGACCGCGTCTGGTCACTGGCCAATGTTGGGTCAGTAATCTACGCTGGATTAGGTGATACTGCTGGTGAAGCCGAAGTCTGGAGCTGCGACATAAACACTACCTGTACGACCACCACCGGCTGGACCAAAGTTGGTGGTGACGCTGTTGGCTCGAGTTGGAACACTGGTTACGAAGCCGTCACATCTCTTGCCACCTATAACGGCACCATTCTCTTAGCCGGCTTGGGTCTAAGTAGCGGTGCAACCACGCACGACGCCGAAATTTGGTCCTGTGACACAGCTACCACTACAAACTGCACTGCAGCCAGTGCCTGGACAGTCTTAGTCGATGGCAACAGCTCTGGTACTGGAGGACAAGCTTGGACCAACGCTCAGGAAGCAGTGGTTTCGATGTTGGTTAGAGATGCTGGCACTGACAAATTTTTATACGTCGGTTTAGGTATCAGCAACACAGACGCCGATTTTTGGGTCTGCAACATCGGTACTTCCGCCTGCCTGGGCGGAGGTAGCGATTGGACCAAACTGGGTGGCGATGCCGCCAACTCATCCTGGACCGGCAACTACACCTACGCCAAAGCCCAAGCTCTCGTCGGCTCCACAGTCTATGTCGGCGTTGTTGGTGTCAGCCTCCCCGGACTAATGTACTCATATAACGGCTCTTGGAATCATATCGGTGGCAACTATCACTATGGCAGCTGGGACTGGACACTGGTCGACACCGTCTCAGCAGCCACAGTCCACAACAACAAACTCTATGTCGGGACTGGTTATGCTACCGCCGGTGATGCCACCGTCTGGGAATATGACACTGCCACGTCTTCAGGAGCCAATTGGCAACTGGTTGGTGGTCAAAACACTCGCTCTCCCGCCACCTCTGACGGCTGGCCCTTCAACATCTATGAACAAGTCTTAAGTCTGGCCTCTTTCAAGGGGAATCTCTACGCCGGCTTGGGCAATACTGCCGACGACGGAGATGTTTTTCGTTTTGACGGTAGTAATTGGGTCATAGTCGGCGGCACTCAAGCCACAACATCTGTTAACAGTAGTTGGACCGATACCGACAACATTGAACAAGTTATTTCCTCAACTGCCGACAATAATTACCTGTATGTGGGCCTAGGCAACAGTGATGACGATGGGGACGTGTGGAAATTTGATGGCTCGACCTGGTCACAGATTGGCGGTGTTACCACCGCAAATGTCACCGTAAACGGCGGCTGGGCAAACGCAGACAACGCTAACAGCGTTCTTTCTCTTCTGCGTGACGGAAAATATCTTTACGCCGGACTAGGCACCGGGACAGACGAGGGTGAGGTATGGCGTCTTGATCTAACTGCCGAAACACCAGATTGGGAACAAATCGGTGGTATGGGTGCAACCGGTTACCCAACCACTTGGCAAAATATTGATGATATAGACGGCGTTTATTCCATGGCGATGTATAACGGCGAACTTTATGCAGGTTTAGGTGCCAGCAGCGGCGATGCGGAAATCTGGAAATTTGACGGCGTAACCTGGACCAGAATAGCTGGAAACGGAGCGGCAGCATCTTACCAGGGTTGGGGCGGATCTGATTTTGAAACGGTCCAAAAAATGGAAGTCTACAACGGTCTGCTGTACGCTGCCCTGGGAAACCAGGTGGGCGACGCTAAAGTTTATGTTTTTGACGGTACTTCCTGGACCGCACTAGCCGGAGATGGCAATAACAACAGCTGGCTAGCAAACGAAAACTTTGAAGCCGTCTACGGTTTAATTAAATACCGCGGCAAACTGTATGCCACAACCGGGTTAAGTGGAATAGCTGACGCCAAAGTCTGGTCTTATGGAAACAACTTATATCTCGAATCAGATGGTCCGGCTTTCTCCACTACTGATTGGCATCATTTAGCCACCACATATAACGGCTCTGTCGCCCGGATGTTTATTGATGGCACTCAGCAACAAACTGCCGCAACAGCTTCAATGACCCTCAAAAATTCCGGCCGGCCCCTCCACATCGGTTCGTCGTTAGGTGGTGGCGGAAATGATATCGGCCGAGGCTTCTTAAATGCAACACTTGATGAAGTCCGAATATCCGACACTGTCCGCTCCAGTTTTAACACCACTCCATACTCTACCTCGGTTCAATGGATTAGACCCGCCACAGCCAAAATGACCAGCCAAGTAGCCAATTGGACCAATTTTTACGGTCTCGAATCAGCAACGTCCAGCGCCGTAATCCGCTATCAGCTTTCTTCCGATGGCGGAGCTAACTGGCAATATCACGATTCTGTTTGGACAAATACCACCGACACCCTGATTTCCCATGCCAATTCCGAAGCGCAAATCCGCGATAATCTCGGCACTTTCCCCGCCACAGCCGGTGGCATGTTATGGCGCGCACTTTTCTATAGTGCCAACGGTCAGGAACAATCAACTATTAACGGCTTACACCTTGAAGCCACCGTAGACAACACTCCCCCAACCGATCCATCCGACATTCATGTCCGCGTCACAAATGCTTCGGGGGATCTGATGGCAGGCGGTACTGATAATTGGTACAACACCGCCACAGTCTATGTGGACTGGGAGCTTTCCACCGACACAAGCGGTTCAGGTGTTGCCGGCTATTACGCCTATTTTGGCACGGACAACACTGCCGAACCCACTCAGGAAGTCAGCCCCAGTCTCACCGCCAATCGCACCTTTACCGGCCTCACCAGCGGCACTTATTACCTTAAGCTTGTAGCCAAAGATAACGCTCAGAATACTTCTTCCGTTGTCCCCAGCCCGTTAATCGAATATCAATTAGACGTTCAACAACCCAACAGTCCAACCGCCCTGACAGTCTCCCCCGCTGGCTACTCATCTGATAACACTTATACTTTTTCCTGGCCTGCTGCGAACGTAACTGGGGGCGCCACCGATTCCGGAGCCTCCGGTATTCAAGGTTACAAATACTGCCTTGGCCCGACATGTCTTGAACCGGGCGGACCTTGGTCCACTGTAATCACTACCAATACTGTCAGTCTGACCGATGCCGCCTACATCTCCGATGAAGCCAATGTCTTTTATCTGGTCGCCGTCGATAATGCCGGAAATGAGTCAGCTACACCTTCCCAAATCAACTACTATTATGCCGGCACCGGCCCTTCTGCTCCTCAATATCTGCAAACCGTTGGCGGTCAGGAAAAAAGCGAAAATTCATTTGCTTTCTCCTGGCAACCCCCTGCCAGTTATTCCGGATCCGCCTCGGAATTAACGTATTGCTACACCGTTGGCGTCGAACCCAATGCAAATAATTGTACCTTTACCAGTCCGGGTGATACCTCACTTTCCGCAGGTCCCTTCGCCACCCAATATGGCACCAATAAACTCTATGTAGTCGCCAAAAATCCTGAAAGTGCCGGCGGTGCTATTAACTACGGCGCCTTTGCGACCGTCCTTTTCATTGCCGAAACCTCCGCCCCGGGAATTCCCTTAAATCTGGATGTTGCAGACATTTCCGTAAAAAATTCTTCTACTTGGCGCCTGACTATCTCCTGGAATCCGCCCACTGATATTGGTTCCGGCATCGCCAACTATAAAATCGAACGCTCCATTAACGGCACGACTTACACTTCCCTTGCGACAACAACCGGTACCGCCTATGTGGATGTTGGTCTTTCGCAAATTACCTATTACTACAAAGTTAAAGCTTGCGACTCTGTTAACAACTGTGGTGTTATCAGTGGAGCTAAAAGTGGTCTTCCCACCGGGAAATATACTGAAGCCTCCACCTTAACTTCCGGACCCACAGTTTCATCCATAACCACTAAAAAAGCCATCATTACCTGGTCAACCGACCGAAATTCCGACTCCAAAATTCAATACGGAACCTCAGCCGGATCTTACGGGTCCACGGAGCCTTCAAATTCCACCCAGGTAACAGCCCATTCCATTTCTCTCACCAATCTAAATCCCGGCACGACTTATTATTACAAAGCGAAATGGACCGACGAAGATGGTAATACCGGCATCAGTAGTGAAAAAAGTTTTGCCACCCAGGCCGCCCCATCGGTTAAAGATGTCGGGCCTCACACCATTGGGCTTACCAGTGCAGTCTTACACTACACTACCACCAGTTCTTCTAAAGTCCGGATTTATTACGGTGAAACAACTGCCTTTGGTGGCGTCAAAGAAGCCACTACTTCCACCTCCGAACAGGATCAGATCACCGAAATTGCCGACTTAAAAGACGGCACTAAATACTATTACAAAATTAATACCTTCGACTCTGAAGGTGCCGAATATGAAGGAACTACTCTCAATTTTTCTACCCTTCCCCGACCCAAAATCACTAAAGTCAGAATTCAACAGGTTGTCGGTACCGCCCAACCGACAGTTCTGGTTACCTGGGAAACCAATACCGACACTTCGAGTATCGTCACTCATTACCCCGAAGGTAAACCGGGGCTTGCCAAAGACGAAGTCAACGTTAACCTGGTTTCAGGTGCCCATCGCATGATTGTCCGCGGTTTGGTCCCTCAAACCCCGTATGTGTTGATGGTCAAAGGCCGCGATAAGGCCGGAAACGAAGCCACATCGGAACTGCAGAAATTCACCACCGCTACAGATACCCGACCGCCGCAAATCTCCGACTTAAGAGTAGAGGGGAGTATCCAAAATGTATCCGGTTCCAACTCTTCCGAAGGAACCGCTCAGTTAGTTGTATCCTGGAATACGGATGAAGCGTCAACCAGTCAAATTGAGTTTGGCGAAGGCACTGGCTCTACCTATGCCCAAAAAACCCAAGAAGACGGCAATCTTACCTATAATCATCTTGTCGTTATTTCCGGACTTACCCCATCCAAGGTTTATCACCTCCGGGCATTGGCCAAAGACACGGCTAGTAATGTCGCCCAATCCATTGATACTGTAACTATCACTCCCAAAGCAACAGAAAACGCACTAAACTTAGTTATCTCAAATCTGCAACAGGCCTTCGGGTTCCTGGGGCAAATTTCCCAATAACCAATATTATGTCCGAACTTGTCTTAACCTACTTACTCATCGGCGCCATCTTTTTTGCGGTTTGTGTCCTGATTATGGTTTTCCTCTTTGGCTGGGCCAACCGTGACGCCGGAAAAAATTTACTCGGACTAATTTTACTTTTGACCGCTTCATTCACCCTGCCTTTTTTAAGTTACCGTTTGGCCGAACGCACCAGCCGCTTATCGGCATCAGCCCGTCAAACTCCGCAAATTACTAATTTAGAAATCATTTCCATCGATAATCAGTCGGTCCTCATCAATATAACCCTTGCCCAACCAGCAGTTGTTTTTCTCAAATATCACGACACCGCAGTTGAACATGTTATTCCAATTCTGCCTACATCCACTTATGAACCTCGCACCACGCATTCTTTCATCATCAATCCCCTTTCCGAAGCCGGCGGCACCGCCACTTTGGTAATTAATGACCGCGAACTGTTATATAAAGGGAAACCCTTAAAAATTATTCCTTAACCTATATGGCCGAAACAGTACTCATCGAAGCAAAAGGTATTCATAAGACTTTCATGGTCGGATCCCAACAGGTCCAAATCCTGAAAAATGTTAATTTCCGCGCCATGACGAATGATTACCTGATTATTTTTGGTCCTTCAGGTTGCGGTAAGTCAACTCTCCTTCACACTGTCCTCGGTTTAGAGCCCCCCAGTGAAGGTCAGGTTATGTTTTTAGGTCAGGATCTGTATGCCAACACTACCGAAGATGATCGGGCGGTGATGCGCAAACAGCATGTCGGCATGATTTACCAGCAGCCCAACTGGATCAAATCCCTGACCGTCATCGAAAACATTGCCTTCCCCTTAACCCTCCTCGGCATGGCACATGAAACTGCCTTCCCTAAAGCCATGGAACAGCTAGACGGCGTAGAAATGGGCAACTGGGCCAATTACCGCCCGAACGATCTTTCTTCGGGTCAACAGCAGCGTATCGCCCTCGCCCGTGCCCTGGTCAATAATCCCCAGGTTATCATCGCCGATGAGCCAACCGGAAACCTGGATTTTGAATCCGGTAAGATGGTCATGAAATTATTACAAAAACTTAATGAAGAGCAGCACAAAACCATTATTATGGTTACCCACGATTTAGAATATCTGCAGTACTCCAAATCTGCCGTCCGCATGTTGGATGGTCAGGTAGTAGGTGTTTACGACCAATCGAATAAAGAACAACTTTTGCAGGAATTGCACTTTAAACGTGGTGTAGTCGACAATCAAAAACCGGCAAACACAGCCGCTAATGCCCCCAAAACATGATTAAAAAACTGATAACCGTCATCACTGCCATTCCCAAATTTTTACTCAGATTACCTCATCTGATTTTTCTTTTTTTCAAAAACTTTCCCCGAAACGTTAAGCTGATTGGCTACAACATTATTAACATTGGCGGCTTCTTCATCCTTCTCAACACCTACCTCGCCTACAAGCTCTTAACCTGGATTTCCGGTCGCCGCTACTTCCCTAAAATTCTCACCCGGATTTTTGGTAAACCCTTGTCCGCTTTTTACCACTTCATCATCGGTCTTAATGTCAGTTCCACTTCCATTAACCGCCTTAACTTAATCGATCTGGCCTTAAGAAATATGCGCTTCAAAAAATCCCGTACCTTCATTACTGTAGGTGGTATGGCCCTAGGTATTGGTGCCATCGTTTTACTCGTCTCCATTGGTTATGGTCTGGAAAAAATGGTTGTCGGCCGCATAGCCCGGTTGGATGAAATGCGTCAGGCCGATGTTTCCCGTCAACCCGGCGGCCAGATAAAAATCAATGACAAAACCGTCTCTGATTTCGGCCAAATTCAAAACATTGACAGTGTCCAGCCCATGATCGCCGTTGTCGGCCGGGTAAACTATCAGAACTCCATTTCTGATATGGCCGTTTTCGGTGTCACTTCTGATTATCTGGCTCAATCTGCAATTAAGCCCATCTACGGCCAGGTCTATGACAGCAACAGTCTGACCGCATATATCCCGCCCTCACTTGAAACCACTGCCTTCAACCAATCAGAATCTTCCACTCCCAGTGCCACAGCCGTTACGACAGACGCCACAGCTGCAAGTCCCAGCGGAGCCGTCCAGGGTGTTAAAACCGAAGCCGCAATCGCCAATCAAGGTGAAAAAAATGGCGACGTCGAATTCCGCATCGATCCAGGCACCTGGATGCGAGTTCGTCACAGCCCCGGCATCAATTCCGAGGTCATCGGCTACACCAAACGTCAGGATAGTCCTCAGCAGGGTGAGGAGTACTGGGGCACTGCATATCCAAACGACACCACAGACGAGCCGACTTTTTCCGCATCCGGGATTGAACTTGGTAAATGGATTAAATCCCAATTCCCCATCTGGGAACAGACTGCCTGTTCAACCGCCGCCAATCCCGACTGTGTCATGGACAAATACCTGATAAAAAGAGATCCGGAAAATTCCCAATTACTGGCGACAGGTTACATTGCCGAAAACGGGGTCAGTATTACTACCCAAAATTTCATCACTCCGAGGGTTCTCGGAGAGCAAACCGCCGCTCAGCCGGCCGTAGAGGAACTTGTCCTGGGTGATGAAACTGCAGACGAGTCCCTCATTGCAGATCTAATCCTCGGTGAAGAAACCTCTTCTGACAGTTCTTCCGTTGACTGGATAGAGATAGCAAGTGAATCCGCCGCAGCTGCCGCTCCTAAAGTCAGAACCATTCCCCTCTCCCCCCAAGCCAAAAAAGAAGCCGTAGTCAATCTCTCCATGTTAAAAGTTCTCGGCATCAAAGAAACTGAAGCCGTAGGAAAAACCTTTTCCACCTCATTTGTAGTTGTCGAAGATCTGCTCGAAAACAGCAAGGAAAAAGTTGAATCTGAAGCTTCAACCTACACCATAGTCGGCATCATTCCCGACGATAAATCACCTGTCTTTTACGTCCCCTTCATAGACCTCCGCGGTTTGGGAATTGTGAATTATTCCCAGGTCAAAGTATCGGTCAAAAGCCAAACCGGCCTCGACAAAGTCCGTAAAACCATTGAAGGTTTGGGCTATACCACCCATTCAGTCGCCGACACCGTCAATCAGATTAATAGTTTGTTTGCCACAGCCCGAACTGTCCTGGCCCTTCTGGGTATGGTAGCTCTCGCCGTTGCCTCGCTCGGTATGTTTAACACCTTAACCATTTCCCTCCTCGAACGCACCCGTGAAGTTGGCCTGATGAAAGCCATGGGCATGAAATCCAGTGAAGTTCAGGAGCTCTTCTTGACCGAATCCATGATCATGGGTTTCTTCGGCGGTCTCTTGGGTATTGCCATTGGATTTTTGGGCGGCAAACTAATCGGTTTACTTCTTTCCGCCTTCTCTCTTGCCAAAGGTGTTGGTATTGTGGATATTTCTTTCATACCGGGGTTGTTTATTGCCGCGGTTATTTTCCTTTCCCTCACTGTCGGTTTAATCACCGGTATCTATCCCGCCCGTCGGGCAACCAAAATCTCCGCTCTTAACGCTCTGCGCTACGAATAACCTTCCGTCTTTTTTCCCATCTACCTGGCGTCGTACATTGTCCGGATATATTCCCGCAAGCTGGTTACCCCTTCATCCACCAATCTCAACCCTTCCTTATCCATTCCCACAAACCCCCTACTTTCAAGTTGTGACCGGAATTCCGACTCTCCGGCTGTTGATGTAATCATCTGCCGCAAATTATCATCCACTTCCAACAACTCATAAATTCCCACTCTTCCCCGATATTTAGTCTGGCCGCACATGTCACACCCCCTGCCATGCACCAAATTCCCGGGTGGCATCCCTTTTTCCGCTGTATAAATCGCCACGTCTTCGGGTTTGGCCTCATAGGCTTCGCGGCAATGTTCGCAAATTCGCCGCATCAGCCGCTGCGACACAATCGCCCTTAACGCATAATTAATCATGTATCGGTCCACTCCGAGATCAATTAACCGGTACAAAGCTCCCACACTGTTTCGCGCATGAATGGTAGAAATTACCAAGTGCCCGGTCAAAGACGCCTGAACGGCAATTTTTGCCGTTTCCGCATCTCTGATCTCCCCTACAAACACAATATCCGGATTAAGTCTTAAGATCAGTTTCAATCCTGAAGCAAAATCCAAACCCACATCATCCCCGATCTGCATTTGGTTTAACCCCGGCATCACGTACTCAATCGGGTCTTCTAAAGTCATAATATTCACTCCGCCGGTGTTCAAATGCTTCAGGCAGGCATGTACCGTAGTTGTCTTCCCCGACCCCGTCGGTCCGCACAATAGAAACAGACCGTACCTGCCGGCGATATTCTTCTTTATTTTTTCCGCAAACTGGCCCGACATCCCCAGTTCCGCAAACTCGGTAAATTTGGGACTGTCCAAGACCCGCAAGGCTACCATCTGTCCGAAATTTGTCGACACAATGGCTGCCCTTAATACATAGGCGTGTCCGTCAATCTCCAATCTGATCTTTGACTCCTGTGGTTTACGGTTCTCGGTCACGTCCATGTTCCCTAGCACCTTTAACCTTGACAGTACTTGGTCGTATGCCCCGTGTGGCATCACCCCAAAAGGCTGTAACACCCCGTCTACGCGCAACCTCACCACCACATCCTTTTCCTCCGGTTCAAATAAAATGTCTGAAGCCGACAGTCTCACTGCCTGCCCGATCACTTGATCCACAATCTCAACGGGAGAAGACATTCCCGACAGCGAAAAGCCACCGGGGCCACCCATCTTGTCACTTGTTAAATCCATAACTTCATTGTGGGCAAAACAACTTGCCATGTCAACAAATATCGGCTATGGTAAATCCATAAACTGAAAGGCGGTGATAACTTTGGACGACACACAAACACCACTATCCTGCACAAACTGTCAGCAAATAACGACGGATGAGGGCAAACCGGTCTGGGTCTGTGAAAACTGCGGTACAGAAAATATAAATTCTGAATTAACTTCTGCACCCAACCCCAACATGTCACCGCCTCAGGCCAGCGTTCCCGTTTCACCAGCCAACGCAGCTTCCGACCCTATTGCGGCAGCAGCCCAAGCTGATATTTCCGCGGCTTCTGCACAAGCCGGAGCTCCGTTAACGGATGTCCCGCCAATTGCAGCACAACCTGCCACACCGGTAGAAAATCCCATTCCAGTATCCCCCACCGATCAAACGGTTAGCTGATTTTGATCTTTTAAAAAAAATCTTAAGCCCTCACTTTTGAGGGCTTAAGTCTTGCTACCCGCCTTCGTATCTAGTAAAATCGTCAGGTCATGGCAAAAAAAGGTGCCCGTCAAACCATCGCATTCGTCTGTACCGTCTGCAAATCCCAAAACTATATTTCTGAAAAAAACCGGGTTAACGTTGAGGATAAACTAAACATGTCCAAATACTGCAAAAAATGCCGTAAACACACTTCCCACAAAGAGAACTCCAAACTCAAGTAACTTCCAATCCCCGAATTTCGGTATCCCTTCCTTCGTTATTCATGTAAAATACTGACTATATAGGGATGTCGTTCAACGGTAGGACTGCGGTCTCCAAAACCGCCAATGAAGGTTCGATTCCTTCCGTCCCTGCTAATTAACCCTATAGTTTGACGTAGTCTCACCCTAGCTATAAAATAAACTCGTGACAAATCTTCTTGAGTTAGCCAGAGATAATATCAAAGCTTTTAAAAACTCTGCGGCTGGGAATGCAGAGCCACTCCGAGATTCGTTCGCTCTAGCCGAGGCCGACCCTAACCTCATCGCCCAAAAATTCTATTCCTACTACAAAGCAATCAGAGATTTACTCAATCTGACACCAGAAGAAATATCTACTATCAAAGAGGTGAACCACAAACTATGCTCAAGACGCGGCGCAGATGAATTTCTAGATGCTTTGGGTGACCAAAAAGAGACAATTCTCAAACACCTGAGGCAAATGGGCAATTTGGTTAACGCACAAAACCAAGATGGCATTGACATGCTTTCCAAGATGATGAACAACGCCTGGACAATTAAACAAACCGAACCAGATTGGACGCCAAAGGACGGAGATCCCAGAGCAGATAACGTAATTTGGGGATTTGTAAGAGGAGCGATAAATCCCGAAACCGATATCGACTTTGCACTCTGTCATGGAATAGAAAGAACGCTGTCCGTATATTTGCCTGAATCGGAGTACACCCATCACAAAGACTGGCTCCTTTGTGCCCTAAACGACGTCATTGCGATGAGAGGCCTGCAAGGAAATTCAAATGAAGCCAAACTACTCTCCATATGGAGGCAGCCCCGCCCCGATGGTTTAGGCTGGATCAGCCCGAGAAGACTTGAAGCCTACATAAATGTCATATTTAAGACCCAGACAGATTTCGGTAGAGGAAAATTTATGGGCAACAACCCCGGAATTCTCTTACTTACCCCAGAGCAACGTCTCCAAGTATCTGCCTGGAGACACGCTTGTCCCCGTCCAGGAGAAGTATCCAGAGAATACGGTCTGGAATGGACCAGACAAAGATACGACGAGTGCGACTTTGTATTCAGTTCTCTGATTATTAAACAGGCCAAGGACAAGCCAGGGTTATATCAACTACTCACGTCCTCAGTACCCAGGCTCCCCAACGAACCCATGGGGTATCACGAAGCTGATATTGTCCCGGAATCACACCAAACCGAAATGTCTCCCCTCTCCACACCCTGGGGATATGCACTTCCCAGAGTATTCATAGAAATCGCCGGCAGAGGCCAAGAGAGGAGCCCAGATAAGTACCTCAAGGCATTAGACATGCTCAATGAAGCTGTCCAAAAATCAAACACCCCTGTCGAGCTATTGGCAAACCTATCAGAAACAGCAATCAAATCTGGAGTTACCGCTGAAAAAATTCTGGGTCACATTTTCGCACCTGGGATACTTGAAGAGGAAAACTGCATAACCATGTTCAATCAAATCGCAGACAGCACACGCCAATATGCCCCCACATTGTGGGAATACTACTCAAAACTACCGATTGCGCAGCGAAAAAAACTGGGTCTCATCCCGCAATTCCCTTTGGAATAATTGTACCGTACCAGGTCCGAATGTTCTCCATCCTAGGCTACAACGCATTTAAAAAACTACACCAAAATTCTTCTTTTAATAAAATCCTCAACCGCATCGGTCAATTCTTTCTCTTTCCCCTCAAATCCATGGCCGCAATCCGTTATCTGAAGCACCTCTGCCAGGTTATTTTCTGACTGAAGAAGTGTACAGGCATCTTTAATCGGGATAATCGTATATTCCCCACTGTCATTATCTCCAATAACTGCCAGAATAGGAACCCGAATATTTTTAAAAAAGCTAAGTCCCTTTCCCTCCCCGAAAGGCAAAGCCTTTGATAATTCCGAACCCTTGGAAAAGTAATTCAGATACGTGCCCGCACTTATGGGAAGTTCGCCCGCTAAGCCAAAAATATCCTGAACTAACCGAAAATCCTCCCCCTTAGCCTCCAGCTGTTTCGCCTCGTCACTGCAATTCCTGCCCACAAGCTGCTCATATTTCTTTTGAGTTCCCACAGTATCTGAAAAACCAAGCAGAACAACCCCTTTTATTTTCTCTACATTACGCCCTTTATTCATGTAATACACACATTTTTCAGTCCCGAAACTATGGCCTTCTAGAATTATATTGTCGTAACCCCTTTCTAGAGCAAATTCAATCCAAGCATCAATATCATTGACACAATCTTCAAATTTCTCAACCGCTGCCCCACAATAAATCGACCCTTTCTCCACTTCGTAAACTCCCGCACCTCTGTTGTTTGTTGTCAAATATGCAATTCCCAATTCGGAAACCAAGTCAACTAAGTTTTCATGGAATTCGTTCCAGTAGAAAGAACCTGAGGTGCCATGAATATGGATAATTATGGTCTTTGATATTGCCTTAGGTTCAACGAATAATCCATGCAGTATTAAGCCGTCTACGGTTTTTACTTTTACAACCGGATACTCACTCATATATTCCCATTCTAACAAAACAAAAAACTATTTAAATGTCTCACGGTAAACCTGGAATATGTTCAAATACAGTTTGCCATTCTCTGATTTTTTCCTCAAACACCGTTGTTCTTAGCCCAATCCTCAACAGATACCCTGCCATCATAATAAATGATGTTTTCGTCCTCAGTTGGTTCCTCAAAATCAACAAATATTCTCTCAAACTCTTTTTCCGGCCAGTGAAACCGTTTTTTGGTTTCACTGTTCACTTGCCATCTCCTTCGAATTTCCTCCTTCGGCACTTTAAGATATATCACTTTTGTTTCAAACCCCGCTTCACTAGCTACCTTTCTGGCTTTATCCCTCCACTCCCGGGTAATCCACGCATACTCATTTGCTACATTTTTACCTTCTTTTAAATACCGCATCAGTAATTCATCCGCTATCCTGAAAATTTTCTCCCAAGCTTCATCGGGCACATCATCATCCCCCACTTCGGTATACCCTAAATCCCATTTTAACTGGTCTAAATTAATGTGTGCAAAACCAAATTTACTAACCAGTTCCGTGGCCAAAGTACTTTTCCCGGAATACGGAAACCCGACTAAAAGATAATGAATAGGTGTTGCCATATTTTAAGTATAACTTAACCTCCAACCCTCAAAAAACCAGTCTCCAACATGGTCAACCGCCACCACACTTTCGCTTATATCCCCACATCTTCAGTTTGATTTTAGGCCCCCTTTCAAAGTAAAGAGGAACTTAAATCCTCCCCCAAATAAGACTACTTCCCAGCAAAATATCTTCCGGATGCCCATCAAACTTGATAAAACTTCTTATAGATTGCATCTGTTCACTCAAGTTCAAAGAATCATATAATCGTTTTGCTTCCGCTAGATAAAAATTAGCCTGAGCCCCCCTTTTAGCCGATAGATAATTGGCCGCCCTCTTCAAATCCAACGCAATAGTCTGCCACTTCTGTTTTTCACTCATACTTTAAAGAGCCGTCTTAATATAATTTCAAATTTCTGTCTCATATCCGGGTTAAGGATATCCGAACTGGCGTTTGACCCTGGTTTATTATTAATAATTGAGTCATAAGTAACCTGTTTTGTCTCCAGATCGTATCCGCCTCCCCATAAATCTCCCTGGTCGCTGCCCTGGTCCAAAAGCATTCGTTCTTCATCAACATGCATCTTAGCCCCTGCACTCATCACCTCTTTTTTTACATCAATCACTACCTTGATATAAAAACCACCAATTTCTTCCGCTAATTGATTTAACTCCTCATTTTCAACCGGACTATTTATAATTTTCATCATATTTAATTATAACTTAATAGCCAAAGTGGTTCGGATATCCTCAGCTTAGGCTATGAATAAACCTATAATAATTGAGTTTCCCTCTGATTATTGTTAAAATTAGGCCATGTTAAACGCTGAAAACAAACAACCATCAAGACTAAGGCGGATATCTGCAGCTGCTGCGGGTGTCGGAACAGCTGCGGCCATCTACGCAGCTGAAGCGTGTCTTGCCTATGCTATAGCCGAAAAAATGAAAGCCGGCTTCCAATCTCCAGACACATTTTCAAACACCGTCAGTTTACTTGTCACTCTCGGAATAGCTGTAATCGGCTTATATGATCTCGCCCAAAATCGTGCAGACGGAGCAATAGCTGTGGTAACTTCCGGAGCTCGGGCAGGGCTTGCCGTCAATCAGGAAATCATTGAGGCCTAAGTAAAATATTACTTGTTCTCCATCACCTGCTTGGGCGTTATCCGTCCAAAACTGCACTTATTTTTCGCCCTTCTTATCTTCCGGTTTTTGATACTTAATCCAAATTTCCTTTAAAATCGGCAACGATAAAGTCGACAGTAAAAAACCAACCGCAGGCACAATAGCATTCAGCCACGGACTATTCACCCCGATACTTCTCATATATAAACCAATTGTCAAATAAGTGAACATAATTAACAACAATCGGCGTGTCAAACTGGTTTCCCAGGCCTTATCAACTTCTACCTTCTTATTTCTCTCCTCTATTTTGATTATTCTATCTTCAAGTTTCTTAATATCCATCGATCTGAATTTTATTATTTACAACTAATATAAGCAAAACATATCTTGGTCTCAGCCCAAAAAACTCCTGCGACTTCTCAACTTCAAACAAGTTTATTTCTCTTTCGCCGCTACAACTCACTTTCCGAAATCAGTGAATATATATCAAAAGCCACCTCTTCATACGGATGCACTTTCCGTATCGCCTCTATTACCGCCTTTGCCTTATCCCGTTCGCAAACACACTCAACCCTCTCCTCTATTACTTCTTCAAACTTGCCCACTTCACCGATCACCGGATGAGCGCCTTCTAATGGTTTATAGCGCCCCACACCATCTACAGAATAGCTGCAATGGCTGTACAGGCCAATTCTCCCTGCTCCAGCATCTCCCATCGTGCGCCTCACAATATCAGCATGACTTTTTGGTACAAACACAACAACTTTTACCATCTCCATCACACCCAAATTCTACCATTTTAATGAAATCCCCCTACAGCACCGGATTAAAAGATTTCAATATTTTTCCAGATCTTCCTTAGCCTTCTTAATAAATTTTCCAAACTTTCGATCTTTAGCTCTTCTTTCCACTTCACTCATTTCGCTGAATTCTGCCTCTCTCCGTAATTTTATGTAATTCACATATTTATCCTTATCCAATGTTCCCGTCTTTACAGCTTCTAAAATCGCGCAATTAGGTTCATTAGTGTGGGTACAATCAGGATATCTGCAGTTCCGGGATAATAGTCGTATTTCGTCAAATACATTTTCAATTCCCGCAACCACATCCCCCATACCGACCTCTCTCGTTCCCGGGTTATCAATGACTATTCCCCCATTTTTTAAAAAATACATTTCTCTGGTTGATGTAGTGTGTTTTCCTCTGCCCGTAGTTTCACTAATCTCCATTGTTTTGATCTCATTTTTACCCAGTAACTTATTTATGAGTGTTGATTTGCCTACACCCGACGAACCCAAGAAACAATAGGTCTTGCCCTTAATAATATATTTTTCCAGCTCGTCCAATCCCCATTCTGTAACAGTGCTTGTTAACAGAACATCAACACCCTTAAATCTGTCTTTAATCTCACTTAGCATTATTTGTAATTCAGCCTCAGCAATTAAATCTGTTTTGTTAAAAACAATAACTGGATTAATTCCCCCATCCTTTGCAAGGACTAAATATCTCTCAAAACGATTCAAACTGTAATCCCTATCCGGCGATCCCACAATAAATGCCGTGTCTATGTTAGTTGCTATTAACTGGTTTTCTTCCCCGCCGCTATATTTCTTCTTAAGTACCGTCTTCCTGGGGAATATCTTACGAATGACCGCTTTTCCTCCGGCCAATTCATCTATAGCTACAAAATCTCCCACCGCAGGATAATCCTCCCTTTTTACTGCCAAAAACTGTTGTTTGCCGGTAATTTTAGCCAGAGACTCTCCATTAATACTCCTTACTCTATACGCCTCTCTGTATTCCGCTATCACCCTGGCCACAGTTTGTCCAGTCGAACCCAATTCACCAACTCCCCTTTCATAAAACTCACTAAAACCCAAATCTTCAAGACTAATAATTTTG
>CAYTYO010000005.1:19710-38750 GCA_964441445.1 uncultured Gammaproteobacteria bacterium | reverse complement strand
CGATTTCTGCCGATCAATTTTATGTTGGCCGTCAGGGTGGAAATTATTTTGACGGAACTCTTGATGATGTTCGGGTTTATAACCGGGTTTTGACCCCCGTCGAAATTGTCAATCTTCATTCTTTGGCCCCGCATCCCCTCGGCTATTGGAAAATGGATGAAAATGCCGGAGGCTATGCTTACGATTCCTCAGGCAACGGCTACACCGGAACATTGAGTGCCACCTATGGCAGTTGGACTACCGGTGTGTTTGGTTCCGGTCTTGCTATCCCCACCGCGAGCGGATCTGACACTGGTGGCGTTGATATGGGCGACGTCCTGGATTTTTCCGTCACCGAAAGTTTTACCCTCGGTTCCTGGGTCTATTTGGCAAATGCTAATTACGGCTCCGGTGGATTTCCCCTAGCCAAAAAAAATAGCGGACTTGCATCGGCTGCCGGCTATGGTTTCTCTATCGATAATGTCCGCCAAGTCATATTTCGGGTCTCAGACGGCACCGACCAATGGGTCATGACTTCAGGTACAGTTAACCCAGGCTGGCATCACATTCAGACCGTTTTCGATCGTACAGCTGAAGCAAATTGCGCCATCTATATTGATGGTCAAAAAGTTGCCACGTCCTTAACCGGCACATTCGCCAATGTCGGCGACATTGCTAATGCTAACTATCTCAAACTTGGCACTTATGCTTATTATGGCGGGGTCGATGAAACCAAAATCTACAACTATGCTCGTACCCAATCCCAAACAGTTGAAGACATGAACGCCGGCCATCCCATTCCCGGCTCACCCATCGGTTCCGAAGCCGCCTATTGGAAATTTGATGAAGGCTACGGCACCACAGCCAATGACTCCGGACCCAACTCCGCCAATCTCTCTTTTCAAACTAATCCGTCCTGGGTTATGAACGGAAAACTTGGTAATGCTTTGGATTTTGAGTCGGGTAGTTTAAACTATATTTCCACGGCCGACAGTCCGGCTTTATCCATAACCGGAGATCTCACCCTTTCGACCTGGATCAAACCCGAATCTAATACCGCTGCCACCGATTTCCCCATCGCCGGCAAATGGGATTCCAGTTATAAAGACTATCTATTATCCCTATATGGAGATGAAATTCGCCTTTACCTTGGCTCAGCCTCTAACTACGTCACCACCCAAGCGACAAATCTCCAAACCGGCACTTGGTACCATATCTTAGCGACTTATAAAGCCAGCACCCAAACGGTAATTATCTACGTCAACGGCATTCCTCAATCTGTTGCAGCAACTGGTACCATCCCTACTTCCATTACGGATAATGCCGGATCCTTTATCGTCGGTTCCATGCAGGGCCCCGGAACCACCGAACAAATCGTTGCCGCTGCAGATGACGGTTCCGAACTGGTCGGAATTCAATGGTATGCAAACGGAGATGGTACCGTTATCGCTTTCGGTAACAACGCTGGATTTGGCGTTCACGCCGGCCTTCGTTTTCAAACTGTAAACATTCCTCAAGGTTCAACTATTCTTTCCGCATATCTCAGTCTCTATGGCTCCGCCTTTGCCGGTACCATCACCAACGTTCATGGGAAAATTGTGGGCGATGACGCCGATAATGCCGCCGCCTGGAGAACCGGAGATGGTGCCTGCGGCACCAACAACTGTCCTTCTACCATTACCAACGTCACCACAGCCCAGGTTGACTGGGACCCTACATCTTGGCTCACGACTGGTTGGAATTCGTCTCCGGATATTGCCTCCATCATTTCGGAAATTGTCAACCGCGGCGGCTGGGTTGCCAACAACAATATGCGGCTAGCAATCCGCAACGACAGCTCATCGACATCCAGTAACGTCAGCTTCTATGATTGCAACTATAGCAGCTGTTCCCGTGGCGCCAAACTATATGTCACCTACGGAACTGCCTCATCTTATTACGACGGAATGATTGATGAATTAAAGGTCTATGCTTCATATTTTTCTCCTGAACAGGCCAAAGTTGAATATAACCGTGGCTCGGCCCAAGTACTTGGGTCTCTCACCACTACCTCCACGGGTGTCGCTGATAATTCAGCCACCGGAGAATACTGTGTTCCGGGCGATACCTCTACCTGCAACCCTCCTTATGCAGTTTACAAAATGGATGATAATACCGGCACCATTGCTAATGACACAAGCGGCAACAATTATAACGGTACTTTGAACAGCATGACCAATACCAATTGGGTCCCGGGTAAACTTGGTTCAGCTTTAACTTTTAATGGTTCTAATCAGTATGTCAGCTTACCCACAACTTTTCCGCAACTAGGCAACACTTTTACAGTTTCAGCCTGGTTTAACACTAATAGCGTTGCGGATCATCAGGCAATTGTTAATCGCACTGAATTTACAAATATTTCATTTGATATGGGTATAAATGCTGACACTGATCGGATTAAGATTCAGACCACTGTAGACGGCACCATCGGCACTGAAACATTGTGTTACACCCCAACCGGTTCAATCATTCCCAATACCTGGTATCACGTCACCGCAGTTAAAAGTTCTACCCACCTAAAAGGCTACCTAAACGGAGTTGAAGCCTGCTCCGTTGCCAATACTGATGCTGTCTACGCCGGAGCTACTTATGCCCCCACTATCGGCCGACGCTCAGGTACAGATACCGCCTATCCCTTCAATGGTGAAATAGACGATGTCGTCTTTTTTAATTACGCCCGTACCCCGGCTCAGGTTGCCTGGGAATTCAATCACGGCAACCCGATTGCCTGGTATAAGTTCGACGAAGCCAGTTGGACCAACAATTGTTCTACGGACACTGTCTACAATTCCGCCAGCATTTCAGTTGATTTCCCCTACTTCCACGGCCGCTCTTGCCCCAATGGTGGCGGTCAAACCACTCCTGAAACCGGGAAATACGGCACTGCTATGCATTTCGATGATTCCAATGACTACGTTTCAGTTCCCGATTCACTAACTTTGGATTTATCTCCCGGTGTTTCTATTGCAGCCTGGGTCAACACTGATGCTAATGAAGCTGACAATGTCATCCTCTCCAAGGGCACGTCGTATGAAATGGGCATTAATGCCGATGGCGATGTTTATTGGGATGGCGTAGGTGCTCAGGTAGACGACGGCTCAGCCAAAGTTTTGGCTGGTTCCTGGCACCATGTCGTTGTCACCAACGACGACACAACCGCCACCTTTTACGTCGACGGCGTCAAGACCGGCATCGCCACAGCCGGAGTTGATTCTGACAATGCCACCGACCTCTATCTGGGCTACGATGGCACCAATTATTTTGACGGGCTTCTCGATGACGTCCGTCTCTATACTTATCCGCTTACCCCCACCCAGGTCCAAACCCTCTACAATTCGGGCGCAACTGCCAAGTTCTGATAATGCTATTCGGGGTCTCCTTTAGAAAAAATATTCATGTCTTGACATCTCCCCATCACAATAGTAACTTATATATCAAATGGCAACATTAACTCTCACTGATTTGCCGGACTTACTCACCGTCCGCGAAGTTGCCGAAGTCCTCCGTGTCTCAACTCTTACCATTAAACGTTGGGGTAAACGCGGCAAATTAGTTCCCATCCGCATCAACTCGCGTGGTGACCGGCGCTACAAAAAAGAAGCTGTCCTCTGGCTTCTTGGCATGACCCCGAAAACCGTCTGACCACTCTTTTTCCACTCAAAATACCAAGCCGTTTACTTATTTGACCCTGTACTTGTAATCCCGTCCCCCGATCCTGAAATAGTAGTCCCATCCTTCCTTTAATCCGTCAATTTCTCCTACATATACGCCGTCACTGAATTTTATCTCCACTTCTTTCCAGCTCAAACTCAGCATGTCCTTATATTGGATCGTTTCAATCGCTTTTTGTGCTTTAAACACCACTATCGCTTTCCCTGCTCCGGCATATGTGATGGCCACATTTGTTACACCTGCATCAGCGGCCACACTTGCCTGCTGTTGCCTCTGCACCATATTCACTCCCACAGTTACTCCAATTAAAAGCACCACCGCCGTAAACAACGGCACCCCCCATTTAGGTACATTAGTCGCCCGTACTTGTGCCGTCGGCTTATAAACAAATAATGACTCTCCCGGGAACCACAACTTTCCGCACCGGATACATCTCTTCACCACCAACGAACTTGCCATATCTTCTCCGTGATAATCCCCAAGCGGCATCCCGTCTGCCGGGCACACCCCTTTTCCTTTTGATAACCAGCTTGTGGAAATGGAAATTCTTCTCCAGCTGGCCAGTTCCTTGCCAGTCATCCTATCCAGGACATTAGTGTCGAGCCAAAACCCTCCGCATTTGAAACACCTCATTATTATCCCGTCAGCTACAGGCATCTCCGCCAGATACGACCCGCAGTCTGGACACTTCATCTTTTTTTCTATTCCGTTTGAAAATAATATCTATCCGCACCGATCTGCACCTGGTACACTTCATCCGCAGACAGATCAGTCATTATCAGCCGATACCAACCTTCGCCTTCATTTACCACCGGAGCCGGACCCCAAACCTCGCCGCCTAATCGCTTTACCAAGACATATTCGAGCGCTTGATCATTTCTAAACCTGGCTTCTACTTTTCCGTCACCCAGATACTTTGCTTCAAACTGTTTATCGCCCAGTGTCGCCTGGACTTTATTGTGCTGCTGCCGGTTGATATTTACTACACTTATTCCCAACCCCACAATCAAGGTCAACACCACCAATATCGGCATACCGATTAATACGGCCTCGCTTTTTTTCTTCCAAAACTTGGCATAGTTAGTCTTGGCCTCATACGCTTTTTTAAACTTGTGCAGATTTCCGTCCGGAAACCACCACCAGCCGCAATGACTGCATTTGAAAGCTGTAATATCCGGAGGGATCTCATCCCCGTTATACCCAAACAACGGCGCCGCATCCGCAGGGCACTTCCCCGATCTGCCGGAAAACTTATTTATCTCCAGTTTTACTTCCGGAAACTCGTTCATCTGGCCTTCGGCTACCCGATTTGCTACCCAGCTCTCCATAAAAAATCCTCCGCAGTTATCGCATCTGAATGATTTATCAAACCCCGAAATCGCCGCCTCGCTCAATTCCTTTCCGCAGTCCGGACATTTCATATGAATAATATACCTCAAACCGCCTGGTAAATACTACAATGGACTGCCCACAGTCACCTGTTTTACCTGCTGCCCGAATGACAGCCAGATTTTCTCTCCCGGTTGCACTCCTTCAATCACAATCAGGCTCCATTCACCCTGATTGACTACCCTGGCTTGTTGCCAATCTTCATCTCCTACCCGTTTATAAGCAACCATCCCCAATTCACCCTTATTTACAAACCGTACTTCCGCTTTTCCGTCACTATAACCAACCATTACTCTCCCCACTAAAGACACGGCCTCAGTCGAAATTACAAACTGGTCACGTACCACCATTACTGCCGCTCCCAACCCGATTGTCAGCACCATGGTCAGCACCACCGGCAATGCAAACCCGCTTATGGGGTTTCCCTTTTTCCACCTTTTGTTGTACTCCCGCTTCACGTCAAATGCGTGTTTAACCTCAAAAATATTGTCACCCGGAATCCACCACCATTTACATTTCTCACACTTCCATACCGGAACATCCGGCGGCATTTCCCCGTCAGCTGCCAATACCAACGGATTACCGTCCTCCGGACAGGCAAGCCTTCTCCCGGGGACTGCATTCCCGCTGCTTTTTGCCATACGCGTAATTTTCAGCTCACCCCCTTCGGCAATTTTATTTATCACCCACCCCTGCACCCGCACACTCCCACAGTTGTTACATCGGAAAGAATCGTCCAAATCTAAAATAGCCACTTTCTGCAAATCCAAACCGCATTCCGCGCACTTCATATGCCCCAAGTATATCTCGTCTTCATCAAATTATCTTTATCCAGCCGTTGTCCTTGACATCTTTATGCTCTCCGCCCCCCTGCACACACCTAGTATAATCAATCCCATGTCCGACCATCCGGCGCTGGCAATTCTCGCCGATCTTAAATCACACATTTGGCAGGAAATTGAACCGTATCTCCGCAACCCCGACTATCCCTCTCAGTTTGAGATACCCAAAGCATATCAACCCGAGTCGGATTTTCATTGGCTCATGACCGCCGATTATCCCCGCCGTAAAGGTAAATATATCCGCGGCAGCCTGGTAGTTCTCTTAGCCGAAAGTCTTGGGGCGTCACCAAAAACAGCTTATAAAACTGCCGCCGCCATGCAACTTTCCGAAGATTGGATATTAATCCACGATGATTTTGAAGATGACTCACCCATGCGCCGCGGCCAGCCCTCCCTTCACGAAATCTACGGCGATAAGCTGGCCGTCAACGCCGGCGACGCCCTCCACGCGCTGATGTGGAAAGTTCTCTCCGACAACCGTGAGCTGTTAGGTCCAGAATTAACCCTTCGCCTTATCGACGAGTTTTATGTCATGTTGGCCCGCACCACTCTCGGCCAAACCGTAGAAATTAAATGGGGTCAGGAAAACCGTCTTACTGATGACGAAGATTGGTATTTCATCGCCGACTCCAAAACCAGTTATTATT
The DNA here is from genome assembly GCA_964441445.1 of uncultured Gammaproteobacteria bacterium. Taxonomy (GTDB): domain Bacteria; phylum Patescibacteriota; class Microgenomatia; order CAZETR01; family Amesbacteraceae; genus XYB1-FULL-44-23. The sequence goes on along the minus strand of CAYTYO010000005.1, from coordinate 32,182 downwards.
CCATTGCCGGGCCGATGCGCTTTGGCGCCATCATCGGGGGTGCCACGGCTTCCCAATTGGCAGATATTACCGATCTTGGCCAGTATCTTGGTCGCTGCTTTCAAATGGTTGATGATTTATTGGACTTAACCGGAAATTTTGCGGGTCAGAAAAAGGCTGCCGGTGACGATATTTACGAAGGTAAACGCACCATCCCGTTAGGCCATCTTTTGCGCACCGCCAAACCGGATGATCTGAAAAAAATCATGGCCATACTTAAAAAAACCCGGTCCGAAAAAACTCCTGCCGAAGTCGCCTGGATTATTGATCGCATGCATCACTATGACAGTATCGACTATGCTCAAAAACTGGCCGGAGGGTATCGCGATAAAGCCCTGGACCTTATCGACACAAAACTTGGTTTTTTAAGTCACGAACCGGCCCGAACTCACCTCAAAACTCTTGCCGATTTCATTCTTGTCCGCACCCATTAAGCTACCCGTTCCTGCAGCGCTTCATAGTATTTCTCCATGTATGTTTTTGCCTGGTCCCAGTTTCCTTTATCCGCCTCTACCGAAGCCAAATGTCCCAGATGGGCCGACTTAGACGCCTGAAATTCGGAGAACCGGAACTTCTCAGCCAGCAGTGATCTTAATCCGCTTTCGCCGGTTTTTTGCCTCCACATATCTACTTCAATATTCGCGACCAATTCCGGTTCCAATGCCAGACCTAAATTTTTCTTCACTACTTCATACAATCCCTTCAATGCGTCTTTAGCTTTATCCCATTCTTCTTCCTCGCGGTACACCAGTGCCCTTGCCAAACTAATCCCCGCTGTTTTAGCCAGTATCTTTGACAACCCGTATTGTTGGCTTACATATTCAATCACCCGGTCCCGTAATCTGGTTTCACTTCCGCCCGAAGCCAATTCTTTCCGCCAGGCAATCTCCAGTTTTGCCACCATTCGCGGGTTAAATTTTAGGTGTTCGACTGCATCATTACCGCCAAACCTTCGCCGTCTCCGGGAAAAATCCAAAATCGCCTCCCGCAATTTATCGGCAGAAAAATCCGGTAGATGATCCACTTCCCAGAACATTTCCGCATACGTCATCTGCCATGGCATCAATCCGGAAGTTCGCTGTTCTCCCGAGGTTCGGATGAATAAATCCACAAACGGATATGGCTGATCGGCCGTATCCAAATAACCCGCAAACGATTTTTCATCAACTGTAGCCACCCCGGCCTGGATGACTTTATTCACTGCCCGGACAATCTCATCCCGACCGCCGTAATCGAGCGCGATATTGAACACATTTTTCTTATATGTTTTTGTTACCTCTTCCAAATGCACCAAGCCTTCGGCGATATCTTTCGGAAACCTGTCTTTCCGCCCCAAATGCACAAATCTCACCTGTTCTTTGTGAAACTCCGGTTCTTCATTGATTATTGCCCGCCGCAGCAAATTCATAATTGCTTCAATTTCTATCCCCGGCCGGTCCCAATTCTCGGTAGAAAAAGCCCACACAGTAAATGTGTTTACTCCTAATTTTCGTGAAGCGTGGGCTAATTTCACTACTGCCTCATATCCGGCTTTATGTCCTTCCCAAGGCTGCATCCCCCGGGCCCTGGCCCACCTTCTATTTCCGTCTAAAATCAAGGCTATATGATCGGGAATCTTGGTCCCTGCAGGTAATGTTATCTTTTCCTCACTCATCGCTCAAATTATTATACCGTATGGGCACTATATCCCCACCTCCTGATAAAGATCTCTTATCTGGGAAGCAAAAACAGGATTTTTTACTTTTTGGTCAATATTAGGAATAAAAAAATTCAACCTTCTTACCAGTTTTTGAATCACCTCGGGTGTTGTTTTATATTGTTCAGCTAGCGTTTCAACCTGAAGCTTATCATTTCTATAAAAAAAGGCGTTCCTTAATAAGTTAACCAGCGCGGTGGGTGCATATTTGTCAAAAAATTCTTCGGTAACAGGCAAATGGCTTATGAAAAAGGTTTGAAAGTCAAAATTATTCAAAAGTGCCGATGCAAAACCTTTGTCTGGCGTAGATATCAAGTATCTATCCCCATCATATGTTTGGACTACTTCCTCCCCCGGTTGCAACAGTTGTCCACTTTCGTCTCTTACCGTAAATAAATGGTATAAAGGCACCGAGCCAAATACGTATGTAGATGGATCAATTATCCCTCTTTCCCCATTAGCCAGCTTCGCAGCCACACTAGCATGCCTGTATGTCAACGCCGCATGAATTTTAACTCCCAACTTCACTCCCATCTCTGCCAGTAACCAACTCCGGCCGACACAATTTAATTCTTCCTGTGCAATTATTTTGGACGGCGACGCCTCATATAGTGGAGAAAACAATTTCTTCGACCATCCGGGGTAAATTATTTGCATCTCGTGCACGATCATCAACAACATCCGCTTCTGAAACTCACCAAACTCCTCTCTGATGTCCCAATCAGCGCTCCTTTGTCTGTAAAATTCCACCACCTCATTTACACTCGTTATTCCCGTATCCTCCCAACTAAATCTATCCCCTGTTTGAAAATCATAATTTGTTTTAAACATGTCCGACTTAAGTAAATCCAGCTTATTCTCATCAAAAAAATTCTTATCTTCAAACCAATCGGATATCCTTCTCAATTCCTCTTTACCCAATCCTAAAGTTTGCAGTTCTTCCTGGTATTTTCTCAGCGTTTGAAGTTTAAGCGGCTGTCGTAAATCGCCTAACTTCCGTAACTTTCCTGTATATAAACTGATAACATCTGAATTTGATTCACTCAACCAATTTTTGAAACCCCTATACATATCACGCCTGGTTTTTTCATCATCTAAATTGGCTTGAACAAATTTCTTAATCCATTTGGGAATCCCCAACTGCTGGTAAGCTTTTTCAATTCCGCGCACTAGTAAAGTTGATGCCATCTCCATTGGCAATTTATCCCGTCGGTCTGTAGTCTCTTCAGACAAGATCTTTATCTCATCCGCCCGAGGTGATATAGCATTGTCCACAATTCGGGAAACCATTTTTTTTACCCGTTCACTCTGGCCTGCTTTCCCAAACCTAATTAGCATTTCTGCCATCCAATCAAACTCTTCACCGGGTTTTCCCCGCAGTTGCCTATCTTCATCTTCCCCAAATCGGGCAAATTTCAATCCCGGCAATAACCGCGCATCCAGCCTCTCTTCGTTGTTGTGCTCCTGTCTTACTATCTCCTGATATTCCATCCCTGCCTCCACCTTGCCATCACTTCTCTTATCGATATTGATTGCCTGGCCTAAATCGTAAATAGTGTCGGCAATATCTATTAGTAATCCGTCTGCCTCACTATTACTAAACCGCTTTCTCGCTTCTTCATTGGATAGCCCTCCTTCCACAGCTTTAGCAATTTCGTCGCTTCTCACCGACATAGCTTTATCTACCACCCACATCATCGCCAGACCCGCCAGCCGCAAATTCTGACTGTACCGGCGTAAAGCATCAAACCACTCATTTATTTCCTGCATCCGTTCCGGATTGCTAAGGCTTGCCGGAGACAGGATCTGAATAGTCCGGATTAACTTGGCCAAATCGGCAATCGACGGATCATCCCGCATTACAATAGACATATTCTCACCCTGCTGCGTTAGCCTAATTCTGGCCAGTCCGTCCTCATCTTCTCTGGCTAAATCCGGATTACGTTTGGCCTGCTTGAAAACTATTTTTAATCCATCGCACAGCTTGCTGTATGCGATTTTTTCTCCGCTCTTCGTTTCCTGCGGAATAGTTAAACCCACAATAAACTCCCGCACTGCGCTTACCTCTATCTTGTCAGATATCCGTCCCTTGATCTCATCCAGTTTCTTCTCCGCCTCACCAAAAACTACTTCCCCTTGCTCTGGCATAATCTATCGACAACTTGTTCGGCAGTTAACAGGATCTTCTCTTCCTGTGTCCTTTGCTTCCACTCCACTTTCCCGTCCGTCTTATCAGACACCACCAGCCGCACCGGAATTCCCAGTAAGTCAGCGTCGGCAAACTTTTCTCCTGCCCCGCGGTCAATATCATCCCGCAATACTTCGACGCCTGCCGCTGTTAATTTCTCTTCCAATTCCGCCCCCGTCCCGTTTAAATCCACAATATGTGCCGCAAACGGAGCGACTATTTCCGGCCAGATAATCCCTTTCTCATCATGATTTACTTCGACCAATGTCCCCAATAACCGGCTTATCCCAATTCCGTAGCTGGCAAAATGCACCGGCTTCCGGCTGCCGTCACGATCGGTAAAATTCCCGCCCATCATCTCGGCATATTTATCCGTTCCGAAAGGAAAGATGTTGCCCACTTCAATCGATCGTTTGGCTTCATATTCGCCCTCATTCCCCGTAAATACTTCTTTATTGATCGCCTGGCGGGTTCCGGGTTTAACGTAAATGGTATCTTCTCCGGCTTCAGCCACCACCTGAAATTCCCGCGTATGCCGCTCCGTAAATACTCCGCCCGCAGCTTCCGTGGTATACACTTCAAATCCTAACCGTTCAAATACCCGTATATACGCTTCGGAAACTTTTTCGTAATACTCCGTCATCCCTTCCTCAGTGGCATGCGCACTGTACAAATCCTTCATCATAAATTCCCGTCCGCGCAAAATGCCGCCCTGGGGCCGGGCTTCATTTCGGAACTTTGTTGAAAAATGGTACACGGCCAGCGGCAGGTCTTTATACGACTTAACATGTTTTCGGATTAAGTCCATGACAATCTCCTCATGTGTAAACGACAATGCAAAATCTTTTTTCCGACTGTCTTTCAGCTGATACATCACTTCTGCCGCACTATCCCACCTTCCCGTTTCGTTCCAAATCTCTTTCGGATGCAGTAATGGCATCAACATTTCCTGTGCTCCGGTGTTGTTCATCTCTTCGCGCACCACCTGAATAATTTTTGTCACCACCCGCCACCCCAACGGTAATAGTGTCCAGGATCCGGCCATCAGTTGATCAGTAAACCCCGCTCTTACCAAGAGTTTATGATTTACCGTCGCTGCATCTTTCGGATCCATCTTTTCGGTTTTGGGGAACATTTGGCTGTATTTCATACTAAAAAGAATTCTACCACCCATTGACACAAATTTTTATACCGACTACTATTAATGCACGGATCCAATTCCCGCCCCGGGCCAATCTGCTGGCCCGCCACCTGTAAACGTTATCGCCCCCCAAAAATCCGCTTCTAAAAGTAAGTTCCTTATCTTTGGTAGTCTCGGAGTTCTTATCGTTGGTATTGTCGTTGCTATTTATCTGGTTCAATCCCGACAAGGGTTATTTGCCGGTGCCTGGGATTGTACTCTTTACAATTTTTCCATTGACTCACAGGGAAGTGTGACCGTAGTAAATGGTCAGCCCAACCGGTCAGAGTCACTTCAGAAAGCCACTGTATCCATTAACGGTGCACCTGTTGGAGTTTTTGACGTCCCTGCCTTAGGCCCCGGCGAAAGCTCGACTATTGGAATTGTGGATGTCCCTTCAAGCGGTGAGTTTTCCTGGTCAGTCATCGGTTCAGTTCACTGTAGTGACTCCGGCAGCCATATTCTTCCCACCCCAATTCCGACAGTTGAACCCAGCCCTACACCTATTGAAGAACCCAGCCCCACACCTATTTCTACCCCCATTCCCACCCCAATTCCCACAGTTGAACCCACACCCGAACCCACAGACGCACCTCTTCCCACACCCACCGAAGTTGTACCTACCCCAACCACCGCAATTGCCTCATCTCCTACCCCGACATCCAGGCCAGGTGACCCGCCACCCGCACCTCCTAACCGTTGTAATGGTGTCTGTACCAGCAACGCCAACTGTGCTTATGGCGAAGACAACGTCAAGCTGGTCTGTGTCAATAACACTTGTCGCCACCCGTCCTGTACCGACCAGGAATCCTGTCACTGCGCCCCGGGATGGCCGAACAATCCCACCCCGACACCCGCCCGTCAGTTAGCTGAAAGCGGTAGCATTTCCCCCACTTTAACTGTCTCTATCACTGGTCTTCTCCTCATCGGACTTGGTTTGCTTCTGGCTCTCTAGTCACTGAACCAACACCGCCACATACATCTTTCTCCGGACCTAAACCTTTAAATTCCCACTCTGCTGTCAGGTTATCTGGGTGATACAATTAAAGCCATGGACCAGGTTGATGAAGTGTTATCCCGCGGAGTTGCCAATATTATTCCCGGCCGTGAAGCTTTGGAAACAGTCCTTCGTTCTGATCGTAAACTTAACATTTACTTAGGTATCGACCCTACTGCCACCCGTATCCATATCGGCCACGCTGTTTCTTTACGCAAACTTCAACAACTCACCGATCTTGGCCACCATATTACTTTTTTAATCGGTGATTTTACCGCCCTTATCGGCGACACCTCAGATAAAGACACTGAGCGCCCCATCCTTACTTCCGACCAAATTGAAGCGAATTTTGAAACTTACAAACACCAGGCATCGAAAATCCTGGATTTCTCCCGCGTCACCGTTCGTCATAATTCCGAGTGGCTCAAACAACTCGATTTCGGCCACATTATCAACCTCGCCCGACACTTCAGCCTCAACGATTTCATCTCCCGTGAATTAATCAGAAAGCGTCTGGATGAAGGTCGGTCTGTTTCGCTCCCTGAAGTCCTGTACCCGGTCATGCAAGGTTATGACTCCTATTTTATGGACACTGACCTGCAAATCGGCGGCACCGATCAGACCTTCAATATGCAGGCCGGAAGAACCCTGCAGAAAGATCTGCGCTCCAAAGACACCTTTGTTCTTTCGGTTCAGTTCCTTACCGGCACTGACGGCCGCAAAATGAGTAAAACCTGGAATAACGCCATCTGGCTTGAAGACGCTGCGTCGGAGATCTTTGGCAAGGTTATGTCCCTGCGTGATGATCTGATTATTGAATATTTCACTCTGGCAACGGCTGTCACTATGGAAAAAGTTCACGAGATCTCTACCCGACTTGAAAGTGGTGAAAACCCCATTGTCTTGAAAAAGGAATTGGCACTGCAGCTAGTCTCGGAACTCCATTCTCGCGCTGCTGCATTTACCGCTCAAACCGAATTTGAAAATACTGTTCAAAACCGCCAGCTCCCGGACAATATACCTACTCACCCCGTCACCAGTACCAACATCGTAGATATCCTGGTAGAAACCGGTCTTGTCGCCTCTAAATCATCTGCCAGAAGACTTATAGAGCAGGGCGGAGTTAAATCTGATAATGAAAAAATCTCCTCATTTGAAGCCGTCATCCCCTCCGGAACTGTAGTTAGCGTCGGTTCCCGTAACTTCCTCCGTATCACCTATTAATAAAATCAGTCTCTCGGTAGTATGTCTTCTTATCGCAAAAAGTGCCTATACCTAATGGACCGCCGGTGTATCCAGCATGTCCTTTAATGTCTTGATATTCATAGCCAACGCCAATTGGTCTGGCCTTTTGGTTTCGTACATAAAAGTTATGCCTGGAACATCAGTTTGAATTCCTTCAATTCGTTTACCACCTTGAGTTCTCCCTAGTAGTGTAGGTCTATCAACGCCAGAATAATGATTTTTGAGAGTCGGATTGTCAGCTAAACCGTCCCGGTCATCTGATTTGTTAGCCCCAAAAGCCTTAAGCAGAGCTGTCACTAATTGCTCGCGTTTTCCAATGTCTAATCCTTGTGGAACCAATGGGAACAATACCTGAGGCTCTCTTGTAATGTCATTAAAATCCGCTAGTGGCACTCCTTCAGCATGTGACGCGGGAGCTGCGGCATAGCCACCCAAAACCTCTTCCAGCAACGGCGGCGTCTTTTTCTTTGCTTCGGCCTCAGCAGCCAGTCGTTGCATTTCTGCTCTCAACGCATCAATCTGACTTTCAATTCTTTGTTCGACCTCGCGCATGACATGTGTCCCATCACCCATTTCTCCATCCACTTTTTCAAAGCGACTGTTTATTGGCCCCCTAGCCATCTCCTGTATAAGTTCGCCGGTATCTACAAACATAGTTCACATGCTACTATTTTGGCTTCTTCAAGTCAATCTTGATCTTTTTATCTCATCGTTCTCTAAACACTTTCCACGCAAACACCGGAAATGCCCGCCACGCTCTGTGCAGGTGTTTTGGATCCCGGCCGGCACGCCACAGCCACTTCAAGCCCATCCGCTCAATATATTGCGGCGGCTGTGATGTCCATTGGCCAATTCCCGTCATCTGATCAAAGCTGCTGCCCACACCCATTACGACCTTAGCTTTCAGGTTACCCAAATTAGCCGCAATCCATTTCTCCTGGTCATATCTGCCGAACGTCACCAATAACAAATCCGGTGCAAACCTGCCAATGCGATCCCTCAACGTTTTAGAAATCGCATATTTATCGCTTGTCATCGCTTTCAGGTTTTGCGGCCCCTTATCCCATTCCACCCTCAAACCCGGATATCCATTCTTCAAATTAGCCGCCAACGTTTCAGCCGTCCTTCCATATCCGCCTAAAAGAAAAATCTTCCAGTTATTTTTTGCTCCGATCTTGATCAAATCCCGGGTCAGCTTCACCCCGGATATGGTTTTATCCGCATACTTACCCTTGAGGATCTGCATTCCCACAGTCAATCCCAGTAAAAAGTCCTGTATTGTCCTTCCGGACGCCCGCTCTAGATAATCGGCTGCCGCAGGCACGCTCACTCCGTCAGGCAGAACCAAATCAGCCTCTCCTAGGGCCGCGGCAAATTCCGGGTCATCCTGTGCCTCTAAAAAAAACTCCGAATAGGCAGTTACCACAAAAAATGGCCTACCATAGGTGTTTTTATTGCAAACTTGGACAATGTCTTTTAGCACCTGATCTCGGGGAGTGCTAGACACGGATACCCCCATTATTTTGCGGTTCTTTCCATCCTTTATACCCGATTTAGCCTCAAATTTTTCCGAAGTTACTCCGGCTACTGTCGGTCGTTTGGCAAATTTTTCAACTTTTTCCAAAGTCCCCTCCCTGTCTCTTTTTCGCAATTTTTTAACCATTTTTTCTACAAGACATAAATTTATAATTAGGCAAATTCATTTTATCATTTTTGTTCACAATAAATCCTCCCATAATCGAAGCTAAATGATGCACTTATACACACTTTATACACAAACGGGTTCTGTTTAAAACCTCTCATATATTATAAGTTAGCAATTTCAGGACTTGTTCAGCCGACCTGTCCCAATTAAATTTTTTTATCTGCTCTTTCCCCGCCCTTACCATCCTTTCCCGAACCGTTTTACCGGCCAAAATTTCCGTCACCACCTCGCGCATCTGTTTGACGTCAAAAGGGTCAAAGTACTTAGCCGCCTGTCCCCCGACCTCGGGTAAAGCTCCGCCGTTTGATGTTGCGACGGGTACTCCGGCATCCATCGCCTCAATGACCGGCAACCCAAATCCTTCAGTTATACTCGGTTGGATATACACTGCAGCCTCAGAAAGTAACACTTGCCGCTTCCGATCATCTGTGTAATCCGTTATCACCACTCGTCCATTTGCCGTTCTTTTTGCTGCAGCCAGGACATCGCTGTAATTCCACCCCAACTTGCCGCATATCACCAGTTTCATATCTGCATACTTCTCAGGCAAGCCGGAAACAGCCTCAATTAACCTCGCCAGGTTTTTTCTTGGCTGAACCGTCCCCACATACAGCACGTATTTTTTCGGCTTCAGACCGTACTCCGAGAGCACCATTTGGATCATTTCCGCTCCCCCGGCCTCAATCTCACCTCTATCTGTTGATATTTGGTAGCCTTCCGCCACCACCTGAATTTTCTTTTCGTCGGCTTTCAGCCGCTTCACCAGTTGGTCCTTAGTAAATTTCGACACCGCGATCACCTTTGTCGCTTCCCTGACCGCACATATCGTAGACAGTGGTAAATACCACCTTTGCAGTATATTTTCATACGCCGGTAGCCATTCATACTCGATCCCGTGAACGGTTACGACCGTCTTTAAGGGCCTTCCGATACCCCCCAACCCTCGCCGTAATACCGGTAAAGTATGGGCTGGTATCCATAAGCAATCTAGCCTGTCAATCCATGTTCTATAAGCTACTCCTACCTGTGTCCACAGGTACGGTAAACCTATTTCAACTATGCGAATATTACTTCCAACCGGAATTACTTTTTTATCGCTGTCCGTCAATGGTTTCACATACAACACCCATTCATGTTTACGTGCTGCCGGCAATGCCAGTATCCGGGTAATCATCTCAAACGCATATCTTTCCGTTCCGGTGCGTTTTTCCACAAACGCCCGGCTCGCATCTATCCCGATTATCATACTAATATTTTACCTCACCCACCAGGTTTTCCCGTCACTTATTACCTCAATGTCTCCGTCGGTGTCTGTTCTCTTAATTTCCGTTCCCATCGTTTGTAACAGCTGAATAGTCTCACTAGCCGGATGACCATAGCTGTTTTTACCCACAGATATTACTGCCAGATCAGGCTTGACCTGTCTTACGTAGTCCGCATCCAGCCCTGTCCGACTACCGTGATGCGGAACTTTCAACACTTCCACCTGCTGTACATCACCCGTCAAATCCATCTCTTTCTCCACCTCTGCATCTGCATCCCCGGTCACCAATGCCGAAAACCACCCCCACTCCACCTCTGCCACCACCGATCCCAGGTTTAAATTTCTCGCATAGGTCACCTCACCTGCGCTCTGCGGCGGCCACAACACCTTTACCCTTAATTCCGATCTGTCTTTCCGACTGAAAACTAACTCATCTCCCGCCGCCATTTTGGTTGTTGCCACCTTTCTCTCATCTGCAATCCGCTGCAGGTCATCTAATTCGGCTGACACTGCCGCCGTCTTTGCTCTAACAAAATGCTTAACACTATATCGTTCTATAACAGAAATTAGCCCTGTGGTGTGATCATCATGCCCGTGTGTTACCACTACAACTTCTATTTGTTTATCAAAAAAAGGCACATATCTGGCTAAACATTCCAACACCGCCAAATCAGGTCCACCGTCAATTAATATTTGCACCCGGCCCCAAACCATTAATGTCGCGTCACCCTGACCCACATCGCAGAATATTACATGTAGGTTCTTATCGGGTAAGGCCAAAACGGCCGCCCAGATCACTACTGCACATAAACCCAATAGGATGAATACCCGCCGTTTCAAGTCTTTTTATCCTCTCTCCGCCGCCTCACTCGACTGTAAATCAAAGCTACGGATAAATAATATCCGGCTACCCACCACCAGGAAATCTGGCCCATTTTCAAACCATTACCCGGCCAACTTGCGGACCATTTCACCACCCCGATCATAAAATACAGCAGCGGCAAAGCCAAATAACTTACCAGCATTCCGGCGCCATCCCACACCAGGCCGATTACCACCGCTATCCCCGTAATTTCCATGATTATAGGTACCGTCCACAACACCATCAGATTTACGATAGGTGCCCATAAAGACAAGTTTCCGAAATAATGCAAAATTAAAGGCATTGTCATTATTTGTGCCAGAGTTGAAGTCCGCAAATCAGACTTCCACCATTCATTTTCCCGCTTTCCGGCTGCCAGCAAACCTATAGTTGCAGCCACCGAAAGCTGAAAACCGACATCAACCAGCCATTGTGGTCGGAAAAAAAGCATCAGCCATACCGTAATAACCAACATCCAAGTAGCCTGAGATTTTCTCCCCAAATACATCCCCACCAAAGTCAGGCCAGCCATAATTCCCGCCCGCACTACAGCCGCTGTAGCTCCGGCCATTATTACGTACAATGTAATACAAACCATACCAAAAGGTATCGCCAATCGCCTTCCCAACCAATACGTAGCAGCAGCCATTACCGCCCCTGCTACGACGGCTACATTGTATCCGGAAGCCGCCACCACATGCGCCAACCCACTGGATCTAAATGCCTCCTGGCCTTCCTCTGACATTTCATCATTCCCCCCAAACAGTATGCCAGACGTCAGCGCTCCGGCGTCTCCGGGCAACCATTTAAGCGATTTTGACTTTATGTCGTCAAATAGACCCTTTTTTAATTCAAAAGATTCAAAATCGCTGTAATACAAAATTTTTTGCCATACCCTTCCGTCTATCACTTCCACACTTACTTTGCCAACGGCTTTTACTTGTTGACCCACACCTACTTTCTCACCCCTGGGAACAGCCAACCACAGTCCCCGATGAACTATGCCCAACCGCCCCGAGGCGTCCTTATCAAACTTCTCTACCCTGATATTCAAGCTCACAGTATCCCCGTCACCAAACACCCATGGCTTTGTGGCCAACCATACTCTTACACTCAAGGCTAAAACCATAATTGCCGCAATTACACTTGGCTTGTGCGTCATAGCCCTATCAATAGCTTAATCCCGTCAAATACCTTCTGTGTAACAATCTTCTTTTCGGTTAATTCTGTCAATTTATTATACGGTCTGGCTTGTATAATTTTTCCCGCAGTGACTTCACCAATTCCCGGCAAACT
>CAYTYO010000005.1:0-19610 GCA_964441445.1 uncultured Gammaproteobacteria bacterium | reverse complement strand
TCCTCGTGATCGGACCACCAGTTCACAAACTCCATCATGGCAGCGACAGCTGTATTAAATTTCCCTCCCTCCAAGTCATCTCCTATCTTTCGGACCAGCTCAGCCAGCTTCCTTTTTTGCTCCGCATCCGCCGTTTCAACTTTAGCATCCCCGCCTTGGGATTGTAGGACCAGTACCCATACCCGTTTCAAAAACCGAAACACGCCTTCCAGAGATTCATCGCTCCAGGTAACCATCTGGTCAAACGGACCGATAAACATCTCATACATCCGCAGAGTATCTGCTCCGTATTTAGCCACAATCTCATCCGGATTAATCACATTCCCGCGGCTCTTACTCATTTTTCTCCCGTCAGGTCCCAGCACCACCCCATGGCTGGAGCGTTTTGCATACGGTTCTACTGTGGGCACCACGCCTAAGTCAAACAGCACTTTATGCCAAAACCGACTATATAGAAGATGCAGGGTGGTGTGTTCCATCCCGCCGTTGTACCAATCAACAGGTAACCAATACTTCAACTTATCCTTGTCTGCCAAAACTTTGTCATTATGCGGATCGATATACCGCAGGTAATACCAGGAAGACCCGGCCCAATTAGGCATGGTATCGGTTTCCCGTCGGGCAGAATTTCCGCACACCGGACAGGTTGTGTTCACAAATTCGTCCATGTGCGCCAGCGGTGATTCACCGGTTTCTGTCGGCTGATACTTTTCTACCTCAGGTAGCCTCACGGGCAATTCCTCCTCCGGTACCGGTACCCAACCATCCTTATCGCAATAGATCATCGGTATAGGTTCACCCCAGTAGTGCTGTCGGGAAAACACCCAATCCCGCAAATGGTAATGATCAGATGCCACACCCAACCCGTCCTCCATCATCCGCGCTCGGGCTTGCACAGAGTTACTTCCCGTATACTTCCCCGAGTTCACCAGTTTCCCCTCACCTTCATAAGCGCTAGACCCTTCAGGGCTCTCCACCACTTTCGTTACCGGTAACTGGTTTTTAGTCGCAAACTCCAGATCCCGGCTGTCATGAGCCGGCACCCCCATCACCACACCTGTCCCGATATCCATCATGACGTAGTCAGCCACCCACACCGGGATTTTTTCCCCGTTTGCCGGATTTATTGCCTTTATCCCGGTATCCACCCCGCTCTTTTCCGTTCGCTGCTTTCGCTCCCGCTCGGATTTATTCATAGCTGAGGATACATACGCTTCCACACTCGGTTTGTTATCCGTCGGCACCATGTCCAATATTCCTGCCACTACCTCAGGTGCGATGACTATAAATGTAGCCCCGAAAATCGTATCTATCCTGGTCGTGAACGCTTCCAGATACCGGTTTGGGGCAAATTCAAACTTCACCCGGGCTCCGACTTTCTTTCCTATCCAATTCACCTGCGAAGCGGCAATGTCTTCGCGAAAATTTACAGTCTTTAAATCTTCCAGCAGTCTATCGGCATATTCAGTAATTTTTAACAGCCACTGTGACTGTTTTCGTCGCTCTGTCTCAGTCCCGCACCGCTCACATTTTCCGTCTATTACTTCCTCATTCGCCAGATTTATCTTGCATGACGGACACCAGTTAACCGCAATCTCTTCCTTGTAGGCCAATCCTTTTTTAAATAACTGGATGAATATCCATTGTGTCCATTTGTAATAGTTTGTATCAGTTGTATTGATTTCCCTCTCCCAGTCAAAAGACAGCCCCCAGGAGACTGCCTGTTTTTTAGCATTCTCGATGTTTATAGCCGTAGTCTTAGCAGGATGCACCCCTGTCCGCACGGCGTAATTCTCCGCCGGCAATCCAAACGCGTCCCAGCCCATCGGAAACAATACATTCATCCCTTTCATTCTCCTCATCCTGGCTACGGCGTCCAGACACGCATAGCTTCGCGCATGGCCTACATGCAACCTCTCTCCGGATGGATATGGGAATTCGACCAACACATAACTTTTAGGTTTCTTGGAAAAATCTTCCGCCGCATACAAACCCCACTCCTGCCATTTTGCAACCCACTTTGTCTCCACCTCACCCGGACTATACTTTGAAACTGTCATATCTTTATGATTATAGCCAGCTTAAGCCACTTTGCACAGTCAATTTGTCATTACACGGGGAGATTATATTAAATGTAATTGAACAATTTGCTTTTAACTCTACCCTATATTAACGTCATGCATAAATATAACCGGATAAATAAAAAGGATTTTGCACAAACGTATATATGTGTATATCGGACCATTTCAATGTTTATTTGACTTAGCAGTCACTCTAGGGAGTTTGCGAGCTCACTATCTAATATATCCTCTAATATATATTCAGATGCTGATAATCTGAGTTTGCCGTTAGCCGTAAATAGTTATTTTTCATAACATTTCTTTTCATAAAAATACCTCTTGTATTTTTGTGTAACATTAGCGTAATATCAGCAGTGTAACAAAGCTAAATATATGGATTACCCTTTATTTTACATTCAGGAATTCAAACGCTATATCTCTTTGCAGACATCGTCTGTAAACACGATTAAAAACTACCTTTCTGACTTGCGGCTATTCTTTTCCTTCGCCGCTAAAAAAAGTGGCCAATCGGTTTCCCCTCAGACACTCCCCGACTTCATCACCGACGACTTCATCAACCAGTACGAATCTTTTCTCACTCTTACCAATCCTCCCGCTACCACTAAACGCCGGGTTTCATCCCTCAAAAAATTTATCGATTACTGCCGCACTCAATCGATATTCCCCACAATGCCCCGGACTGCGCCGCCAGTCGTCCCGCCTCCTCTCCCCCCGGTTTTTCCTATTGCTTCCGCACCTGAAGTAATTTCTGCCGTTCCAATTGCACCTCCCATTCAAGCACCTCCTCCTCTTCCTCCGGTAACCGCACCCCTCCCACCCACTCCGCCTATTCCTGTTGCACCCGCACCACAACCTCCTCCACCGCCAATATCCCCGCTCCCTTATTCATTTTCCGACACCCCTCCGGATTTTGAGCCGGAACCTGTAAACATCGTACCCGAGATACCGGAACTTCCTACATACCCCATTGCACCTGAAACCGAAAGTCTCGTCCACTCTTTGGACGCCGTGTTTTCCGACACCCCCACCTCCACTATCCCCGAATACGATTCAGAACCGATTGATCATCGCCCGGCTGTCTCCCGCCGTCAAAAAAAATCCCTCCCGGAATTTGTAACCTACATATTAGTCAGTGTTGTTTCCTTCGCCATTTGTCTTGGCCTCACTCTTTTGGTCACTTTAGTTTTTCTTTCCTAAAACTCCCTCAATCACTATCTAAATGCTCTCATAGCAGATCATTCTGCTATTTTTCTAAAACAAACCCGTTCAAGTCTGGTAACTTCCACTTATTCTCGCTTTCTACAAAGCTTTTATAATCCGTCGCCTCTGGCAGCTCTCTATGAAGAGCTTCTTCCAACCAAGTCACGTCCACCCAACTTTTTTCATCTCGCTGAAGATAGTTCTGATAACTGGAATACGGATAATACTCCGGAGCCGTCGCACTACTTGTCTCCACTAACCCGAATCTCTTCACTGATTTTACCGCCGGGTTGATATGAATATACTTGCTCACCCAAACTGCCGTTAACTCGTCCGGCAACAATATTGCCCTGTATACATTTTCAAATAATACCCCATGCCGCTTATATTTCCGGTTGAAATACATTACATAGTTAGTTAACAACCTTCTCATTAACTGAGTAATTCCTGTATCCGTCTCCTGCCGGGCCAGAATATGGAAATGATCCGGCATCAGACAATAAGCCGGAACCTTTACGCTGTCGTTCAAATTCATTTCCTGCTTATGGCGAAGAATGTATGGTCGGTCCGTTTTATACCTTTCATCCGTTCCGACATTCCAAGGACCCAAATATCTCTCCATCAGCCCTATCCACATTTCATAATCCTGAGCATCGGAAAAAACCGCCCTTCCATCCAAGCCCCTATTATATATATGGTACACCCCGCCTCTGAGATAAGTTTTGATCCTGTTTTTTACCGGCATTTACTTACCATACCATAGGTCTGACCCATTGCGCAACAGGTCAGACCTTTTACAAATTACTTCTTGACTTCACTTTTAATGCCCGCTACATTTGTATACATACATTTATGAAATCGGCTACCTTACATAAAATTGGTTTTTATCTCGTTTTGGCCTTGACCCTGGTCTTCCCGGTCTTTTTCCTGCCTATCACTTCCGAGTTCTACGAATTTAATAAAAACTTTCTGCTAATTTTGTTTTCTGCTTTTATGCTCCTTCTTTTGGTGGTCGGCTTCGTATCTGATAAACAGGTTAAAGTCACTCGTAGTCCCTTCGGCCTCCCTATTCTGGCTATTCTGATCACCTGGCTTATTTCCACCATAGCTCGCACTCCAAATCAGCTTGATGCCATATTAAGTCCCGGTCAAACGGGCACGATCGTCGCCCTTTCCATTTATTACTTCACTGCCATCAGCTTTATCCGCACTAAAAAAGAGCTGGAACTACTGGTTTCCGGCCTTGTCGGTTCATTTTCTTTCCTTGCTTTCTTAACTATTCTCTGGGGCACCGGCATCATGGACAAAGCCATCCCCTGGGCATTTGCTCAAACCAGTATTTGGAGCCCCACCGGTAACCCGGTAACAACTTTGGCACTTTTCGTCTTGCTCCTCCCCTTCTTAGGGATCCTGATCGCCAAACAAAAAGATAACTCCAATCGTTTACTGCTGCTATCCATTGCTATGTTCTTATTCGTCGCCGCATCAGGAATTACTGCATATCGTGTTTTCCAAATTCCTGCTAATCGGCCCATCTTCCTCTCCCAGTCCGTCAGTTGGTCGATTGCCATGGAAGCTCTTAAAGTCTCGCCCCTTATCGGTACTGGTGCCGACACTTACCTGGCTGACTTTACCCGTTTCCGCCCCGCCAGTTTCAACATGACCGACAACTGGAACATCCGTTTCAACAGCGCCAGCAACTTTTATCTTCAGCTTTTGACCACCATCGGACTTCTTGGCCTGGCTGCCTTTGCCTTCCTGCTTTATAAAACAGCAACTCTGACCCTGCACGCATTTCGTTCGTCCTCAGATGCCACTTCCCACACCACCGCTCTGGCGGCGTCACTCACCTCAGTTTTACTATTAGTTTCTTTCTTTTTCGTCCCGCCTGGTATCGTCAGTTTGTTCCTCTTGTTTACCCTCCTTATCCTGGTTGTCGCATCCTTTAAACTCATGGGTTCCCCCCTGGTTCACGAAGCCAACATTGATATCATTGCCGCCTCCGACACCGGCATCCGCACCCCCATCTTGCCTCTCGTATCTTTTGCCCTGGTTCTTGTCTTATTCGTCATCTATATTCCCACTCTGGCCAAAGCTTATTCTGCTGAAGTTGCCTTCCAACAAGCCCTCACCGCTGTAGGTAAAAACGACGGCCGCACGGCGTTTGACCGCATCAATACGGCCATCCGCCTAAATCCCTACCGCGACGGTTACCGCACAGCCGCCTCCCAAACCTATCTGTTATTAGCAAATGCTGCCGCGTCCAAGGAAAATCTGACTGCAGAAGACCGGGATACCGTTACCAAACTCATCCAACAATCCATTCAGGAAGCCAAAAATGCTGTTTCCTTAAACCCCATCAAAGCCACAAACCTGATCATGCTCGCCAATGTGTATCAAAACCTGGTTAACTTTGCCGAAGGCGCCGATCAATGGGCAGTTGCTTCCTACCAACAGGCCATCAACCTTGATCCGGTCAACCCTGAACTCTACGTCTCTTTGGGCGGCATTTATTACGCCCGCCAAAACTACGATGAAGCCCTGCGTCTCTTCGGCCTGGCAGCCGACCGCAAACCCGATTACCCCAATGCTTACTACAACATTTCTGCCGCCTACAGACAGAAAAAAGACTACAAAAATGCTTATGCCGCCATGCAACAGGTCCTCAATATCGTCGACAAAACTTCACCTGACTATCTTAAAGCCAAGGGTGAGATGGAAGAGTTAGCCACATTAGCCGGTACTCCATCCATTGTCCCCGCTCAACCTGAAAAAACTGAGCTTGAAACAGCGAAACCCATCCCATCTCCCATTGTTAACCCTCCGATTAAACTCCCCTCTGATGCCGGTCCAGTCGTCCCCTCGACCACCCCTGTAGTTCCTACTCCCTCAACTGCTCCCCGAACCACAACCACTCCGGCAGCTTCATCCACCCTTACACCTTAATTCTCCGTTCTCTGCTAAAATTACTCTCACGTCGGGCCATTAGCATAGTAGTAGTGCGCCGCATTCGCATTGCGGATACGGGGGTGCGATTCCCCCATGGTCCACTTTGCATTTTATTAACTATTCAGCCTTCATACTTATATGTCTACACCAACCTCAAACGGCACCCACAGCGCCGGTGGTATTATTGTAAACTCTGCCGGGCTGATAGCTTTGGTCGAATCTGACGGAGTTTTTTGGACCTTTCCTAAAGGCCGCTTGGAAACAGGCGAAAACCCACTCCAAACCGCTCTTCGGGAAATTCATGAAGAAACGGGATTGATTGATTTGACTTTTATAAAGGAACTTGGAACCTATACCCGTTCCAAATTAAAACTTGATCTCAGCGAAGAGCCAAACAGCTTTAAAAGTATAACTTTATTTTTATTCAAAACCTCCGAAGCCTCTCTCCAACCTCAAGATCCTGATATCACAAATGCCAAATGGCTCACCCAGGAAACTGTAGTCAATCAACTAACTCACCCTCAGGATCGGGATTTTTACCTTCAGATTAAAAGTAACTTCAACGACCTATAATATTGACTTAGCCGTCAATTAGTATTAATATAGTCAGGTATAGGCGCAAGATGGCGCAACAAACCTATGACCCCCGAGATAAGCCCTAAATTCCCACTCGAAATACCCACCAATCGGGATGAAAGCCCGGATGTTCTGGCCTCGCTAGAGGCTCTATTGCTCGCTCGTCGCGGTTGGATAACCCGGGCCCCAATAGCAGAAGACGTCGTTTTAATTTACTCAGGCGGTTTAGACTCTACAGTCAGCATTGACATGTTAATGCAGGAGTGGAAAATCGAACGGTTGTTCCCTCTTTTTATTCGCCGCAGTGCCAAAGCCACAGTTTATGAAGAAGAAGCTGCCGAATATTTTGTTAATTTCTATCAGGATCGCTATCCCAACCGGATGATGCCTTTAAAAGTAGTTACCACAGAAGTTCCTCCGCTTGATTTCAAACAATACAATCCAAGAGAGGTAGATCGTAAAAAAGGTCACCCCATGCGCAATGTTGTTCTCCAATCCCTAGGTGTCCAATATGGCCAGAGTTTAAGAGCGGAAGTCGCCCCCGACCTGACTACTATTCTCACCGCCACTGTAGGCGACGACACTTTTCCTCATTCTTCCCTTACCGCCTTAAGGGCCGCTACGATAGCCACATGTATTGACTTGGGAAACTGGAATTGGAATATCACATCGCCCCTAATTGATACCGGCTTCCCCAACAGACCATTTTTCAAAAAGGACCTAATACTATATGCCGCACAAGCCGCAATACCTCTAGAAAAAACCAGGACTTGTATCGAAGGCGGGGCCGATCCCGATGGGACTTGTGGCGAATGCCGCTGTCGGATCAAAGCTTTTGACCAAGCTAACCTTAAGGATCCTATTAACTACCCATCCAACTCATAATAATATGTTTATAAGAATTGGCGGTGTTTGTGGTTCCGGTAAAACTACCCTCGTATCTGCACTTGCTAATATCGCGAAAGACCTGCGTTTACCTATCCAGGCAGTAAAGGGCGGAGACATATTATTACAACTGGCCGGCGTATCCACCTACGATGAACTTCGTGCACTTCCAGAAGATATACGTGCTTCTCTCCGACCAGAAATGTATCGTTATATGTACGAAATAGATCGGCGCACTCCTAACATCCTCAGGTTACGCGATGCTCACTTTA
This sequence comes from uncultured Gammaproteobacteria bacterium, assembly GCA_964441445.1. Lineage (GTDB taxonomy): Bacteria > Patescibacteriota > Microgenomatia > CAZETR01 > Amesbacteraceae > XYB1-FULL-44-23. Next base: position 11,647 of record CAYTYO010000005.1, on the reverse strand, counting down.
CTTTAATTGAAAATGAACAAGTAGTTCAGTGTCCCTGCGTGGCTGAAGACCGTACCCAAATGTACGCACTGGTCCTCCTTACTGCCAGCCCAGAAACAATACTCGGCCGGCGGCTTTGCGACACTAACCGACCAGATCGAAACCTAGAGCTTCGCCATATCAGGGAAGAGCTGGAAATCGAAGCAAGTGAAGCTCACCGCCAATCCGAAGCTACTGGCCTACCACTTAAAATTATCAAATCGGAAAATTTAGTTGACTCCTGTGTACAATTATCGGGTATTTTTCCTGAACACTATGGCCGCGCTTCCATAGAGGCATATTTATCTGGCTCCGGAAAAGAACGTATTCGGGGAATGTCCGTTTAAAATTACTGAGTCACCAAGAATTCTGCCAGTCTTGGATACCGATCATTACTCCATAATTTTATCGTTTCCTGCTCATCAAGCTCGGCAATCGTCTTTTCCATCCCGTCTGGAATAAATAAACCGTCTACCATATTTCCGTTATTCCCCCTAGCTGCGTCTACCAAAACTCCGTAAGTCTTAGTTGTAAAACATACCGGCTCATCTCCTGGTTTGCAGTATGCCAGAGCATCAATAAAATAAGCCTTTCGGTCAGCCTGATCCTTATATAAACCGGCAAACTGATCCGAAGTTAGCCATTTATTGATAAATTTTACAAATGGACCAGGAAATCCTTTCAAGGCCGGTATACACATGCCGAAATCAGCTTTCACTACGGCTTTACCGGCCTTCTCAGCTGCATATCTCACCGAGTATTTAGCTACTTCCTCCGCATCAGCGGATTGTATTTCCGGAGTATCCATAGCCAACTGTTCCACTTCTATGCCTAAGTTCCCCAAAGCGCTTTGGGCAATTTTTACCTTATTCTGGTTTCCGGTCACAAAAAATACTTTCTTCTGCACGACGCAATTTTATCACACCTATGACTTGACATAATCGGTCTTATCAATCACTCCGGCAGTGGCAAATGCCAGTTTTCGTCTCCTGCATGTCAGGCATTCCCCACATGCTTTTTCTACTGCAGAATAACACGATCGGGTTTTTTCAATTGGTAAACCATGTTGCGCTGCCCACTTAATCATTTCTATCTTGCCAATAAGTTCTTTCTCTAAATACGGGTCGATATTAGGAGAAGTAATTTGCCAGTCCCATTCATTCATGCTATCGCAGACGTTTATGGTATTTATCCGCAGTGAACTCAAAGTAGAGTGTGGAAAAGGATCATCGTTAACTTGGGCACAAAGAACCGACTTCACTTCGTGACCCGAATTTAACAAACTAACCCCATACTGCACACCAACCATTTGCAGAATAGTGTTCCTGAGTGGATACCCATGTGTTTCCGCATACTTTTTCAGGTCATTTTTAATTTCTGCCGCAGGAACATTTATTTTTATTTTTACCAGCCCATGATATCGATCACCATATTTTTCCGCAAAATAACCCGCAAAGAAATCAGCTGATTTCTCCTCAAATTTAACATTGTGTTGTCCCCTATCAATAAATACCGGAAAAAGCTCAATTTCTCTTTCTTCCAGCATTCTGGCCTGCGTAATTGTCGAATCCATCCCACCCGAATAAATCATTACCGCTTTTTCCGGCCAGCGTGTCACCCAACCGCGCTTATCCTGCAAAAACTTTGTATACACTTCGTAGTTATCCATAGTTAGTTAGATTCTTTGGAAGCAGCAAGTGTCTGTCGCGCATCGTCATAGCATTCTTTATAAATGTGCGCATCTGTAATAAATCCATCGATTGATGCCACCGTCACTGGTTTCTTCAGCCTCAACGATAACTGATCCCGGATTTTTGTCGCCAATAAGTAAATAGCCACCATATTACCGTTGCTTTTTTGATACGCATCAATGGATCGAGCGTTAAAATTAACAGTCATATTGTACCCACCTTCATGCTCAATCAGCCGAAACTGAATAGACACGATACACGGCAGATAATCATCTCGTGGATTTGCCAATACTGCCTTGTAATCATCCCACTGTATGAAACTTATAACTGCCTTTTTACTTTCGGGAATTTCTGCCAGTCTTTCCACAATGTAAGTATCCATTTGCCCCTCCTTAATCCGGGCGTAATAGCTTTTAGCCCCCGGGCTGAAGCTGGGCTTGATATCACAATCATACATAACTTCCCCCTGAAAAGTCAGGTGCACGATATCTGAAATCTTTTTCGGATCGGCAAATTTGTCCAGAATCGGGTCAGGTAAAGCTGGATTGTTTATCCGTACCCTCACGTTCTGCAGGCACAACCTTTCTCGCCCTTCATCAAAGGCAATCTCCCCCTTTTCCGCAATTGCGGCCACCAAACCTAGCCAGACTTCTCCAATGGAGTCGGCCGAGACATGGTATCCAAACGGTTCAATTAAGCTATACATAGGTTAATATATGCGCCACATGGCGCCCAATATACCCATTATTGTACCCCGAAGAAGCTATTTAGTCAAAAAAAACGGTGTTTAGGATCTTTGTCTAATTTCTATATTTCAGAGCCTTTTCTTTCATAATATTCCTTATCCGGAATGATTATTTTTTCTTTTATCAAAGATCTTAAAATCTCTGATTTTGACAACTTGCCGTTTCGAGATTTCCAATTCAGATAATTTTCAATCTCCGGCGTAATGATGAAGTTAAACTTCATCAAGCTTTTTTTGCGAAACTCTCTAAAATATTTCTCCAGAACGGTTCTGATATTCGCTTTCTTATAATGTCGTATCGTTATAAGCGGCGAATTACTGGCCTGGATTATCTGCGAAGGTTCACCTAATCCAAACTCTTCTGATAACAAACACAACACCGGAATTTTAGCCTGCATCGCCGTCGCAATCTGATAGCCCACCCCCACACTCTGAATAGAAATTTCTGCCACTAGCAAATCCGCCATTTTTACTGCCTCTATCCCCTCTTGATACAACTCATCCTTTTTTATTTCCTCATCTTTTATGACCTCCCCACTCTCTACCTTCATAACCCAATTCTCCGGTATAGTGTGCCCCAAATCGATAATCGTCTTAACTATGAGCTTGTAAGTAGCACCATTAGCCAAGAGTTGGCCAGACGAACAGGCAAAATAAACTGTCATGTACCCTCATAATATCACAGGCCTTTAGTAAAACCGTTTATTTAAACTTTTTATCATTCCCCGGTCCCGTCATACGAAGTTTTCAGCTTTTGCTCTTTTTCAAACCGCTCCACTGCCAGTTCAATCAACCGGCTTATCAACTCCGTATACGCTATTCCGCTAGCCTCCCATAGCTTCGGATACATGCTGATTGAAGTAAACCCCGGAATAGTGTTTATCTCATTAACAATCACCTCATTGTTCTTTTTGAGAAAAAAATCTACCCGCGCCATCCCGGCACACTCGAGAATATGGAATGTTTTTATCGCCACATCCTGGATCTTTTTTATCGTCTCTTTGGGTAACTCGGCCGGTATCTTCAGCACCGCCCCGTGTTCATCAATATATTTAGCTTCATATGAATAGAAATCATGACTTGAAATTACCTCACCCGGCACGGAAGCTATCGGGTCGTAATTTCCCAAAACCGAGCATTCGATTTCCCGCCCCTCAATCCGTTCCTCAATTACAATCTTCCGGTCATACCGGAACGCTTCCGCAACCGCTTTCTTGTAATCCTTCTCATCCTCAACTTTGCTCACCCCGACCGATGATCCCAAATTTGCGGGCTTTACGAAAAACGGCTCACCCAATTCAGCCGTGACTTCGGCATAAGACAGTATATCCGTCTCCCGCACCACCCGAAACTTAGCAATCGCCACTCCGGCATCCCGCAAAAGCCGCTTCATTACATCCTTGTCCATTCCTACTGCTGACCCCACCACTCCGGCTCCCACAAAAGGAATATTGGCCAATTTTAAAAGCCCCTGCATAGTTCCGTCCTCACCATACGGACCATGCACTAGTGGAAAAGCTACATCAATAGCTGTTGAGGCCCCATCACTGGTATCCAAATTTGCTATCCTCCCCCCACTCTGGGGCGCCAAAACTATCCTTTGGCTCGCCTTACTGTTCAGCTTAATAAGTTTCGGGTTACCGCTGTTAAGTAAAAATTCCGACCTGTCGCTTAACAGCCATTTACCTTGTTTATCCACCCCGATCAGCACCGGTTCATACTTCTCCTTATCTATAGCTTCAATCACGTTCATTGCCGACTGCAGTGACACCTCATGCTCAGCCGACTTCCCTCCGAAAATAATTCCCACTTTAAGTTTCTTTCTCATTTACTTTTCGTTTATCTGACTTATTGATTTTACCCGATCGCGTCCACTCCTCCGAGCTTCCTAACCAATTTCCCCTCTGTCAAAAGGTACTTAATATTGCAGGTGGCGTTTTCAAACTCCCTATCATGCGATACTAAAATCAATGTTCCTGCATACGTTTGCAGAAAGTTTTCCAAAGCCACAACAGTCCGCAGATCCAGATGGTTCGTCGGTTCATCCAGAAGGAGTATGTCCGGGTTAAGTGCCAGAAACTTAGCCAGTTGCAGTCTCGACTTTTGGCCTCCACTTAAATAGCGGACTTTTCTCTTTCCCATCTCTTGCCTAAACATGAACTTCTTCAAATACGCGACAGCCTCAAACCACGGAAACGCCCGGCTTTTCTGCAGTTCCTCAATCAGGGTTGCTCCCTCATCCAATGTGTCGAGGTGCTCCTGAGTATAATACCCGAGCTTCAGTCCGTCCCCGATCCGGCATATTCCGCCATCCGGCAGGGTTTTTCCGCCGATAATATTTAACAGCGTTGATTTGCCCGAACCGTTTGGCGCCGATATTGCGATCTTTTCACCGCAAAACACATGTAAATTTACGCCTTTCAAAACCGAGTTATCAGCGTAACTTTTTTCGACATCTTTAAGATGCAGTGCCGTCTTTTTCCGGTGCCGTTCCCCTAACTTCATCTCCAACCCCAGCTTCCGGCGCACAGGTGGTTTTTCTTCCATCTCAGCTACCCATTTCTCATATCGGTGCACGGCATTGTGATACGTTCCGGTCAGCTGATCATTGGCCGCGGCTCTCACCCTCATCTGTTTAACCAGCTCCGCCAGTCTTATCCGTTCCTTTTCCTGCAACTCCCACCGCTTTTGTCGTGCCGCCATTTCCCCCTCAAAAACCTCTTTAAACTGGCCATAGCTAAAAGGATAATCCCGCACACTCAACTCATCTAAGTACCAAATCCGCTCCACCCCGGTCTCAAGAAAATGCCGGTCGTGACTGATTACCACCACAAGTCCGTTAAAGTCCTTCACCAGTCCCTCAAACCAGTTTTTGTGATCCAGATCCAAATGGTTATCCGGTTCATCCAGAAGCAGCACATTTAAGTCAGAATAAAACAGCTCAGTTAACTTTAAGATCTTTTTTTCTCCTCCTGAAATCTCATACCCTTCGCTGATTATTTCCTGTTCCAGATAACCCACCTTTGCTCCCCCCGACCATTCAACTGTTCCGGCATCCGGTACCTCCAGACCTGCCATAATTTTCAATAGTGTGGATTTTCCCGATCCGTTATCCCCAATCAGCCCTATCTTTGAAGGTGCTGCAGCCCGTAAATCCACCCCCGCAAAAAGCGGAGCTGAAAACCCCTTAGCTAAATTAGTAACCTGTAAAGAGACGGCCATACCAGCGCTAATTTTACCCTATCCGCTTCTTTGCTTCTTTGCCCGCACCCATATCTCCTTAGCTTTATTTGTGGACCCGAGGGGAATCGAACCCCTTTCTAGTCTATGCCATAGACTCATCCTACCGGTGAACGACGGGCCCAAAAGACACCATATTCTACCAAACAGTTTACGGTTCCAACAACTCTTGTCTCACTATCCGCCTCAATCCCACATCCCGCAGAATTTTCGTAATCCTCGGATTAAAGTGCACGAACTCCGCCGGATATGCCCCTAATGATGTTCTGCCTAACGTCACTCCCCCCATCCCGATAATACTGCCGTCAATCTTCAACTGCAGCTCACCGGCCCCGGTCGAAAACACTAGTCCGGCGTAATATACCCCGGTTAAATTGGCCGGCGTGGTTGGGTCAGCTAGATTCTCCTGATATGGGAACACGTCTGACCGGGCATATCCTATCCCGTCAGCGACAGTAATATTTCCGGAAGCAATCACTGACCACACTCCGGTGTTAGTTAATGTTATCGGGGAATTAATCATCACATTACCGTCGACAAACAGTATTGCCTGCCGGCTGCCTAAATCTAAAGCTGTGGTTGCGCCTCCGTTATCAAACGTAATATCGCCCTCCCGCTCCAGTACGGTCACTCCGTCTACCTTGTTTCCAGCCACAGCTGCATCAATAATTCCGGTCAGCTGAGCCTGATTCACCGTAGCAGCCGCTACCGGGATACTTGTTGCTTGCGACACTACCCGCATCCGGATGCTTGGAAACTTATTTTCCAGTTTATCGAGCATTCCGGATCCGCCTCCGTGCGTAATAGGTCCCCACCCCGGAGAAATGTCCGCCCGCCAATTTCTTATGCTTATTCTGTCCGGGTCAGAGCTACCCACATTCCCAACTCCCCACCCCGAACCGAAAGCCATACCTGGCAACCCTAAAGGCGTGGGGCTGGTAACCGGCTCGCCTCGTAATATTAACCTTGGGTCAGGCGGAACAGCAAAACCATCTGGCGGATTATCGGGTGGTAAATACATTGAGAATTCCCCGCTTCCTGCAGCTACATCCCCTCCTTGAACCTGAAACCAGGCATGAGAATAATCCTGCACCTGCACAATTGGACACGAGCTAGAGTTAGACATGCTGCATGCAGCCGGGTAGGTTGAATTATGCGCAAATATACAATACTGGTAGCTCCCGCCCAGCTCCAAGTCCGGAGGGGCGTCTAGATAAGCATCGTTATACATTGTCCCCGTCGTCGGTCCGGTAGTAGATACCACCATCCGTTGTACTCCGTTCGGGGGCACATCGGGAAAACTACCCGGAGGCGGACTTCCGCTGCGGGTAATTAAAAAGTCGGTTTCGTCATTTGTCCTATCCCGCCAACTTATCGCCACACTATTAATCATGTCCCGAACGGTAATATTGTCTGGTCTGGGACTTGGAGCTTCCACCATTTGAAAAATATTCACCCCGGCCGGTGTAAAAGCACCTCTGCACATATTTTGTGCTCTGACAGACACCTGATACCTGTGGTCAACGGTAACTGAAAATTCTAAACTGGCCGAGCCCGTTGCCCACCTCACCCTACTCCCGTTATTAGTCAGGTCGTTGATAATTATTTGATAGTGATACGCTCCCGGCACCGCACCCCAAGTTGCGGTTACATTACTCGAATAACACACATTTCCTTCCGGCGATTGGCCGGTAATTTGCACATTCGCAGGAGCGTTATTTAATATCGGACAGTAATGCCACCACAGGTCACCGTAACACGTAGAACCAGTACCACAAGCTGATCTGATCGAATTATCGCCTACCACAACACTGCTTCCATTTCTGGTTCTGGGACCGCTGTGACAATCATTCTCCTGATAACAGACAGAATAACCGGTATCGTATCCCGCCATGGTTGGAACTGAAGCAGTTCTGGTTGCTCCTGAACTGGAATTCCAGTTAAACGAATACGGATTTCCGGTGGGATTAGATGCCGTAAATCCGCCTCCGGTTAAAGAGACCGCAAATCCCGCGGGCGGATTTGGTGTTTGCGCTCCAGGCTCAACCACTTTTTGACCACGCAGCTGTACTGGCCAAACACACGCGCTATCGTACACACATTCGCTTTCCTCGTCACAGCCTCCTGGATCGCAGCTTCTGGTATTTTCTCTATGTCCCCATCCGCACCCACCAGCCTGATATCCGCACGAACCGGCGTTCCAGTCACCGCAATCACAACAGGCTCCACTTGAACAATAGTCCCAACAATTCCCCCCTCCGCAAGTCACCGCACAATCCTTAACACAATCACCAGACGGCTGAACAATATAACAAGCTCCCCATTGCGGACAACCTACATCTATTTTACTACAAGTACCCGCATCAATAACCCTATCAGCATCGCAGGTTGGTGCCGATCCTCCAGCACACTCATAACTTGTATTACCACAATCGCCATCGCTGCAACAATATGGCCAATAAGCATGAACTTTTACAGTAGTTAAAACAAAAAACAGCCCGAATAATAATAGCCAAACGATTTTTTTTATTTGCATACTTTATCGGGTGGATAACCGCTCGTCACAGAGTAATAATTAGCATCTGTATAACTGATCGACTCAACTATGCCGTCTTTTTGTCTGATTTTCAAGCTCACCACTTCTCCAGGCTTAAGAAGCTTCCCAAAGTCTATCAAAGAAACATACTTCCCGTTTGCTCCGCGAGCACCATATAAAATTCGCTGTTTTGTCGCCTCTTCGGAACAAACCTCAGTATAAAAATATCTAGTTTGCGAAGCTAGTCTGTAGCTACCAATACCGCTTGCGGTCCACACCCAAATTTGTTCTGATTCCCTCGTTATCCAAAATCCGTTGAATGTTTGAAACCCGTCCTTAACTGTCCCCTGCTGTAAAAAAGACCGCCATAGATATTTTCCGTCTTCTCCACCGCGAACTGATCTCACTATTAACTCACCCGGCTTCCAACCGCCCAAAACCACAAAACCTAACGCCGACACTGCCGTTAAACAATACACTGATATTAAAAGTATTTTCTTCATTTTTTCTCCAGATAATAAACCTCATAATTTCCGCTCCCGGTTTGCTGCCCTTCAACCACGTTCACAATCAGGTATTCCTCGGGTTTAATCTTTGGACCCAGTTGATAATATCCCTCATAATTCACAAAGCTCTGTCTGATAACCCTCATTCTAGATGCAGACGAAGCTGATCGGTCAGAAGTTAAAAATTCTATTTCTGTTCCCAATCTCAATACTCCATTCATGCCTATTCTGGACAAATCAACCAACAAAATTCTGTTACCAAAATAACTGTTCGATGAACTTCCGAAATACCACGCCAACCCTTCACTACGGGGGTCAAGTTTCCAAATACCCCTTCTTGTATCCCATATTAATTCCGAAATACCTATCTCCCTATTATTAAATTTCAGAAATTTAAAGTCATTCAAACTTTTAATCTCGTTCTGTTTTGTCCGATTTTTATCATAATAATTCTTAGCGTCTTCCACAGCCAGATTTATCGAAATTGTCTTACCACCTGCAAGCGTATAAAAAAACTGCCCCGCTCCCAATAAATATGCAGCCGTGGCCATCCAGTATATGGCCACTCCCAAAAGTCCCATCCGGAAACGCCTATTCTTCATTACCTAAGTATGGCGTACTGAGACAAAACTTTCAATTCAACTTTCACCAGATCCACCTTCCACCACTCGGAATATATACATGTCTTTTCCCGTCATCCGGCCAATTGCCCGTTTCCACCAATACTTCCATTTTGTCCCTAGGGTTTGTGTCTGCGAATTCACAGATCTCTTCACCAAAAGCTGGTTTTTGTTTGCATCTTTGCAATGCGTCCTCAGTCAGTAACGCCTGAGGTAACAGAAGGGTGTCTTGGTCCGTATACGTATCTGCTAAGACCGATAGAACCCTCTCAGAATCATTCGAAAGATCCATAGCAAAGAACCACTCAGTCACACTGCCATTAGTATTCTTGACAAGCTCCCTCACCATAAAAATCGTGTTACCTTCAGGCGTCACAGTCTTAAAAAACCCTGCCATCTTAATTGGTCTTTTATTTACATCCCTGTATAACGGATTTGGTCCTCCAAATTCCTCACCGAAAGAAAAGGTATATGTTCCATTCACAGGATTATCCCAACCCCACGCCATGTCCCAAACTACATCAGGACCAAACCCATCTCCCGGTGAAGAAAACTCAGCAGTTTGCCAATCTTGCCAATCCACGAAGACAGGATTCATAAAATCCATTCCCAATTCTACTTGCAAACGAACAGCTTCCCACACACCCTGATCATTAATCTGCTCTATTATCTTGCCCGTATCGTCCGCCCTTACCCACCTGTGGTTTTTCCACCCCAGTCTGTAATGTACCCCGTCCGCAGTAAATCCTTCCGCTGTTAATCGCAACGGTCCGGCTCCCTTCTTAGGTAAACCGTCAACATAGCCAGTTGCAGGAATTTGAATTGGCCCGTTTGGACCCCAGGGAAGGGCATACAATTCTTTTTCTCCCGGTGCCTGATAAGCTACACCCATATCTCCGCCTTCCTTATCAATCATAATGTGTGCAATTAGGCTTCCATTTCTACATGTCTCCAGATTTACGGCAGGGATAGGGGCGTTACCCCAATACTCACATTGAGCCAGAAAACTCTTATCCAGTTGTTCAAACATTGCCACCTCTTCGGGAGTCATTACCCCCCCCGCGTCTATCCTAATTTCGGGGGTTTTAGTCACAGCCGGTGTGGGAGGTTTTGGGGTAGCTTCAGCAGAAGCCACAACCTGAGTTGTCGCTGCAGCTGACGGGGCATCAACAGCCGGAATATTCGTATCCGGCGTGTCAACATAAACTGGTTCCACGTTCGGTACAGCCCCAATTGCCGTAGCGGAGGCTACAGGCTGATGATCACCCTGGTCGATTGATGTAACTGGACCAGCACCACCTGGACTTACACAACCAGACACTAAACTGACCACCATCATTCCAATAATAACCATTGTTATCTTCCGCTGTGCAGGTGTCATTTCCGGCATCTGGTTTGCCAATTCCTTCATCGCCCGAACTAAATTCAATTCCAAAGGCGAAAAACCCTGATCTCCAATATCTTTCCCACCACTATCATACCTTGCCTTTCTTCTCAGATCCCCAGGCTGGCCCCACTTTTCATATGCCACACCCCAATTATAATGTAATATTTACTATAGGTCAATACCCAGCTTTTTTCGGCTATTTTAGGTACCCGAGCGGATCCACATACACTCCGTTTTTCTTAATTTCAAAATGCAAATGCGGTCCGGTCGACCGGCCGGTCGACCCTTCTAAGCCAATTACATCTCCCCGCTTTACCGTCTGCCCGGCAGTAACGCTTATCTTCGACAAATGCGCGTACAGGGTCGTATAGCCGTTACCGTGGTTTATGATAACTCGGTTTCCGTAACCGGAATTATCCGGCCACCCAGCCGTCACCACAGTCCCGGCATCCGCCGCCAATACTGGGGTCCCCAGGGCTGTAGCAATATCGGTTCCCCGGTGGTACCAGGCAAACCGCTGTGTAATCCGTCCGCCGATCGGCCAGGCAAAGCTACCGGTCGCTGACACCGCTCCGGCGTTCGGTGTAGTTGCCGCCACATATCGAGACGGTGACCACAACACCTCATTCGGCTTCTCCCCGTCGGGCACAATCAAATCCTGGCCGACAGCTAAAGCGAATGTCTCGTTGTCCGAAAAAGTATTGAAAGGAAAATCGACAATCGCCTGCGGATTAGCACTGTATTTTTTTGCAATCGAATAAATAGTTTCTCCCCGCACCACTTTATGCCGGACACCGGTGACCGGCAAAATTTTCAACGTTTGTCCGGGCTTGATTGCATTCACCGAGGCCAGATTGTTTTCCCATCTGATTGTGTCCCTGGATACCCCGAACTTCTCCGCGAT
>CAYTYO010000004.1:16173-40898 GCA_964441445.1 uncultured Gammaproteobacteria bacterium | reverse complement strand
TGCAAATAATTCCGGCAATACTAAGCGTTGATAAGTACGAAGTTTACGATTTGCTGAAAAAAGTGAGAGACAGTAAGAGGTTCGAACGGGTACAAATTGATTTTATTGACGGCGAATACGCAAATAACAAGACCATTTCACCGGCAGAAGTTGATCTGACACCCTTTTTGCCATTGATGTTTGATGCGCATCTGATGGTGACACAAAATAATGTTTATGAATGGCAAAGAACAGCAGAAAAGGTGGGGTTTGACAGAATTGCGGTACAAGCCGAAAGCATTTCTGAGCCCGGGGATTTTAATGGACTAGCACTGGATATACATTCGCCACCAGAGTTACTTTTTCCGTATCTTCCGGATATGGAAGTAGTGGTATTGATGGCGGTGGAACCGGGTTTCTCAGGCCAGAAATTTGATGAACAAGTAATTCCGAAAATTGTGCAGATTTATAAGTGGCGGAAATATAATAATTTCAATTACAAAATCTGCGTTGACGGCGGAGTGTTGCAGGAACATGTGCCGATATTAGCCGAGGCAGGTGCGGATGAAGTGACTGTGGGAATAAAAAGAGTGTTGGACTGGAAGTAAGATTAATTGGTATGATGAAAGTCAGGTATGGATGAGAAAAATAAAACTAAATTGATTTCAACGGTAACTTGTTTGGGATTTGCCGATGCCGTGAAGGGTGATCCACTATATAAGGAGGCGTTTGAGGTGGGAAAGGCTCTAGCTAAGGCCGGGTATGTTGTGGCAAACGGCGGAGGACCGGGCGTAATGCGGGCGACAACGGAGGGGGCAAAAACCGAGAATGGTCGGGTGATCGGTGTGACTTTTTATCCTAAAGACGTAGCGAATTTTGAAGGCCGGGATAGGAATAATCAAATTGACGAAGAGATTACGACGGAGAATTACCTGGCGAGGACCTTGAAACTGTTGGAGGTAGGACAGGCATATGTGATATTTCGTGGAGGGACGGGGACAATTTCCGAGTTCGGGATGGCGTGGGGATTGGCGAGATTATATTTCGGACACCATAAACCGCTGATTTTATACGGCAAATTTTGGGAAAATATTATGGCGGCATTTATTTCCAATATGAGGATGCGGCCAGAAGAGTTTCAGGTCTATCGGGTGGTTGATACTCCGGATGAAGTGGTGAAGTCGCTGGAACTATTTGAGTTGATGCTCGAGCATGACAGACACAACTTTAATCCGGCGGAAAAAGCGTTTGAGTTGTAGGTAGGATACAGGCTTTAGCCTTTTTGTGATGCGTTACAATAAAGTTATGTTGACGGAAGAGAAAATAAAACTGATTGAGCTGAAGGCGGTGGAAATACGAAAGGACATTATTAAAATGTTGCTTTCGGCCGGGAGCGGACACTCTGCCGGGCCGTTGGGAATGGCTGATGTATTTGCAACATTGTATTTTTCAGGAACGATAAATTGGGATCCAGCTGATCCGTGGAAAAAGGATCGCGATCGGGTGGTGTTATCAAACGGGCACATTTGTCCGGTGTGGTATGCAACATTGGCCCATACAGGGGCGTTTTCTCATGAAGAACTGACGAGTTTGCGCAAATTCGGATCTCGATTGCAGGGTCATCCGCATTACAGAGAACTTCCCGGGGTGGAAAATTCTTCTGGGCCATTAGGTCAAGGATTGTCCCAAGCCATTGGATGTGCAATGGCATTCAGAATGAACAAGGTAAATAACAGAGCTTATTGTTTGATGTCGGACGGAGAATTTCAGGAAGGACAAACCTGGGAGGCGCTGATGTGTGCCGGTAAATATCAGCTGCATAATCTGACAGCGATCGTGGACCGAAATCTGATTCAGATAGACGGTTATACGGAAGATGTGATGCCATTGGAACCATTCACAGCGAAGCTCAAGGCATTTAATTTTGAAGTGATCGAAGTTGACGGACATAATGTGGCTGAAATTTATAAGGCCCTGGAAAAGGCGAAGACGGTTTTAAAAAAGCCGACTATCGTGGTAGCACATACAATTCCGGGGAAGGGAGTTGATTTTATGGAAGGAGATTTTGAGTGGCACGGAAAACCACCTAAACCCATGGAAGGTCAGGAGGCATTAAAGCAGCTGCGAAGTCTGTGGGGGAAAATTTCAGCGGAATAAAAAGATCAGTGGGTGATGGGGGTTTCCAGATCAAGTACGACAGTCGGTCCGGTGCAATCTTTTTTAAGCGTATAAATTGTGGCGTAGTCAGAGTTTTGGGAATTGGTAATAACGGTAACCAGTTCAAGGTATTTATCCAATCCGGCAGTGTCATTTAATTTAGCGACAAAATAGACGGGGCGAACTGCAGCCAGACAAGCGACCTGGCGCATAATTTCAGGATCCATAAGACCACTATCAAAGTAAGTGACTGTTACAGCCGGGTCTTTTCGAAAATATGCCCATATGCCGGATTCGGGGTTAAAAGTGTGCACAGCCAGACCGACAAAAATAGGCTGAGATTTTGAGAGATTTTTTAAGTAACTGACGATGGCGTTTACTTCGTAACCAGTGTCGGATCCGGTTACATAACCTTCAATATATGAGTAGCGGGTTAGTTTCGACTGGAGATTGAAAAAGGCAATCGGGTCTGCCACCAATATTAAAGAAAAGACAAAGGGGAGAAAGAGGAAAACCCCAATAATAAGAGGTTTAAATTTGGATAGAGCGTAACCGATTATGAGTGGGGCAACGGCCAATAGAGGGGTTTGATATCGCCAGATCATGAAGTTCATGAATTTTTGAGTGAGAAGATATGGGACAAGAGGGAGTAGAAACCAAAGGAGAAGAGTGCGGTATCCGGGTTTTTGGGATTTAAATAAACTGACCAGACCGATGAGACAAAGAATAAATAGAGCGGGGGTGAAATGGACAAAAATTAGTTCGAGATTGCCTAAAAGATTGGTAAACCATTGTTGAAAAGGAAAGCCCAGCAGTTCTGTAAATGTGAATGTCCAACGCGAATTGGTATTAAGAGTTGACCAATACAGTGGTTGAAAAAAAAGCGGCAGATTAATAAGTAAGAAAGTGATTAAAACATAGAAAGTTAGGGTTGCTTGTTTCACAACAGGAAAACCCTTTTTGAAGGACGAAATAATCTGAATGGCTAGAAATCCGAGCAGGAATAAAGCGGCGGAATTTTTAATGAAGAATCCTAACCCCAAAACGCAGCCCAGAAAAACAGCAGTTTTTAAGTTCGGGCGATCACGCAGAGAAAGAAAAAAATAAAGCGACCAGAGAGAAGCGGCGGTTAGGCCGGATTCCATTAAAGCCTGGCGGTCGAAGAACAAAAAAGTGGGAACAAAACAATAGACAAGACAGGCCAAAACCGCAACTTTGAGGTTGAAGTATTTAATGGCTATTTTCCAGATAGCCGTTAAGGAAAGGACGCCAGCTAGGACAGAAATTAAGCGACTGCCGATAAGCGGGTCCGCGAAAAGCGTTTGACCAACACCAAATAACCACATTAAAAAAGGTTGTTTGGCATCGGTGAGTGAGTGCCACAGTTGGCCGGGGAAGTGAATGGCACGCCAGCCCCATTCCATGTACAGAGCTTCGTCTGAAAAAACCGGGAGGAGGTTGAGGTTCGGTAAGCGAGTTAGGAGATATAGCAGGATGAGTGAAAGGAACGGCCGGGCTAATAGAAATGACATTAACTGCTAGTTTAGCAGTTAGTTGGTACAATGGATTTATGGAACCAAAGGCAACCAGGGACGGATGGGGAGACGGATTGGTGGAGTTGGGGAAAAGGGACCAGCGGGTGGTCGTGCTGACGGCAGATCTGAAAGAGAGCACACGGGTGGAAAAATTTGCGGAGTTGTTCCCGGACCGATTTGTTGAATGCGGGGTGGCGGAACAAAACATGATGGGCATTGCCGCCGGATTGGCCGCTGCCGGGAAAATTCCATATATTTCGTCATATGCGGTTTTTTCTCCAGGGAGGAATTGGGAGCAGCTGCGAACGGCAGTGTGCTATTCAAACCTGCCGGTAAAAATAGGCGGAGCACATGCGGGTTTGTCAGTAGGTCCGGACGGAGCTACACATCAGGCATTGGAAGATATAGCAATAACCCGGGTGCTACCGAATATAACTGTTGAAGTGCCGGCTGATTATTGGGAAACTAAAAAAGCCACAGAGGCAGCTGTTGATGTGCCCGGACCGGTATATATTCGGTTTACCCGGGAAATAAGTCCGATATTAACTTTGCCTGAGGCTAACTATGTGATAGGGAAAGCGGATGTGGTGTGGGACACCGGCAAGGAGGCGGCAATTATCGGATGCGGACCGATATTGGCTGAGTGTCTTGCAGCTGCTAATGAATTACAGGAAAAGGGAATTGGGGTAAGAGTAATTAATAATCATTCAATTAAACCCATGGATGCAGCATTAATTATTGAGACCGCGAAAACCTGCGGGGGCATTGTAACGGTGGAAGATCACCAAAAAGCCGGAGGAATGGGCTCAACAGTTGCCGAAATTACTGCAGCCAACCAGCCTACATTAATGGAGTTTGTGGGAATGAGTGATCGTTTCGGCGAGAGTGGGAAACCCGAAGAACTGGCAGAAAAATTTGGACTTAAAGCCGGAAACATAGTCGAAGCGGTAAAGAGAATAATTGAGCGGAAAGAGCGGATATAAGATATAATTTTGGTTAGGAGAAGTATGGATAAACTGGGAATAGTGTATGCAGTTGTGGTATTTGTCGTATGGGGGGTGGCAACATTCTGGGACAAGATGGCGGTAAATCATTTGGGTGGTGGGTTCGCAGCTAAAATGGCAGCTTTGGTGTGGTTACCATCCCTAATAATTGTGCTTCTGATGACATTATTTCATGAAAAGTTGGGGATTAACGGAGAAGGGATGAAGTGGTTCTTTTTGAGTAATTTGGCTTGGGCTGCCGCCTCGGTGACTTATTATCTGGTGTTATCAAAAATGGAATTGGGTACAGGCGCAGTGCTGACAGCTTTGTATCCGGTGGTGTCGGTAATATTAGGATTAGTTTTTCTGGGAGAGACGATGACTGGCTATAAGATTTTGGGTGTCGTAATGGGATTAGGGGCGATTATTTTATTGTCCCTGTAAGCAGGAAATATACTCGGGAGTTTTTGTCCAACCGCAAGTGTTATCGGGTTGTAATTCACAACTGGAATATTTCACACAGGAGTATTCTTCTTTCCACTCGCAGGTAGTACTTATGTCCGGGGAAGAAATGTCGACACATAACTGGCCGCTGCAGCCTGCAGATTTACATAGGTTAGAACCGGATGGAGAAGTTCCGGGTGAAGTGATCGGGGAAGGCCTAGAAGGGGGAGAGACTGGTCGGACTGAGGTGGAGGTAGTGAGAGTAAGAGAGAGGATAATAGCGGTTACGGCAATAAAGAGTATTAAAACAATTTTTAACATAACGGACTTGATATTATTGTACAGCAATGTATAAATAGGGAGAAGAAAGGCGGTGATATTTTAAATGGCTGTAAAGACAAAAAAAGATAAAACAGTAAGGGAAGAGATCCGGATGGTGGAAAAAAGCGAAGCGAAAAAAGAAATTTGTGTATGCAGATCGGGAAAGTGGGTAACCGCAGGTTGGGTGGCCCTGTTGTTCGGCGGTTTGGCACATATGCTGCCAGAACAAATGGCGCCGATTATTAAATGGTCACAGTTTGGAATTTCGCTGCAAATGGCAATCGGGGTAGTATCAGTAATCTTAGCCCTGAACTTTTTGCTTGAAGAATAGTCATTATTGCGCTGTAAAGCGGAAAAGGGTAAACTTCGGCGCAAATGCCGAAAGTGTTTGCGGAGGCGGGAGTAAAGTACGGGGTGACTGACGTCGACGGAGTATTGTCTTTGTCGGGCGAACCGGTAGTGGAAGAGGTAAATCGGCAGTGGGGTTTAAATTTGGATCCTCGGGATATAGATCGGTGGACGTGGGTGAGTGAAACCGTAGAAAAGATTACCGGAAGTAGGCAGGAAGGGATACGCGCTGAAGAACTATGGTTTGATCCGGAAGTATTAGCGCGGGCCAAACCTGTGCTGGGGGCTTTAGAGGCACTTTCTGAATTGACGGAAATGGGGTGGGTGATTTGGGCCGCAACTTCCAGACGGCCGAATGCCAGGTTAATTACCAGGGAATGGATAAATGCATATTTTCCAATGATCAAGGGACTTTATATGCTGGAAGACGGAAATAATGAGATAATTTCTTCAGTTGAGGTGAAGTTGGCTGCGGTCGGAATGTTGGGGGCCCGATTGTATGTTGATGACGATCCCCGGGCAATTGATCATGTGGTTAATAGTTACAAACATTTGCTGATAGCTGCGCTGGTTAACAGAGGTTGGAACCGGCAACAGACAGGTTTTGATCAGTTCAGAGTTGATGGGTGGAATGATGTGGTGGCAAGAGTAAGGGGAGATAAATAAGAAGCGATGCTATACTTATTTCATGGAAGAGTTAAGAAAAGTTGCGCAGAGTTTGGTAGCTGAAGGTAAGGGGTTACTGGCGGCAGATTGGGGAGTAACATCGATAGGTAAAAGATTTGAAAAGATCGGGGTGGAAAATTCGGAGGATAACAGGCGCAGATACAGGGAAATGCTTTTTTCTACGCCGGGGTTGGGTGAATATGTTTCCGGAGTGATTGAATTTGAGGAAACCGTGAAGCAGATATCTGCGGAGGGAATTTCTTTGCCGGGATTACTGAGCCGACAGGGAATTGTTCCGGGAGTAAAAGTTGACTGCGGGTTGGTGGATTTGGTGAACTTTCCGGGTGAGAAAATTACCGAAGGAATGGACGGATTGAGAGAGAGATTAATCGAATATAAAAGTTTGGGGGCACTTTTTTGCAAGTGGCGGTCGGTGGTAGTAATTGGTTCGGGGACACCAACTTTACTGGCCATCAGTGCCAATTCGCAGATTTTGGCCAGGTATGCGGCTTTGTGCCAGGAACAGGGGATGGTCCCGGTAGTGGAACCGGAAGTATTGATGGACGGAGATCACACGATTGATAAATGTGTTGAGGTGACAGAAACAGCACACCGGATTTTATTTCAGGCACTGGGTGATTACAAAGTTGACAGGGCGGCAATTATTTTGAAGACAAACATGGCGGTTTCCGGAAAGAATTGTCCAAGTCAGGCCGGAAGCGAAGAGATCGCCGAAAAAACAGTTCAGATGCTGCAGAAAACGGTGCCGGTGGATGTACCCGGGGTAGTGTTTTTATCAGGCGGGCAGGATGCTTTAGCAGCGACAGAAAACCTGAATATGATTGCAAAAATTAATGATAAACATGCACCCTGGAAACTGACTTTTTCGTTCGAACGGGCGTTGGAGGAACCAACACTGTTAGCTTGGAATGGACGAGACGAAAATATTGATAAGGCTCAGGCAGTGTTACGACACCGGGCAAAGATGAATAGTCTGGCAGCAAAAGGTGAGTATAGTCCGGAGGCAGAAAAAGCCAATGATTAAATATCTGATATATTTTAAAAATGAAGTTTGATGTATTGTCACTTGGGCCCGTCAGAATGGACTGTTTTGTGCAGCTGCCTGAGGACGAGGTAAATGAAGTATGCAGCGTGGATAAAAAAAGATGCATGATCGAGCTCGGGTTTGGGGAAAAAATTGCGGTTAAAGGAATGGAATTTGCGATAGGGGGAAATGCCGGAAATAATGCGGTAGGATTGTCCCGATTGGGTCTCAAGACTGCTCTGATCGGTGCGGTGGGAGATGGTTGGTCGGATGTGGAGGCGATAAACATTTTAAAAAAAGAGACAGTGGAAACGAAATATGTGGAAATTAAACCCGGACAAAAAGGTTTCGGGGTGGTGATTAATTACCAAGGTGAAAGGACGATTTTGTCATATTATTCCCAGTCGTTGTGCTGTTGGCCGGACGATCCGGAACTGGCGGCCGAATGGGTATATATAACTTCAATGGGCGAGGGGTATGAGGATTTCTACAGACAGGCGGTGGAGTGGGCAAAACTTAAGGGAGCAAGAATTGCATTTAATCCCGGTACCCGGCAGTTGAAGGCCGGATTGGAGCCTTTAAGATATGTGTATGAGGCGGCAGAAGTTTTGTTTGTGAATAAAGAAGAGGCAGAGGAAGTTTTGGACCGGGAAAATGACAGTGAGATTAAGAGTTTATTGGAAGGATTGAAGGCCATCGGACCGAAGGTGGTAATAGTAACCGATGGAACAGAAGGAACTTACGGATTTGACGGCAATAAGTTCTGGCATATGCCGATAGTTCCGGCGGAAGTGGTAGAAAGAACAGGGGCGGGTGACGCGTTCGGATCAGGATTTCTGGCCGCGTATATAGCCGGCAAATCCGTAGAGGAGGCATTGAGGTGGGGAACCATCAACAGCGCTTCGGTTTTAGGTTTTATCGGTCCACAGGCAGGTCTATTGGACCAGGGGAAATTGGAGGTTTGGATAGAAAAGTCGAAAGATGTTAGACTGGAGGAGATATGAGGATTTTTGTAACGCGAAGGGTGCCATTGTGGGATGAAGTGAGTAAACCCCTGCTTGATTTCGGACATGAGGTGACGGTGTACGCAAAAAATAAGCCGATAGAAAGGGAAGAGTTGGAAAAGGAGCTGGAAAAAGGTTATGACGGATTGCTGACACTGTTGAACGATAAGATCGACGAAGACTTGTTAAAACACGATGTAAATAAACAATTAAAGGTGATCGCCAATTATACGGTCGGATATGACAATGTTAATCTGGAAGCCTGCGGACAGAGAAACATTAAGGTTAGCAATGCACCTTCCGACGAAGTGAATGAAAGCGTGGCTGAGTTTACATGGGCAATGATTTTAGCGATGGCGAGGCGGATTAATGAGGCGGGTGAGTTTATGCAAAATGCAGCATACAAGGGATGGGACCCGGAAGTATTTTTGGGGAGCTGGGTGATGGGAAAAACTTTGGGGCTTGCCGGTATGGGGAGAATTGGAGGAATGGTAGCAAAAAGGGCAGCAGGTTTCGGGATGAAAGTGATTTATTACAATCGGAAACCGGCGACCGGGGTGGACTTTGAATACCGGCCGAGTTTAGATGAACTGATTGCGGAAAGTGATTATGTGAGCTTACATGTGCCTTTGACATACGAGACAACTCACTTGATTAATAAAAATAATCTGCCGAAGTTTAAAAAGAGTGCGTTTTTAATTAATACTGCCAGAGGGCCGGTAGTAGATGAGACTGAGGTGGTGGAGGCACTTAGGGCCGGGTTTTTGGCCGGGTATGCTGCCGACGTGTTTGAGAATGAACCAGACCCGCATCCCGAATTATTACAAATGGAAAATGTGATGCTGACGCCGCATATTGCATCGGCTACAGTGGAGGCAAGGAGAGCAATGGGGCGAGTGGCGGTTGAAAATCTGCTCGCGGGTTTGGCAGGAAAAGATCTGCCAAATCAGGTGGGGAAATAAGAGGTGATGGTGGAGTAAAATACTCGAGGCTATGGCAGGTGATAAAAACAGGCGGTCCAGGTTAAAATCAAAGGAGGAGAATAAACCCATGAACAGGAAGTTGTTGTTGTTTTTGTTTTTAGCAACGGGACTTTTCAGCGGCTTCTTTTTGTGGAGAGGCAAAGCTTTACGCGAAAATCCACCAAGTGAGGTTGTGCTTTCGGAAGACGGCCAGACTGTAAGGACTAGCCCGGTTGTAAAACCTGGGCGGAGGATCGGCGAAGAAAATCTAATAACGGAACTGGAACAAATAAGCGCCACAACTTCCGGTCGGTACGCGGTGTATGTTTACAGATTAGGAGACGGCAGCAGCTACGGATTTAACCAGACGGAGAGAATGCCCGCGGCATCGATTATGAAATTACCGGTTATGGTGGCTGTGTGGAAGGAAATTGCAGAGGGGAAGATTAGTTTATCCGACACATATACCCTGGATGAAGCTGACCGGGCTATGGGTTCGGGTCCACTGCAATTTAGACCGGCCGGTTCGATATATTCAGTTGAAGAGCTACTGACATATTTGGGCAAGAATTCTGATAATACTGCCTGGGTGATGTTTAACCGGAGGCTGTCCAAAAAGAAAATGAGTGAGGCAATGGCCGAAATGAAAATGGCGGACAGTTCATATAACGATTTAACGGTGACGGCTGAGGATGCAGCTAAAATGTTGCGGTATATCTATAACGGTGATGCCGGAGGTGAAGAAGGGAAAGAGGCTATTTACGGGTATTTATCAGACAGTATCTACGAAGACAGAATTCCGGCGGCTTTTTCGGATACGGATGAGGTACAAATAATCCACAAGGTGGGAACAGACGCCGGGGTGTGGGCTGATGCCGGAATAATTATTCCTACAGGATCACTCGACCTGGAACCGTTTATTGTGGTGGTTTTAAATCAGGATGTAGTGCGGGCTGAGGCGCAAACTATAGTGCCGGACATGGTAAGCCGGATATGGAAGTTTGAAAAGAGTTTTTAAGTAAAGGGGAATATGAAAATTGCATATGTAAATGATACCTATTACCCGACGGTTAACGGAGTAGTTGTGGCTATAGAAAATAGCACTCAATTACTGGGGAAGCAGCATGAAGTCAGATTGTATGTACCGTCATGCAAAATGAAAAATAGTATCCGCAAAGAGGGGAACGTGGTAGTGGAAAGATATGCTTCAGTTCCGTTGCCGGTGTATAAAGACTTTCAAATTGTGATGCTGGATTTTTTCAGATTTAACAATTCACTTGATAAGTTCAATCCGGACATTGTGCATATTCACTCGCCGGGTGTGATCGGGATTGCGGCGATGATATGGGCTGTGCGCAAACACAAACCGGTAATCAGTACTTATCACGCGCTATTGGCGGAGTCGAGTTTGGCATATGTTTCTCCATATAGGCTGATGCCATGGATAAACATGTTGGATAAGGGAAGGAGCGGAATGGGCGAAAATTTACCCAAAAAGGCGATGTGGAAAATCTTTAACCCCTTTTTCAATCGCAGCACATTGGTTATTGCTCCGGCTAAGTCTGCTGCAAGAGAAGCAGTTAAACACGGAATTCGCCGGCCGGTGGAAGTAGTTTCAAACGGAATGGATTTGGATTTATTTCCGGCAAAGGAGAAGTATCAAAGAAGCGGACGAATAATCCACGTGGGAAGATTGGGCTACGAAAAAAATATTGATATGGTGATAAAAATGTTTGCGATTCTGACAAAGAAATATCCGAAATTGGTGCTGGATATTTTAGGTGATGGGCCAGCGAGGAAAAGTTTAACGGAGCTTGCTTACAAGCTGGGGATAGCGGAAAGGGTTAATTTTGAAGGCTGGAAGGAGAGAAAATCTTTGGGGGAATGGTATAGGAGAAGCGATGTGTTTGTAACCGCTTCAGGAATGGAAACGCAAGGTTTGGTGATATTGGAGGCAATGTTGTCAGGGTTGCCGGTTGTAGGGTTTGATAAATACGCGATACCGGACATGGTAAAAAACGGAATAACGGGTTATGTAGTGCCGATGGGAAAATGGAAAGAGATGGCCGACAAAGTGGAGGAGATTTTGGAGGATGAAAAGCTGCAGGAGAGAATGGGGAGGGAGGGACGGAAACAGGCGGAAAAGCATGACGTGAGAATATGCGTAAAAAGGCTGGAAAAAATTTACCAGCGAATAATTGATCAAAGTAAAAAAAGCGGCGAGAAGGCGATAAACAGCAAGTAAGAAAAAATGCGGTAAAATGGGAGCAGGATTATGAAGATCGCTATTTTTACGGATGCTTATCTGCCGAACGTAAACGGGGTATCTTTTTCAGTAGATGTGTTTTCGCAATTACTATCGAAGGAGAACGAAATTGAGATTTATGCCCCGACATATACAGGATCGAGCGGAACCGGGAAAAAGGGACAAGTAGTTATCAGAAGGTATTATTCAGTTCCGATACCCACGTATAAAGATGCGCATTTGACGCTTCCGGATGTGTTGAAGATTTACAATCAGTTGGAAGATTTTAATCCTGATGTGGTACATATTCAGACACCCGGATCGTTGGGATTGATTGGAATACTGGCGGCAAAAATGTTAAAAAAACCAATAGTCGGAACTTATCACACGCTGATATCCGAAGTATTGGTGTATGCGTCGATTAAAAAATCGATAGAAAAATATTTACAGGCAATTGAGAAAGTGGGGAGCGGAGCAGGAATTGATTTACGGTTGTTGATACCAAAAAAAGAAGTCCAGGAAGCGAAAAAAAAGGATTCACTGTCACAAAGGGTTACCTGGTCGTTGGTTAATCGGGTTTACGGATATTGCGATATTGTGATATGTCCGTCGGATGCGATTAAGCGGGAATTGGCAAAGAGACAACTGAAAAGAAGATTAGAAGTAGTATCAAACGGTGTTGATTTAAAAATGTTTCCGATGAAAAAAACTATCGGGTTAAGTCACCAGGTTATTCATGTCGGCAGGTTGGGCTTTGAAAAAAATGTGGATGTGGTAATAAAAGCGTTTGCGGAGGTGATAAGACAAGTGCCGGAAGCGAAATTGGTGATAGCCGGAGACGGACCGGCCAGGAAAGATGTGGAAAAATTGGCCAACGAATTGGGAGTGGCGAAAAAAGTGCAGTTTTTGGGGACGATAAAGCGGGAAAAATTGGCAAAAGTTTACGCGAGTGGGGACGTGTTTATTACGGCATCAACAATGGAGACGCAAGGGATGGTGGTGCTTGAAGCAATGGCGTGCGGATTGGGAGTGATCGGGGTGAAGAAATATGCACTGCCGGATTTAATCAAGGATGGGAGTAACGGATATTTAGTTAAGCCTGGTAATTACAAGTCGATGGCCGATAAGATGAAGTTAATGCTTACCAGTTCCGGATTGGCGGAAAAGATGGGGAGAGAAGCCCGGCGGACGGCAGAAAAACATAACGTAGAAGTAATGGCACGAAAATTGTTGGGCTTGTACGAAGAAGCGATGTTGATAAAGTTCGGGACGAAAAATTAGCGGATGGGATCAAAACTGGAACTGGCTTTGCCGGTAAGTTTAAGACGAATGAAATTGGCTATATGATGGGTAAAAAATCCCAGCTTTTGTTTTTCTAAACGGCGGCTGCTGGTGCGGACGACGGCTTGAGGAGCAAAAACAACTTTACCGACTTTGCGAATCCGATAGCCTAAATCAACATCTTCGGCAGTGGGTAAGTTGACGTTGTAACCGCCAATTTGATCATATGCAGTTTTACGGACGGCAAAATTCATGCCGAGGGCCTGATCATTTTTAAAAAGACGGTTGATAAGTAAATAGGCGGTATTAAGTTTGCCAAGAAGGTTATAACCAATGCCGGGGTTAGTAAAATACGTCGGTCCATAAACGCAGACAACTTCCGGATCCGCGAAAGCTGCAACCAGACTTTTCAGCCAATCAGGTGAGGGAACAGAGTCGGCATCTGTTGAGGCGATGATAGTTCCTCTGGCGGCTGCAAAACCCTCAGCACGGGCAGAGGAAATCCGGGGCCCGACCTGACGGAAAATACGCCAGCCGGCATCGCGGCAAAGATCGGGTGTGATATCAGAACTCTTATCAATGGCAACAACTTCAAAATCGGAATAAGTTTGGCTTTTTAAAGCGGCAATACAGGGACGGATGTATTTCTCCTCGTTTAAAGTGGGAACGACAACTGTAACGTGAGGAGAGGATTTAGACATGGTTTAGGTGAATAAAGGCTGACCGGTAAGTTTCACTACAAGAATAATGACCAAGAAAGCTGCAAGGGCGACAATCAGAGCCAAGGTGAATTTGTAATTTGAGTTCATGGAAAGAATACCTACGGCATAGGGCGGATAGTCCAACTGCCTTCTAAAATCTTATCACGTTCAGGTTTCGGGTTTGGGCCGTTTTTTGCAGATTGATTAAGAAACTCGCTTGAACAGGCCGACTTCGGTTGGGTACCGGGTAAAAAGTATTCAGTCCGACCGGAACAAGCCGAACAAGCCAATTGACCGGTTGACGGACAAATCGCCAGTTTCAGAAGACCTTCGGGGGCAATAAAGCCGGTGGAGCTCCAGGTTTTCAGCAGTAAATCGGTAATTTTACGCCAGATGGGTGAGGCCCCGGTGACGCCCGACGCCACATAACTCATGGGTGAGTTGTCGTTATTGCCTACCCAGGCGGCAACGACGAAATCACGGGTATAGCCAATAGTCCAATTATCCCGAAGATTATTGGTGGTGCCGGTTTTGACAGCGACGACATGGTTGGGGACATGCAAAAGTGAATTGTAGCCGAAGGTGGGTGAGCGGGCTGAATTATCAGAGAGGATGTCGGAAATAATAAAAGCAATCTGCGGGTTGAGGACTTGTTTGGGCGAACAGGAGGTTTTTTCTGTGCCGGCTTCAAAAGGGGAAAAACCGGCGTCGGAACAGGTAAATTCTTCAAGGATGCGGCCGGTGTGATCAGTAACTTTGAGGATGGGCTGGAGATCGACAACTTCGCCCAGGTTGGCAAAAACTGCGTAGGCCTTTGCCATATCAAGCATTTTTACTTCTCCGCCCCCAAGAGTGAGCGAGAGACCAAAGCGGGAGGAGTTTTCCCAGGTGGAAATGCCCATTTGCCGGCCTAGCTGGACCAGGTTTTCCACACCATTGGCGGAAAGCAATTTAACTGCGGGGATGTTGTAGGATGAGGCAAGAGCAGTGCGCAGGGTGACACGGCCGTGATAACGGTGATCATAGTTTATGGGGGCATACGGCGGTTGGCCGGGGATTTTATAAGTGATGGGGGAATCGTCAATTAATGAACCGGCGGTAAAGCCCCGACCAAAGGCTAAGGCATAATTGATGGGCTTGATGGAAGAACCGGGCTGACGTTGGCTCAAGGTGACATTAACATTGCCATCATGGGCCAGATCAAAGTAATCTCTGGAGCCGACCATGGCAAGAATTTCGCCGGAACCAGGAACTGTGACTAGAGCGGCGCCGTTTGTCACATTGAGACGTGTTATTTTGGCGACTTCATCAGAAACGATTTTTTGAACCTGGTCCTGGACTGATAAATCAAGGGAAGTGATGACGTCTAAACCACCAGATTCTACGAGGTCGTTACCATATTTTTGAGCCAGCAAATCCTTAATATACATGACAAAATGCGGGGCCTTAATATCCGTTGCCGGATGGCGAAAAGTCAATTCCTGGGCGGAGGCGATTTGGGCTTGATCCCAAGTGATATAACCGGCAGAAACCATTTGGCGCAGAACTTCTTTCTGACGTTCCTTAGCTAATTCAGGGTGAATGCCATACGGAGAATAAGTAGTAGGAGAAGCCGGAAGTCCGGCCAGTAAGGCGGATTGGGCCAGATCTAAGGTTTTGGCTGATTTGCCGAAATAAGTTTGAGCGGCTTCTTCAATGCCATAAGCAGCGCCGCCAAAACCGACACGATTAAGGTACATTTCCAATATCTGGTCCTTGGAATACATAACTTCGACAGCCAGAGACAGGACCAGTTCACGTAATTTTCTTCTAATAGTCCGTTCGGATGAAAGCAGGGAGGTTTTAACTAATTGTTGGGTGATAGTTGAGCCGCCTTCAATTTTTTTATCTTTGACGATGCGCAGGAATGCGCGGACGGTACCGGTCGGTGAGAAACCGCGATGGTGATAAAAGTTTTTATCCTCAATACTGATAAAAGCCTGGCGAGTGAGTTCCGGGATGTCTTTAAGTCTTACTAAGGTGCGATTTTGATTGGAGTAGATTTTGTAAAGCTCTATGCCATTGCGGTCGCGGATGTGAGTGGTGAGAGGAATGGTTTGGCGGGAAAGCGATGAGGGTGACGGGAGGTCGGTGAGAACAAAAATATTAAATGTGACGAGCGCAAGGAAGATACCCCAGGTTACCGAGATTAGTGTAAACCTGGAAAAAAATAGCAGGGAAGATTTTTTGCGGTGAGGATGGCGGGAGATTGATTTAGCCGGACGATTGAAAAACGAAGCCAGGGGATAGATGAATTTAAGGAATTGTTTAAGAGTCGGGAGTGTCGCCATTTCAAGCGGATTATATTTTGAGGAGGCGTGCGGAACAAGGAGAAGTCTCTTTGTTAATTTGAAGTGGTGATTGCCTTGCCACTTTTGTCCAGTCGAATAACATCCGGACCACCATACCCTCCAGGGCAGTCAAGACAGAGAAGAGTACCCAGAGGATCAGAAACAACGAAATGGTTTTGGGTTTCAATTTGGTCCGGAGTTTCGGCGATTTGCTTAGGAGTGGCGGGACTTTGAGTTGGCTTGAACATCTGGATATCGCGGCGACTACCGGAGTCTACTGCGGGAACAGTGCCAGTGAGAAAGTATTCATAGCGAGGTTGGCATTCAGCAGGCGGGGATTCGGGGGCTTTAAGTCCAGATACACCACAGACCAGAGTTCCGACAACATCGGCGGGTTGAGACGGCCAGTGTTGAGGTAAATCGGCTAAGGCATGAGTGGTAATTTTGTTCCAAATGGGCGAGGCGCCGGTAACACCTGACGCGATGCTGGCCATTTCTGAATTATCGTTGTTGCCGACCCAGACAGCGGTGAGAATATCGGGATTGTAACCAATGGTCCAATTGTCGCGTTTGTCGTTAGTAGTGCCGGTTTTAACCGAAACTTCGGGATGGCCTTTAACATTTAAATAAGATGAGGAACCGAAAGTTGCGGATCTGGCGCCATTGTCATAGAGGATGTGAGAAATAATAAAAGCAGTGCCGGCGGAAATGACGCGAATGTTGGAGGGAGGCAGGGGGGAATAGACGCGACCTAAAGATTTAAAAGTGGTATAGGGATGGGCAGTTTCGGCTTCTTCGGCTGTCAGTTCTTTGGAACGGATGGACTCTAATACTTTGCCGGAGCGATCGGAGACCTGAATAATCGGGTTGAGGTCGACCCTACGGCCTTGGTTGGCTAAAACGCCGTAGGCGGTCGAAAGGTCCTGCATAGTGACTTCACCACCACCCAGGGTGAGTGAGGGGCCGTATTTAGCGGGGTCCTTCCATGTGGTGATGCCGAAGGCCGAAGAGGTAGCGACAAAATCGGTCAGACCGTTTAAGACAAGGGCTTTAACGGCCGGAATGTTAAAGGAATTGCCCAGGGCAAACCGAACTTGGGTGGGACCATGAAATTGGTTGTCGTAATTATCAGGACAATAATCTTTCTGACCAAATTGAGAAAAACAAGTGGGCTTGTCGGATAACAAAGTGGCGGCGGTGATACGTTTATGTTCCAGAGCGACGGCGTAGTTTATGGGTTTAATGGAAGACCCTGGTTGGCGCAAACTGCGGGTGACATTTACGTTGCCATCGTTGGCGACATCAAAGTAGTCGCGTGAACCAACTAGAGCAAGAATTTCACCTGTCGAGGGTTTAGTGACCAGAGCGGCGCCATTGCCGACATGGGCTTTGACCAGTTTGGCAGTTTCGGAGGCGACGGTGAGTTGGGCAAATTCCTGAAGTTCCAGGTCGAGAGTAGTGATAACGGTCAGGCCACCGCTTTCAACCATGTCTAGGCCGTATTTTCGAGTGAGGAGATCTTTAACCCAGAGAGAAAAGTGAGGAGCCTGAATTGCGGGCGGAGCGGAAAAGTGCAACACTTCTGCTGAGGCAGAACTATATTCTTCGGCTGACAGAAAATTGTTGTCGAGCATTTGTTTAAGAATGTACTGTTGGCGGTCTTTGCCGGCTTCGGGATTGGAACCAAAAGGCGAGTAGTAGCTCGGTGCTTGGGGTAATGCCGCCAGCAGGGCGGACTCGGCCACTGTTAAATCTTTGGCTGATTTATTGAAATAAGTTTCAGCGGCTGATTCCAAACCATAGGAAGTACCGCCATAGGGGATTTGGTTCAAGTACATTTCCAAAATTTTGTCTTTGGTGTAGCGGGTTTCGACCAGCAAGCTTAAAACCAACTCACGGATTTTACGGGTAATGGTGCGGTCATCAGAGAGGAGAGCTTTTTTAACCAGCTGCTGGGTGATGGTAGATCCACCCTCCAGGCGTTTGCCGGAAAGGGTATGAAAGATGGCGCGGATATAACCTGTCAGCGAGAAACCGCGATGTTGATAAAAGTCCTTGTCTTCAGCGGCTAAAGTGGCCTGCCAGGCGTGCTTGGGCAGGGAGGAAAGTTCAATGGGGATGCGCCGTTCATCGGAAAATATTTCATAGATTAATGTGCCGTTGCGATCGAAAAGTCGGGTGGAGGCATCAGCCGGATGAGTAGTTAATTCCATGGGGTTGGGAAGATCCCAGAACAAGTAACCGCACAAGGCAAGGAAAACGGCGGAAAGCGCCAACAATATTTTTTTGCCGGGTCGGAAGGCGGGGAAATGCAGACGCCGACGGGGTGCGGGGGTCGGTTGAAGTAGAGAGCTGATTTTAGGAACTTCCGCTTCCGGGAACGGGGCGTGGGCAAGGCGGCGAGTACGTTTTTTGGCCATAAGTTGAATTATACAGTTCGGAGAGGTATATTATGTTAGTGATGGCGACAAAACAGTCTAAATCCAAGTTGAAGTCAGCGGTAATGGAAGTTCCGGCTGAGGTCGGAGTGTTGCAAACCGAAGAGGCGGGTCTTGACCCACAGGAAGAAAAGATGCTGGATTGGATATTAAAAGGTGTGGTGGCATTTATACTCGGGTGGCTCGGACTGTCAATATTGATGGTAATTGGCGGTTTTTTCGGGATTTGGAAGTAAACTAATAATGGAAGATTGGGATAAAACCAACTGGTGGAAATACCTTGAACCTTCGATGCAGGATTTAATGAAGCAAAGTTTTGATTTGCTGAAGGTGGAAACAGAGCGGTTGGCTACGGCACCGGCGTATCACGATTATTCATTTGTAGTCTTTTCGGCGGCTAAAGCGTATGAAGGGTTTCTGAAACGGGTATTTTTAGATTTAAAGATGATTAATAAGCAACAATATTACGGGGATAATTTCCGGATCGGGAGGGCATTGTCACCAACCCTACCAAAGAGATATCGAATTGGTTGGGTATACGGGAAACTGGCCAATTATTGCGGGGGAGATGATTTGCCGATGGAGATGTGGAATGTGTGGAAACGAGCGAGAAACAGAATTTTTCACTTTTTTCCGCAACACGAAGAACACATCACTTTGGACGAGGCGAAACAGTTGGTTTTAGGAATAACCACGGTGATGGAGAGAACACTCCAAGGGTGCAGAGTTGCGGTCAGGGGTTGACTAGGTGTGGCATACTATAGGGACGCATGGAAAATACCGGAAGGCGTTTATTTCCAGGAGGGTTCGTAGTGAGTTCCGCTGCATTAGTGCTGGGGGCAGTAGTGCTGGCGATGTCATTTTTGGCGGCATCTAATCCAATCCGGGCTATAAAAGTGGCAGAGAAAGTGAAAATTGACGAAACAGTAATTGTGGCAACAATCGAAGCCAAGCCAAAAATTGAGTACTATTTACCATATCCCGGGATATTGCCGGATAGCCCCTTGTATAAAATCAAAGCGGCAAGGGACAGAATATTATTGATATTAACTTTAAACGAAGAGAAAAAAGCCCGTAGGGAACTGTTGTTTGCCGATAAACGAATAAATGCGGCAGTGTTTTTAACAGAGGGCGGAAAATCGGAATTGGGGGTAACTACGGCGGTGAAGGCTGAGAAGTATCTGGAACAGGCAGTGGGAAGAGCGGAAAAAATGCATAAAGGCGGTCAGGATGTAAAAAGTCTGATGCTGGAGCTACAAAAGTCGGTCGCAAAACACACTGAGATCTTGGAAACCTTGCAGCTGAAGTTGGCAGGAGAAGAGCGGAAGACGATTGAGCTGGCGATGGCGACAACTAAAATTCTGGCGGAAAGACTGGGGCAGATTTTTCTCGAAGCAAATTAGGCACGGAGATGAGTGCTTTTGATCTAGTTATTACTAGTTGACTGAGAATTTCTAGTGTTTTAATGTGATGTCCGCCCCTACATTTAGTGGGAAGCAGAACTTTACAAATTTATGAAATGTCCATTTTGTGCGCAGGCCGAGACTTCAGTATTGGAGTCGAGAGTGGCTGACGATGGCCAATCTTTACGCCGGCGAAGAGAGTGTGATAAATGCCAAAAAAGATTTACCACTTTCGAACGGGTGGAAGGGCCCACGATGTTTGTCATAAAGAGAGACGGGAGCAGACAACCGTTTGACCGTGCAAAAATCGTAAGCGGGGTGGTGAGGTCATTTGATAAGAGACCGGTATCAATAGACCTAATTAACCAGCTGGCTGACGACGTGGAGCGGGAAGTGCGGCGAAAAGAAGTTACCGAGCTGCCGTCAAAACAAATCGGGCGGATGGTCTTAAAGCGATTGAAAAATATCGATAAGGTAGCATGGATCAGGTTTGCGAGTGTGTATTTTGAACTGTCGGACATTTCTGAATTTGAAAAATTATTTGAAAAGTTAAATTAAATGCCAGAAGCAAAACTACAAAAAATCCGGGTAACGCCGGGAAAGATAAGAAAAACAAGTGAAGTTTGGGATGAAATGCCATTTGCGGAAATGGTGGAAAAAGTGAAAAAGCTGGCAGGACCTAAACCGGAAATTCCACCTGAAGATGATGCACCGGTGTGGACGGAACAGGCGCTGCGGGTGCTTAAAGAAAGATATTTTCTTAAAGATAATGAAGGAAAACCAATTGAAACTACGGAGGAAATGTGTTGGCGGGTAGCATGGGAACTGGCCAGCGCCGAAGTGAAGTACGGGTGGAACAGAAAACAAGTTTTGGCTGAGGCGAAAGAGTTTTACCGCCAGATGCTGAACAGGTGGTTTTTGCCCAACTCACCGACTTTGATGAATGCCGGCAAAGGAAATGGTTTACAGTATAGCGCCTGTTATGTCATCCCAGTTCCGGACAGTTTGGACGGGATATTTGACGGGGTGAAATACCAGGGACTTATTCATCAATCCGGTGGTGGAACCGGATTTTCTTTTTCTAAATTGCGGCCTAAAGGATCTCGAGTGAAATCAACGATGGGTGTCGCTTCCGGGCCGGTATCGTTTATGCGGATATACAATGAGGCGACACAGCAGGTAAAACAGGGCGGAATGAGGCGCGGGGCAAACATGGGTATACTGCGGGTCGATCACCCGGACATTATGGAGTTTATTCATTGCAAAGAAGACGGGGGGATAACTAACTTTAATATTTCGGTAACTATTACCGATAAGTTTATGAAAGCGTTAGAGAAGGACGAGGATTATGAATTAGTATCGCCGCACAACAATGAAGTGGTAGGGAAATTATCGGCGCGAAAAGTCTGGAACGAAATTGCTGAAGGGGCATGGCGAACAGGGGATCCGGGGTTGGTGTTTATTGACCGGATAAATGACAGCAGTGCAAATCCGATAAGAACTGACGGGTGGGAAGTGGAAAGTACTAATCCATGCGGAGAGCAGCCTTTGTACCCATTTGATGCATGTAACCTCGGTAGTATCTTCCTTAATTACTATGTAAAAGACGGAAAAGTGGAGTGGGAAAAATTGGCTCAATCGGTTCATACGGCAGTAAGAATGCTCGACAATGTAATCGAGATGAACCCGTTCCCGCTGAAGCAAATTGCGGAGACGGTGAGAAAAATCAGGCGGATAGGATTGGGGATCGGGGGGTGGGCGGATATGCTGGTTGGATTGGGAATTCCATATGACAGTGAAGAGGCTTTGGAACTGGCGGAAAAGGTAATGAAATTTATTAATGAAGAAGGACATGCCGAGAGCGAGAAGTTAGCTCAGGAAAGAGGAACTTTTCCGTTATGGAAAATGTCAATTTATGCGGATGCTAAATTGGGAAAGCCAATGCCGATCCGGAATAGTACTGTCACCACTATTGCACCTACCGGATCTATTGGGATATTGGCAAATACTTCCGGCGGGTGTGAACCTTTATTTGCAATTGCGTATCAACATATCGTAAAGAGCGAAGGCAGAACCCTGACATTTGTAAATCCGTTGTTTGAAAAAGTGGCCAGAGAAAAAGGCTTTTACAGCGACGAGCTGATGAGTAAGGTAGCAGAACACGGAACAGTACGACATTTAACCGAAGTACCTGAAGATGTGAGGCGAGTATTCGGAACCGCGCACGAGATTGATCCGGAATGGCATGTACGAATGCAGGCAGCTTTCCAAAAGTATACCGACAACGGAGTATCGAAAACGATTAATCTACGGAATGAGGCGACGGTAGAAGATGTTAAGAAAGCGTATATGCTGGCGTGGGAAACCGATTGCCGGGGCATTACGGTTTTTAGGGATGGATGTAAAGGAGAACAGGTGCTGAATTTGGGGACTGCTCAGGAGAAGAAAGCGGCGGTTGCGGAAACGGAAGCAGCTAAACATGATCAGATAATTAAGCCGCGGCCGGTACGGGTAGACGGGGCAACTTACCGGATTGAAACACCGTTGGGGAGTGCGTTTATTACGGTAAATCACGATGAGGACGGAAACCCGTTTGAAGTGTTTGTGACCATCGGTAAAGCGGGGTCGGAAGTGGCAGCGATGGCAGAAGCACTGGGACGATTGATTTCGACGACTTTAAGGTTTGGGAATCATATGCCGGCGAAAGAAAGGGCCAAAGAATTAATGGACCAGTTGGCCGGAATTGGTGGCGGACGGTCGGTCGGATTTGGGGTAAATAAGGTGAGAAGTCTGCCGGACGCAGTCGGCAGAGCAATAGGGATGCATTTTGGGTTGATTGGGTTTGGAGCAGAAAAGAAGGTAAAGGCAGCTGAGCCTCAACAGCAGGAGATGCCGGTGCAGCCAGTAACTAACGGACATACACAAATGCCGCTGTTCCGGAAGAGAGCTGATTTATGTCCCAAATGCGGGGAGGCAACTTTAGTGTTTGAAGAAGGGTGTAAGAAATGTTACGGATGTGGCTACAGTGAGTGTTAACTAAATAAGCAAAAACCCCTTTGCTTCGGGGTATTAAGTTAATTGTGCTTGCGATATTGGGTGTGTGGAACAGACTGTTCTTCTGCTAATTGATACCTATTGGTGGCCGAATTCTATCACTCGAAAGTCCTATAGTCAAAAAATGAAATGGAAAAGTTTTGTTCCCAAATGGTTCATTAGTCGATGACGGGGCCGGGAGGAAGGGGAACAGTGGGTTGTTGGCGAAGATAGGCGGACGTGTGTTCGAGGATGCCTTGGCCTAAGAATTCTTCGGAGGCAAGTTTAGAGTGGGAAAGGTAATTTTGGAAAGCCCGGTTATAGCCTTCGTCGGGGAAAGTGTAGTGCAGGTATTCAGCCGGATCAATCCAGAGGAAATCCAGGTTTGGCTTAGGTGAGCCTTGGGCCAGGCACAAATAAATAATGCGTACGACCTGGGTTTGGCGGTTGGTCAGATCGAGAAAGGTGGTGACATTAAGCGGGATGGAAACAGTGGTGATGGCAAAACCGGTTTCGTCGGATACGTTTTTGATCAGGTTTTGGCGCAAACTTTGGGTAAATACCAATCCGTCTCCGGGCAGGTCCCATAGCAGGTGATTGGGTTGGCTAAGAGGGTGTTTGATAAGGAGAATTTGCCAGTGCGAGTTGGATATAAAGGCCTTTTGAGTGACAGAAATGCAATTTGACATGGGCAGATTGTGGTTTTAAGTTTATATTTTTACCCGAGAATGGTCAAATATCCCCGAACGGATATAATAATATAATTCTTTGCAGACAGACATGGGAAAAATCTACACCAAGAAAGGTGATGACGGAACAACAGGTAATTTGCGGCGCAGGATGAGTAAAAGCGATCAGTTGGCGGTGACTTTAGGCACGATAGATGAATTAAACAGCTGGATCGGATACTGTCGGCAGGTGGTAACGGATAAACAGGTGCAAGCGGTTTTAGAGCGGATGCAGGACAATTTAATGACTATATCTTCGGGTTTGGCGGGCAGTCGGTTAAAAATTTCGAGCGGAGAGGTAACCCGCTTAGAGAGAATGATTGATAAATACAGTGAAAAATTGCCGACGATCACTAATTTTATTTATCCTATGGGTCCTGTGCATATTGCCAGGACGGTCGCCAGGAGGGCGGAGCGGGAAGTGGTAAAGACCGCGGAAGCCAAAAAAGTAACCTGGAGATACTTAAACCGGCTGTCGGATGCGTTATTTGTGATAGCCAGAAAAGAAAATTTAAGTAATAATAGAGAGGAGAAACTATGGCGGAAGTAAAGAAGACAGCAGATTTCAGCTACTATCTGGTATTTATCGGGCACCTTATCTTTATTCTGGCCTGGCTGCTGTCACCTTTTTGGCTGGCATGGCCACTTCTAATGCTTTTCTCTGCGGTGTTGTATATGCAAAGCCGGTTTTTGGGCTACTGTGTATTGACCCGGTGGCAGTTCGGGGCCAAGGATTGGTCGTTTTGGGTTTATTATTTAGGAAAATTAGGAATAAAAGTAACTAAGACACAGGTGACGCACTGGACACGAGTATTTCTGGCGGTGTCACCGATTATGGGGTGGTTGTGGCAGACTTGGTGGGGATGAAAAATGGTAGTATAAGTGCATGGATGATTCACAGGTAAAACCAAAGCCCGGCACGGACAAATCGGCAAAGCCAAATTTCCAACAGATGTATAAGAGCGGGGGGACGTTTAAACAACGGCTGGAAGAGATTGCCGGGAGTTTTTCCGGCGGACACGGCGGGGGAGTAGAAAGAGAACCGCATTCCCGGGAAAGTACTCCGGCTAAGCCGGTGGAAACGGTGCAGGAGATTCCGACGTCTCCGGAAGTGGAAAAACG
>CAYTYO010000004.1:0-16073 GCA_964441445.1 uncultured Gammaproteobacteria bacterium | reverse complement strand
AAAAACCTTCCAGTTTTTGTTAAAGCAATTTTTGCTATGATGAAAGTATGCTTGCAGGGGTGGATCCGTTTGTGATCGTGTGGGAAATAATCGGGATAGCGCTTTTAGTGGCGTCCCCGTTTGCGTTGATAGCCGCCGGTGTGTACGGATGGATACTGTATCAGCGGCATAAAGACAGGGAGAAAAGCAGCTTGGCAATGGTGTGTCTGCAGGTGGCGGTACCCCGGGATAACGAAATAAAAATTGATGCGATGGAGCAGATATTTTCGAGCTTATATTCGATCAAAAAAGGCAGTAACGGTCCATTGGGATTATTAACGTTTCTGCAGGTGCAACCGCATATCAGTTTTGAAATTGTGGGGAGAAAAGAAGATATCAGATTTTATATCGTGGTGCCGGAAAAATTGCGGGACCTTTTGGAAAAACAAATTCACGGTGGATATCCGGGAGCGGAGATAAAAATAGTTGATGAACCGACGATATTTGATGAACAGGGAAGTGTAGAATTTTCGTGGCTCGCTTTGCGGAACGCGGAATACAATCCATTGCAAACATATAAGAATTTGGCAACTGATCCGATGGCAGGTTTGTCCTCAGCACTGGCTAAAATGGGAGACGGAGAAGGGGCACATATCCAAATACTTATTTACCCCGCTGATAATAGTTGGAAGAGTAAGGGCAGGGCATGGATCGGGAGAACCAAGAAAAACGAATCTAATCCGGAAAAGGCGTCATATAAGGTGGATGCCAAGGTGATGGAAGCGGTGGAGAGTAAGGTGAGTAAGCCTGGTTTTAGGACTACTATTCGGATAGTAGTGTCTTCGGCCTCATCGGATTCGGCAAAGGCGCATTTGGCCAATATTAAAGCCGCGTTTGAACAATATTCGGGGGATTTGAACGGATTTAAGGGCCGAAAAGTGAAGCTAAAGGGGATGTTTATGACCGATTTTATATATCGGTATCAGCCGATGACATATTTTGATGACTGGACAATTTTGAATGCGGAAGAACTGGCAACAATTTACCACTTCCCGAATAAAACAGTTGAGACACCGCATATTCATTGGCTGTCGGCCAAAAGCGCGCCGGCTCCGGCCGGAATTCCGACTTCGGGTTTATATATCGGAAAATCGGTTTTTAGGGGAATGTCGAGACCGGTATATGTATCGGATGCGGACAGGGAAAGGCACATGTACATTATCGGAAGAACCGGTACGGGAAAGACGGAACTGATGAAGACGATGATTTTGCAGGATATGCGCGCCGGGAAGGGATTATGCGTAATTGATCCGCATGATTTGGCGGAGGATCTATTGGGCTATATTCCGCCGGAGAGAGCTGAAGATGTGATCTTTTTTGACCCGTCGGATGAAGAGTGGCCGATGGGCTTAAATCTTTTAGAGACAAATAACGAGCAGGAACGGCATATGGCGACCAATGCGGTGATCGGAATGATGTACAAACTGTATGATCCACATAAAACCGGGATTATCGGTCCCCGGTTTGAACACGCGATCAGAAACGCCATGTTGACGGTGATGGATGGAGTAGACGGAGGGACGTTTATTGAGGTCGTACAGGCGCTACAACGGCCGGAGTTCGTGCAGGAGATGCTGCCGCGGGTAAAGGACCCTTTGGTACGGCGGTACTGGACGGATCAGATTGCGCAGACCTCAGATTTTCACAAGTCCGAGGTTCTCGACTATATTGTCTCCAAGTTCGGACGGTTTATTACTAATAAAACAATCAGAAATATTATCGGCCAGAATAAAAGTGCTTTTAATTTCCGGAAGGTGATGGATGAGGGGAAAATCCTGATTATTAACTTATCTAAAGGAAAGTTGGGAGAAGAGAATAGTAACTTTTTGGGGTTGGTGCTGGTGCCGCGGCTGGTGGCGGCAGCCATGAGCAGGGCCGATGTACCTGAGGCACAGCGGCGACCATTTCACTTGTACGTAGATGAGTTTCAGAATTTTGCCACGCCTGATTTTGCAACAATTTTGTCTGAGGCCAGGAAATACAAATTGAATTTGATTGTAGCCAACCAATTCACGTCGCAAATGGAAGACGAAGTGAAGAATGCGGTTTTCGGGAATGTGGGTACATTGATGTCATTTCGAACCGGGGTGGCTGATGCAAATTTTCTGCAACACGAGTTTACGCCGACATTTAACGAAGCGGATTTATTAAACATTGAGCGGTTCCATGTGTATATTAAGACAATTGTAAACAATGAGCCGGTGGTGCCATTTTCGATGGATGTGACCAAGGATCTTAAAGCTGAAAGAGCAATGCGCAACGATAAAATGGCGGAGGCAATAAGACAATTGTCACGATTGAAGTACGGACGGGATGTGCGGTTGGTGGAACACGAGATAGCGGAGAGATCGAAGCTGTAGGATAAGGATAAGATTTGTGATAGGCAGTTAGGATGGGGTAAAATCCTGTTGGCCTTGGATCAGTAGCTCAATGGTAGAGCACCATCCTTATAAGATGGCCGTTGCAGGTCCGATTCCTGCCTGATCCACTGAAGAAAGTTAAGGTTGGTGCGTTAAGTTCTTACATGCCTCTGGCGCCGCAATGGGGGCAGGGACCTTGTATCCATTCATAGTAGTCGCATTTCCATGGCCGATGGCATTCACAGCATAAACGAAATCTTTTTTCGTTTAATAACCCGGGTAATGTTTCCTGTTCACCACCACAGTGCGGAGGGACGCTCTCAGGTGCTTTGACTTCTTGCGGATGAGGATTGTCACAACAAGGAGTGATTAAACAGTTAACAAGACATTCACTACAGGGTGAGCCGCATGACCAACATTGTTCAGTGCTCATATGCCAACTGGTTATAGCTCAATTATGCGAGTGAGGGTGAATTCCTCAGTGATCTGTAAGTATTCGAGATATTTCTGAGTAGAGGAAAGACGTTTGTGGCCGACATGTTTATGGACTACTTCCGGTTTGACACCGTTTTTAAGCTGGTGGGCGATAAAGGTGTGACGCAAATCGTTGACCTTCACATCTTTAATTCCGGCCTTTTTAAAGTAGCGGTCCACGGAAGTACGGATGTTTCTGATTAAAAGCGGCCGGCCGGTTTTAGTGACAAATAAGTGATCATCTTTAACTTCCGGGCGCATGCTTAAGTAATTGGAAAGGGCTGTCGCTGCCGGTTTGCCGATGCCAATCGAGCGGGAGAGGTTATTTTCCTGGCCACGGATGAAGAGTTCGTTCTTTTTAACATCGTCAACCCTGAGGTTAGCTAGCTCAGAAATGCGCATGCCGGTTTGGAGCAGAAGCTCAACTATGGCGCTAATGCGGATATCGAGGCGAACAACGTCCCGGAGGCTGCGATATTCCTCAGGTGAGAGAATTCGGGGGGCTTTAGTATCGTAGTGGGGATGGACCAGGTCTTCAGCCGGATTGACGAAAACTATTTTTTCCCGGTGGAGATACCGGAAAAAGGTCTTAAGGGAATTAATCTTGCGGCTGATGCTTTTCGGGGTATAGTTTTTGGAAAAAAGGTGGTCGATGTAGTCTTTGAGATGGTCCGCCTGAACTGTGGTTGCCTGGGTAATGCGCTTCTCGAATAAGTGATCTTTGAGCTGTGCCAAATCAGACCCGTAAGCAATGCGGGTGGCGGAGGAGCGGCTATTGGCCACTAAATGGTTGATAAACTTCTCCAGGGCGGTGTCGAAGCCTACAGGTTCGGGTAAATTATCCATACTACAGGACGTATTTTAACTCAGGAATTCTATAATGTAAACTCGGGTATTGCAAGAGGGGGTCAAAATTGGGTATACATCTTGATACCAATGAGAGGAGATAAAAGTCGGGGAAGTTGGGTTTTGCTGGTTTTAGGCCTGGGGTTGGCTATAAAGCTTGGGTTTAATGCGGTAACTTTGTATCAGGCTGTGGGAAGATTGACGACGGAACAGGCAAGACTTGAAGAGGTAAAAAGGGAAAACCAGGAATTAAAGGACAGATTGGCAGTGGTGCAAACACCGGAATATATGGAAAGAGAGGCGCGGGAGAAGCTGGGGCTGGGTTTTGACGGTGAAGTGGTTGTTGTCATACCCGAAGAGGAAATTCAGACAGATAGGGGAGGTGGAATGACCGAGGTGGAAGAGGTTAATTGGGTGAAGTGGAGGAAGTTATACCTAGGATGGTAGTGGCTACGACAGGGTTCGAACCTGTGACCTTGGCCTTATGAAGACCCCGCTCTACCACTGAGCTACGTAGCCGTGGAATGATTTTAACATTTGATGTTTGGGGGAGGGAATAAAGCAAACTTCATGAGTTGTGGCTGGCTAGTTATAAATGTTGGCTGGAGTGGTCGGTTTGCGGATATTAACGTGTGTGATTTTTAATTAAATGGGCAGGAAGATTTTTAAACACACACGAGCTATTCGATGGTTAAGTTTCACATCCTCATGGACACAGAGTGTCAGAAACAACCGATTTGAGGATGTTGGCATAAATATGTTCAGAATTCGGTCGGATCTAGCAACTATGGTTATAGGTTCGAGTTGAGTATGAGCATATTCCGTACCGATGTTGTTATAGTCTAAAATTTTGGTATACTCCCTCGCTGTGAACGAGCAAATTAACCCCGGTGGGGCAGATGTCGGGAAAAACCTATGGAGGCTAATTAGAATTGATAAAAAAGGACTTGCTGAACGGATAGGAAAGTTGATAAGAGCAGGCGAGTTTGATCGCGTCTACAGACAGACAATGGAAAGAATTAGAAAGGAAACGCGTTTTTTTGAGGTATTTGAAGAGCTTGGAATGTGGGATGAAATATTTGAGGGAAGATTTGCGCTGGAGGAGGAGATTGATTTTAATGCTCGGATAGGTTCAGCAGGTTTGTATCGATCCGACACTGATACTAAGTTGGTGGCCGGCGCGCCTGTAAGTAGGGAGGCGATACTGATGGCTGTAGCTAGTTCGGGAGACGTGCCGCGAAGATTGGATACCGCGGCTCATGAGGAAATCCATGATTTACAGTACCCTGATAATCCGTTTTTTTCTATGCTTTACAGACGGCTCATGGTTTGGGCTGAAGATAAAGTGGTGCCGGGTGAAGAATGGATAGAAGTTTTGGCTTACAGACTGACATTTCCTGAAATTCATGAGGGGACGATTGCAGAATTGGTGGACCATTTGATTAAACCTGGAAACGGGTATGAGCAGATGGAAAGGGAAAGAGTAATAGTTGCCGCAGAATTAGTCGACAAGCTACGGGCTTTGGGACTAAGCTTGACGGAAATAACTGATTTGGGATGTAAGTTGGGAGGCGGATGGGATGAACAAGAAAGAACGTATCCAGTGATGCAGAGAGAGGTTGAAAAAGTGTGTGGTGAAAGGGGGATTGAATCTCCTTTGGAGTTAATGAAGGTGGTTAATAGTTATCGGATGGGTAAGGTGGTTGATAGGGTGAAGGCTCAGGCAATTGCGCTGGAAGTAGTTGGATTTGAAGGATTCTGATATTTAGTGAAGCCCAATAGTGAGAATTAGATTTTTAAACCTAGGGTGAGGA
This sequence comes from uncultured Gammaproteobacteria bacterium, assembly GCA_964441445.1. GTDB lineage: Bacteria > Patescibacteriota > Microgenomatia > CAZETR01 > Amesbacteraceae > XYB1-FULL-44-23. The sequence continues at coordinate 10,540 of CAYTYO010000004.1, read as the reverse complement.
GTTTTTTCTTACGTGGCCAGGACTTGATCGCGGCCTCGCGTTTCAATGCAGATGACCGATCAGATTGGACTTCGGTGTAGACAAGACGCAGCGGAGGGTGGGAGCGAGTATATGCGCCACCGCGTCCTTTTTGATGCTGGACAAGGCGTTTTGTGGGATTTGGGGAGATACCGGTGTAGAGACTAGTATCTAAGCAGAGGAGAACGTAAACGTAATACATGTGAGTTGAACCGATGAAAAAGGCTTGAGCCGGGTTTTTACGATTTGTTGCGGGGCCGGGAGTCGCGCCCGGTCTGAGAGATTATGAGCCTCTCGTGCAGCTCTACACTACCCCGCACGTGTATTAGACCAAGCCTATTGTACCAGCAATGGGTAGTTTAGGTAAACCACAGGTTATCCACAGGCAATATTTGGGCTTCAGGTTTGACTTTTTAATATGTTAGACCTATAATTCGGATTTATGATAATCTCATGAAGCTGCATCTTTGACGATGTCTTTTTTTGTGGGATTACATTTTATTTGCACCTTTAAATAATCAAGAGGTTATTGGGCTACACTCAGGTTTCTAGTTTTAGTAATTAGAAGGTTGAGAGTAGCCCAAAAAAACACACACATGTTGTATTTGGGGGCGGCTCCATATGGAGCATCTGTATTGTGGTTATGATCCTTGAAAGGAGGACATATAGAAGAAAGTTAAGCGTAACTAGGGGTGTTTGTCGTGAACTATCACATTCGATCATGAAATAGGTTCAGGAGGATGATATGTCTTCGAAAACGATTTTTACCATCGTGGCCGTAGTGTTTTTGCTCATCGTGAGCGTTATTATCCTGAGCTCGTGTGGCTACTTTTTTTACGAAGTCCAGGCCAACGAGATCGGAATCAAATTCAAGGAATCCCGGGTGGTTGAGATCGTCTCCCCTGGGCGCTACACGGAATTCGGCCTTTGGCTCGATATGCAGACAGTCAAGGTTGAAGGATTGCAATTTTGTTCAAGCGATCCTGAGGTTTTAACAAAAGACCAACAGCGTATCGGGTTGGAAGTCTGTGGTACCGTTATCCGGCCAGGGATGGAAATGGCTGCGACTTACCCTGACTTGTGGGGAAGGTATCGCACCTTTTTGACGTCGGACGAGGCCTTGATTGGCCCGTCGCCTGACGGGCGGGCTTCGTTGATGGACCAGCTTACGCGGCAAGCAATGAAGGTTTGTGTGGGGGGCAGGCCATTTATCGAGGCGGCTGTTTGCGGGTCGCGGGACGTCTTGCGCCAGTGCATCGATGAAAAGGTTTCGGAAATGGCTACTCCTTATGGATTGGGAGTTCAAAACATCGTTGTTCCAAATATCTCCCTCAATCCTGCGGTTCAGCAGCTACTTGATCAAATTACTGATGAGAGGTTCAAGACCGACCTCGAGCGTCAACAGGCGCTGCGAGTTGCGGCTGAATCAGATCGTAAACTTGCTGAGCAACAGGGTCAGATTCGGGTCGAACAGGGAAAGGTCCAGGAGCAGCGTCGCCAGGAGGCGATCACTGCGGCACTTGAGCGCGAGTCTCTGGAACAACAACTCCAGGTAATCGTTGCCCAGAAGGCGAACGATTTGAAAGCTGCCCAGCTGGCCATGGAGGTTAGTACCGCCGAATTGGAAGTCGCGCAGCTTGAAGCCAAGAAAGCGTTGGCTGAAGAATTTGCTCGTGCTGGTCTTTTTGCCGAAAATCCAGAGTACCTGAAAGTTGTGGTTGCCCAATACTGGTCTGCCGCATGGAAGGAGGCCACGAAGGTGGTCTTGCCCGCGGGTGTCGATCCCATGACAGTTCTGTCCCCAGGGGATGGATTGGACGTGGTAATCCCGGCTAAATAAGCCGAGGAGGTACAAAATGGTCAAGCTATTGCTTGGAAAGTACTTGGTTTGGGTGGTTGCTGGGTTGGGGGCGATGGCTTATTTTTTGGCCAGGCATAAGATCAATGCCTTGATTCGCAACCAGCCCACAGGGTCGTCCTTACTGGATAGTCTCACAACCAGGGACAAAGTGATCGCTGTCTTTTTGGCTGTATGGCTGATCATTCTGGTGTTAGTCATGGTACTAGCCTCTTGATTTGACCGGGAAACCGGAATAGGTGTTGGTGAGGTGAAAACCTCGGAGATTGGAGATTAAGAAATACGAAGTTCAGGCGGTTCGCTTGGACAGAGTTATCTTAGTTGAAGATTTTCGGCCGAAAGGCCACCACCCTTCATGGATGTGTATCCATGCTGATGAGTCCGAAAGGACGAAAGGGTGAGGAAATACAATTGCTGTATTTTCCTGACAAAGAGTCAGACTTGATGCACCTTAACAAAGGAAGTTTTCGAGTTTTAGACTTAACCAACCTCGGTTGTATTGAGCGGTGGGTTGCTTTCAGAATGCTTGAGGTGTTTTGAAAGCAGCCCAACACATAAATACATAAGGGCGTTGGTTTTTTCAATCATACTGATTTGTTGGAAAGGAGGTATAAAAGGTCAGTTCAGCTTGGGTAATCTGAGTGAAGAAAGGAAGGAGACATGTCAGTAACGAGTTTGGTAAGAGCTATGAAATGGGGTTTGGCCATAGTAATTCCCGGCGGAGTAATGATATTTCTGTTCGCGGAAACGCGAATTCATCCGCTGGTAGTATTTCTACTGGCCTTTGTTCTTTGTATCGGCTTGTTGCTTTTATTCCGGCTGGTGGTGATACCCGGGTCCAAATCTGAAAGAGATTTCCTGTCTGAGGAGCGACTTTTGGAAGAGACTCGGATGTTACTGGGTCGGTTATTAAATGAGGTCCATAAGACCGGCCGATCGAAATTGGTCAACCTGGCAGAACAAATCGTTGTGTCTGGCAGAGATTTGGCGAATAAGATGCAGGAGGACGACCTCGTCACATTGAGGATCCCGATGCGGATTAACGAACAGCTTATCCGATCCTGTGAGAGCCTGAAGGAATGCAACTTACTGGGTAATGTTGCTCCGGGAGAAGTTGACCGAAGGCTGTCCAGGATGGAGACTGTCTCGTTTCCGCGTCTAATGGGAGCATTGAAGACGATTTCGAGCGAGTACGCTGAAGGGCGGTTGTTTGGAGTAGATGCCAGGTTGGCATCTATGGAAAGTCTGTTGGATGCATTCGGATATTTATCCGAGGAGGATAAACATGAGTGACAATGCGATCGAGCGAAAGCTTGTAACTACAGAACTGCTCACTCCTGATCAGGTGGCAGAGGCCGAAAGGCGTGCTGCTGAGTTGGTCATCACAGGTTCAGAGCAGATTCCGGGAATCGGCGCGGCTGTTCAGCGGAAGCTGGCGACAGCCGACCATCAAATAGAAGGGGTTCAGGCCAAGGATTTGTCAGTTGTGGGCGATGCCCTGATTGACTTGAGAGGCGGTCTGACCAGTTTGGATGCTCGACAGTTTTTGGTAACGCAACCCACTGCCGCGCAGAAGGTGATCGAGTCGGTCGGCTTTTTACGTAAATGGTTTGGAGTGCTGCAGAGATTGGTTCGAGGCTATGAGAAAGCTTTGGTTATTATCGAACAACGCGCTGCGGCGACTGAATCCCATGTCTCTGGTCTGGTAATCGATGTTGCTACAAAGAAGGAAATCATCAAAATGTACCAGCAGAGTCGCGACGAGTTGCTAATTTGGGCCAAAGTAGCAGAGGTTAAGTTAGCGCAGTTGAAAGCCGAGGAGATTGATCTTCGAAATAAGCCGCAGACCTCGGACACGAATATTCAGCTTGCTGAATATGCAGTAATGATTCCGACCATGGCTCATCGTGTGGATAGTCTGACAACGTTCGCAGACCTGGTCGATCAACAGGCGATGGAAATGATGCTTGGTAGCCTGGCAGAGACAATGCTGATCAATTCGATGCGGTCGGCTCTGGAAATTCAAGTTTCGACAATGAAGAGCACAGTGCGAAAAGTACTATCTGCGCTGCGGACCCGGAAGGCGATTGAGATTTCACAGGCCAATCGGAGAACAACAGAAGTCTTGTTACAGCAGGGCTCAAGCATTGCTATGGTGACCGTAGGGGATGCAACGCTTGAATCGATGCATCCAGTGGTGGCCATAGGCGTTTTGCAGGCCATCAACAAGCAATTCATCGACACTGTCGAGAAGATGCAGAAGGATGTTGCTGAAAGTGAGGCCAAACTGCGGGAACACAAAACGCAGGTTGAGCAGCTGATGCGTGAGCGAAGTACTGCTCTAGGATAAAAGCGAATTGGATAAAAGCGAATGAACCGGGAGGTTTTCATGAATGAGTCGCGAAAGAGGCCATTTTCATGGCCGAACGTGGTTGTTGGCATCCTGGCCATTTTTGCAGTTATTGCAGTCGTGGTAGTGCTGTATTTTCAGGAATTGCAGCCTCGACTGACGGCAGAACAGGAGCAGGTGAACAAAAGTTATACGTTTACTCTGTTGTGTAAAGTTCAACAACCAATCACGGGCATCTATCAGGGGTGGTTAGTGGGAGTGTCGGGTGCCAATGCCTGGACCTACAACTTTCCATGCCTGGTTGAATCGACTGCGGACATTGAGATAATCAGCAATGGAGTGAAGAATTTGCTTCCGGAGCCACATCCGGGATTGCACTTTCTTACCATTGCCGACTCCGCCCCAGTCTCGTTAATTCATTGGGAACGTGAATTTTTACAAAAGGGTTATTCAGTGGATGACCCCAGCACGATTCCCCCAGTCAAGCTGACCGGCTATGAATTTTCCCATCCCAATTTCCGAGTGTATATGCTTTATCTCAAGCCCGAGTTTGCGGGCGAAAAGATCAAAGTGCTATGCCGGGAGGCAATTGATCAGTCCTCAGGCGACCCTCGGTATTGGCGGCCGTTTTATCTTTGCAGTTCAAACTAAGGAGACCGATATGTCACGATCAAAAGTATATATGATTGTAGCCGTAACGGTGCTTCTGGCTGCAATGGCGACAATCGTTTTTCTGTTGACCCGCCCACAATTGACGCCTGCAGAGCAGCTTCGTCAACAACCGGCTCGTTTTACATTTCTGGTTCAATGCAAGCCAGTAAGCGTTGGGTTTTTTGTCAATCCATATTCGATGGTGAGTGAAACTGGCGAGCCAAAACCCGGCAAACAGCCCCGCAAGTATACGGTGGCATGTCGGATTCCAGAGGGCACGGAAGTTGTGCCCTTATACAGCCTTGACAAGTTGCAACCTTCGATTCCAATGCCTAAATCTGGCGAAATGCACACATTCACACTTTACGAGGATGCGGTCCTTGGAATGGTGGATGTGCCGGCCGCTGCCGTAAGGTTTAAGTACCCGTTGGACTCAGAAGGCATGTGGGTTTACCCGGTCAAAACCTGGCCGTGGGTGTCGCAGTACGTGGTGAATTTGGTCTGCTTCGAGGAAATTTCAGAATCTACTCAGCAACCAGAACACGCGTGCTGGTTACATTAATTTTTAACAACTAAAGCTTGAAAACTTCTCACCGCTTTTGCGGTGAAGCACCGTCCAAGTTCGTCTTATATAAGTAGGGCCGGATGGCCCGAAGAGGAGACGACAGTACGGTCGCTAAAAAAAGGTGAGGGCAAGGGGATATTATCCCCACAAATTCACGAAAGGCAAAAAGACAAAGTTCGGACAGAATATCGTCCGAGTGGAGTTTTCCGCTATTAGTGGGTTTGTAGCCGCAAGGCTGCCCACCCTCTACAGATGTGTATCTGTACTGATGAGCTCTTAAAGAGCGAAAGGGAAATTAAAGTACAACGCGTACTTTTAAACTATCCAAATCAGGTGTGATTGCACCTTAACAATCAAGAGTAAATAGTAAATATTTTTGGCTGCGGTTTTGGGCCTGTATTTGTCGGGCCTGAAGCCGCAGCCAAAATACACATACAGAGGCTGAAATCTGTTTGTCACGGGAGGTGATGAGCAAGTTTATGTTTGACGTAATTCATTGAGTTGGGAGGAATGTATGAAAATTGGTCTCGCGAAGTTGTCTGGTGGAGTGGTTGCTTTGTTTCTCACACCGACTGCGGTATTGGCCGCGTCGGTGATCACCAAGACAGAACTCTATAACCAGGTGTGGTGGAGTTCGTTTTGGATCTGGCTTTTCGTGTCGATGGTCGGTACGGTGATTGCCTCGTTGATAGCTGGTGCTTTTTCCCGGGGTTGTGCTGTCGGAATTCTGATAGCCGGTCTGGTAGTTGTCACTCTCTGTGGAGGGTTGATTAACGCCGGAGCCATGGGGAGAGCTGCCAGTGGACCTGATTGGGATGCCATGGTGTTGGAGAAAGCCACTTTTGTGGAAAAACTCCTGGGCGTCTGGGTCGGGCGAGACAGGACAATCCATGAGTGTCGGTTATACAACGACACGGACACAGACGTGGGAGCACTCGCTGCCACCGGCTGTGCCAATGTAACCCGCGACTCATATTGCGCAGACTGGGACGACGAAGAAGATGAGTGCGATGACACTGATTACCGTTGGTACGCTTGGTTTACCCACGAGGTTTCGTCCTCTGGTGAACTAAATGTCTACGAAGATGGTCATGTGGATTTTGCACAACACTGCGCGCTCCAGGACTGGCAAAACTATACAACCAATCAGTTTCCAGGAGGGAGAAATTTTTGTGTAGAGTTCTATGACGAGTGGCTGCGGATTGATACCGCTCTTGCCCGTCGTGAACTGTTGTCCGGTGTTGTGTACCACAACACCTTGAACTGGGTAAATGCTGATACCAATACCGTGTTCCGAGGCAGCACCCAGCTGGTGGAAGGTTATCAGAAAGCGAATCTGATGCCGTCCAATCTTCCGATAACTAATTCTGTCGGGGAGGTCTATACAAAAGACATCTTTGGCGGGACGAACGGACGATTGGGGTATGACTACCAGATTATCCAATTTTTGGGTCAGGGAGACAGGCCATCGGCAACGGTGCAAGAGGAACTGCAACAGCGGGCATTGTTGTGGGCGGCAGATGCCGGTCCTAAACTTAAAGCCCAGCTGATGCTGAATCTGGCACCTGCGTCTGAGGTTCCTTACCCTGACCAATGGATCAGCGCTACCAAGGCCCACCTGATGGACAATTCTGTCTGGGCCGCAACTCCGTTTAAAACCACAATGGCTATGAATATGGCCATTTGGAATTGCGGAGTGAGCGACGACTGGGTGTCTGTTTTGTGGTGCCGGATGGAGACGGGTGCTTTTGAAGACAATGTTGAGCTTAAGGTGTTTGTAAGCACTCTTGAACCATTTCCACTGACTCCCAATGGGCTCTTTGGCATGATGACCGGCGGTTTTGTAACAGATTCTGCTGGAAGTATTACTGTTGAGAACCCTGATTGGGATGACCGAGATGTGCCTATTGCTAAGGTTGAAATCGCTTTTGATGGCGGAGAAATCAACCGCGCAATGTACGGCATATCCAGCGGACATAAGTTTGTGAAAGTGTCCAAAGATACCTATGCTAATCGGCAGTTCCTAATCAGACCTGATGAGGAACAGATAAGCCGGATAAAGAGTGCCAAGGCCAGTCAGACGTTTTTGACGATTGGCGGATTTTGGGTACTCGTGATAGTTCTTCTAGGCTATACTGCCGCAAAGAATCGTTAGTAGAAGGAGAAAAAGATGAAATCCAAGTTGTTGATGCTAGTGAATCTGCTGATCCTGGCCGTTTTGGCATTGACCGGCTGCCAGGCTGGCGGCTCTGTTGCTGTTGCATCGCGTGAGGTCCAGGAATATTGGGCCGATACCGTGGCATTGGAAAATGCGACCGAAGCTGACTGGCGGGCGATGCTTTCGGGCAATTCCGAGCGCTTCCAGATGATCAAGAATGAGAACCCGTTGATCGGCATCTGCTTCGGAGAAGCCGGGGACGCCGTAAACAATGCTGTTTCCGGCCGGTACGATCAGCGTGATGCTGAAGGCCGTCCCACGGGAAATGTTGATGCCAATCTGCTTCTGAACGCTTTGGTGGTCACTGAAGACACGCCGGAGTTTGAGGAATGCCAGAAGTTGACGACGAAAATTGCCAACGATATCACTGCGTGGAGGTTGGCCAACATTGATGCCTGGAACAAAATCTGGGACGATAAGGAAAACCTGGACACCGCCTACTACGGCGAGCTCGGTCGCGCTTTGGCAAACCAGCTGTTGGCCTTCGCCGGATCCGAGTTTATGAAAACCGATCTGGCGACGAAATTCGCACCCCCGCGGGTGTGGATGCCAACCTTCAACCTCGAGGCGTTTGTATCTGACAAAGATCAGTGCGCCGCATTTGAGGAAGATTATCCGGGACAGGCCAAGTGGTCGAACTCACTTGGCCGCTGCCAGCTGATTGGCCAGGCGGCTTATGATTTAATCTTCCGCGGTATCTTAGCTGCGGAGGTATTGGACTCTGTCGACACTGGTGTCGATCAGATGGACCCATTGAAATAACGGAGGTAATGATGTTTCAGAACATTCTGGAAAGTATCTTTGGAAACGCGGGCTTGACTATCCGTGTCGGTGTGTTTGTGATGGCCTTCACCGCCATGGTGTTTAGCCTGATGCCGAAACGGTTCCGACAAGACCTTCTCTCCCAGGATCTTGACGGCCAGCGAATGGCCTTTCTGGGAGCAGGTTTGCTGTTCGTTACCTTTTTCCTGGCGTGGCCGGCTGCGATTGTGGCTGTGGCCGGAATGGCCGGCATGCTGCTGGTTGTGGGGGTGCTGGTGCTGGTCGATGACCGGATCAGCAACGTAATCCTGCAGCCGGTTGCGGCGATCGTATATGTCCCACTGACTGTCGGTGCGTACCTGCTTGGGCCTGGCTATGGCAGCTTTGAGCTGACCTTAAACAGTTATATCCTGCAGTTCACATTGCCGGTGTTGTTGGTAGCGACCCTCGTCAGTATGGCCGTATTTGCCGGATTGTCCGAATCATTTAAGCTGCGGATTATGCCGCAGGATGGCGGCGGAATGTGGTTTGTGATCGCTGGTGTGATCAGCGTCGGCTTTACTATGCTGACTGCAAATCCGCTTGCAGGCATCGGACTTGCGGCTGTATCGGCCATGTATCTGGTAATGGGCACGCTCATTCTACTTCCCGACAGCATCACCAGGGAGGTGCTGCGCACGTTTATGTCGCCGGTCTACTATTGCGTAGCACTGGCGTCGTTAGCGCTACTGTTGATATAGAACTATTTACTCTTGAGGTTGCCCATTAACAGGCGACCAAGGTGCTGGGTTTGGGGCGAAAGCCCCAGAAATTCTCAAAGAGTCAGAATTGAAGTCCGGACGTGATCGTTCGGGTGGAGTACTTGACTATTTTTGAGGGTTTCGGCCGAAAGGCCACCCACCCTCTACAGATGTGTATCTGTACTGATGAGCTCTTAAAGAGCGAAAGGGTGATATATTTTAGGAATGGCGGAAGATTTTTTGGATCAGGAATTGGGGAGAGGGACTTTGGATGATAAAAATTCATTGAGCTTAGAAAGAGCGGAAATACTCGCTTCTGATTTGCAGATACAAAAAATGTTTGGGCTCACATCCGATGAAATACGGACAATGGTGTTGAGGATAAAAACGGTGACAAAAAGATTTTCTGTGTCGCCAGGTTTTTGCAGCCCGGGATATGGGGGGGCGGACAGGGAACCAATAATTCAACTTTCCAGTATTATCCCGGTGGGACAAAATGAGCTGGAGCATGAGGATAAACATGGGTTGCATTTTCGATTGTGCGAAAAATTATTTGAGTTAGACGATGCGACTGAATATCTAAAACTGTTTGAGCAAAATGTGTTGGGAGACGAGGAGTTTGTTGAGATGATTGCCCGGTCAGGAACTCCCCGACAAAGGGAGTATCTAAAATTAGCTACTGATTTGATGCGGGAACCGGGTAAGTCTGGTGAATTTGCTTGGTTATTTGGGGCACTAACGTACCAGCATGCGTATTTTGTGGATCCGGCAACGGCTGAGGCAGCGGCTAGTTTTCGGGACAGGGGAAATTTCCTGAAGGTATTGCACTTGGCCAATAGGACGGTGGGTACATATTTAATTCCCGGTGACAACCCAATGAGGGGATACGGGAATACCGCGATGCAAAAAATGTTTATGGAAGCTCCCTTTGACAGACGGGCGATTTTAGAGAAAAAATCTCAATATCAAAGGGAAAAACACTTCAAGGAGTGAAAATTTATTCTAAAAACGAGGTGAGGAACATAATACCTATGCCAAGGGAAAAGATGCCAAATGATATGAGTGATTTTTTCAGACTGGTTTCTTTTCTGATTTCAGGCATCAAGTCCGAAGCCGAGATGTAGATAAAGCCGCCGGCGGCAAAGGGAATAAGGTAATTTAACAGGCTTGACGTCTGGTCGGCTAATAAATAACCAACTAAGAGTCCAAGGACGGCTGTGGCCGAAACGGCAAAATTAAGCAACAGAGCTTTGCGGCGGGAATAGCCGGCGTAGAGCAGGACTCCGAAATCACCGATTTCCTGGGGAATTTCGTGCAGAGCTACGGCAATTGATGAGACAATTCCAAGTGCCGGATCTGCAATGAAGGTGGCGGCAAT
>CAYTYO010000003.1:16444-42448 GCA_964441445.1 uncultured Gammaproteobacteria bacterium | reverse complement strand
GTAACGGCTGCCCAGAGTATCGGTGAACCGGGTACACAGATGACACTTCATGGTAAGAGAGGTGGACTTTCAGTGGGAAGCATCGATGTTACACAGGGTCTGCCCAGAGTAGAAGAACTATTTGAAGCCAGAACCCCCAAATTAGTCTCTCCGTTAGCGGAAATATCAGGAAAAATAGAGGTAACTGAAACAGATGAAGGCTACAAGGTAAGGATAAGAAACACATCTGTTAAACCGGTAGAAGAGCGTGAGTACCTTATTCCGCTTGCAGCCGAGTTGAAAGTAACAGATGGAGATTTAGTAGCTGCAGGTCAACAGCTGGCTACAGGCTCATTAGATATTAAAGAGGTATTGGAAGTCCGCGGCCTTCGTGGTGCTCAGGAATATTTGATAGAAGAAATTCAGTCGGTCTATGAATCTCAGGGTGTACCCATTCATGACAAACATTTCGAAGTCATAGTAAGAAAAATGAGTGACCGCGTTAGAATACTTTCTCAGGGCGACGCCGTTTTGTTGCCCGGCGACATCATTGATAGAAGTGCTTTTGAAAATGAGAATGCCAAAGTTCTAGCTGCTGGCGGAGAGCCGGCAACAGCACAGGTAGTAGTCCTTGGTATTACCCGATCTGCTCTTAAAACCGGGTCATGGTTGTCAGCCGCATCATTTATCGAAACCACTTCTCAGTTGGCGGAAGCAGCTGTAGAGGGTAAAATTGATCCTCTGCTTGGCCTCAAAGAGAATGTTATTATTGGACGGCTTATTCCGACCGATGCCGTCAGAGCAGTTATTTCCTAAAAAACTTATGCCGACAGTCAACCAACTTATCAGAAAATCGCGAAAACTGAAAAGTAAAAAAATTAAAGCCACCGCATTGCGGAGGTCGTTTAATGCTAAAGATAGAAAATTTGCCTCCACATCGAATCCTTTTAAAAGAGGAGTTGTCACCGTTGTAAAAACCATGACACCTAAAAAACCTAACTCTGCTCTGAGGAAAATTGCCCGGGTTCGCCTTTCAAATAAGACAGAAGTAACGTGCTACATTCCTGGAATTGGTCATAATATTGCCGAACACGGAATAGTTTTAATCCGCGGCGGAAGGGTAAAGGACTTGCCTGGAGTTAAATACCACATAGTACGTGGTAAATATGATGCCAGCGGAGTTGAGAACCGAAAACAAGGTCGGTCCAGATACGGAACTAAATCTACCTCTGGGCCCAAAGGCGCAGCCGCAAATTAATATTTACTATGAGATCAAAACCAGCACCAATAAGAAATATAAATCCGGATCCAACTTTCGGTTCGGTTATGCTGACTAAACTGATCAATCGGATGATGAAAGACGGAAAAAAAGAACCCGCTCGTAGACAGGTCTATCAAGCTTTGGACATCATTAAATCAAAAACGGGTCAAGAGCCGTTAGAGTTTTTTACTAGTTCCTTAGAAAATATTAAACCTCAAATGGAAGTTAGAGCCAGGAGAATTGGCGGAGCGGCCTATCAAGTCCCGGTTCCGGTTCGCGGACCGCGCAAAGACTCGTTAGCTATAAGGTGGCTAATAATCGCTTCAAAAGCCCGGCCAAATACTGAATATCATTCTTTTGCCGAAAAACTCGCTGCCGAATTAATTGATGCTTCGAATAACTCGGGCGCCGCAATAAAAAAGAAGTTAGATACGCATAGGATGGCAGAAGCAAACAAAGCTTTTGCTCATTTCCGTTGGTAAACGTTATTCTATGTCTAGATATATAGGACCAAAAAATCGTTTATCCCGCCGGGAGGGCTTTGATCTGTTCGGCAAAGGAAACAAGCTAAAAAGAGCCACCATTCCTCCGGGTCAGCATGGACAAAAAGGATCAAAACGATTGTCTGATTATGGCACTAGACTGAGAGAAAAGCAGAAAACTAAGCGCATGTATGGTATAATCGAAAAACAGTTTCGAGGGTACTTTGAAAAGGCGAAAAAGGTTCGTGGCAAGACCGGAGAACATTTACTCCGTCTTCTTGAGATGCGGCTGGATAACGTTGTTTACCGATTGGGGTTAACTTCCACCAGAGCTATGGCCAGACAGGCAGTATCTCATGGCCACGTACTAATCAACAATAAAAAAGTTTCAATTCCTTCCTATCAAACAAAAGTAGGAGAATTGATTACTCTTGATGAGAGAGTTACTAACTCTCCGGTGATAAAATCTCGCCTTGAAAGTACCGATATTATCCTTCCTGCCTGGCTTAAACGTACTGGAGCTGTTGGGCAAGTTACTATGCAGCCCAAGAGAGAAGACGTGGACAGTCCGGTAAACGAACAACTAATTGTGGAGTTCTACTCCCGATAAAAATTTAACACAACATGACCAAACCAGAATTCACTTTCAAAACCGAAGAAGACAAAGCTGGATATTCCAGATTTGTCATTGAACCGCTTGCGCAGGGTTTTGGCGACACCCTCGGCAACGCACTTCGTCGTGTACTGTTGACTGCTATCCCCGGGGCCGCCATCACCAGCGTGCAAATTTCAGGCGTCAATCATCAATTTACTTCACTCGATGGTATGCAGGAAGATATTGTTGACGTAATTTTAGCCCTAAAACAGGTGCATCTTTCGTATTCAGGAGACAAACCCACTAAAATTTCCCTAGAAATTTCAGGGACTAACGAGGTTACAGCTGGCCAATTTGAAATTCCCTCTGACGTAAAAATCGCGAATCCCGAACTGGTCATAGCTCATCTAACTACCAAGACATCCCGTTTGGAAATCCAAGCAACTGTAGAATCCGGTTTTGGATATTCTCCGGCAGAGGATCGGAAAAGCTCAACCTTAGGCGTAATCCCAGTAGATGCGGCTTTTACACCTATAACTCGGGTTAATTACAAAGTCGAGTCCACTCGTGTGGGCCGGATGACTAATTTTGATAAATTAGTTATTGAAGTTCACTCCAACGGAACAATATCTCCCAAAGACGCAGTCGTATCTGCATCACAAACTTTGGTAAATTATTTTTCCGGCATAGTAAACCCCAATAACGACGGAGCATCAGCAGCTGGCAATTCATTGGCTGCCAAATCAACTCTGGGTTCAAATATCTCTGTCGAAGAACTTGATCTCCCCACCCGTATTTCAAATGCTCTTCAAAAAGCCCAGTTTCAAACCGTCGCTGATATTTTAGCTATTCCCAAAAGCCAATTGTCAAAAGTAAAAAATCTGGGTGGAAAGTCGGTTGATATTATTGCAGAAGCGCTAACCGAGCGCGGTTTTGAACTTGCCTAAAGTGGAACATGCGTCACAATGTTTTCGGAAAACAACTCTCGCGTGATACTGGACAACGCCAGGCCCTTCTCAAGGGGCTAGCCGGTGCGTTAATTAGGTCTGAAGCTATTGAAACTACGGAAACCAAAGCTAAAGCCGCGGTGTCACTCATAGAGAAACTTATTGCCAAAGCCCAGAAAGGCAGCCTTTCAGACATTCGTCAAATAGAGGAAGTAATAGTAGATAAATCTTTAGTAGAAAAATTAGTTTCCGAGATTGTTCCCCGTTTAAAAAGTAAATCCGGTGGCTTTATCAGGTTGATTAAACTCGGAAATAGGGTCGGGGATAATGCTCCGATGGTTCGAATGGAATTAATTACCCAATCGGTTCCCACGACAATCGACGAACCTAAAAAAGATAAAATCAAGAAAGAAGTCGCTAAGAAAACTAAACCCGCTTCTGCCAAGAAAAAGAATTAATATTCGTATCTGCCATGAACACCTACTCACTTTCAGTTAAAAATATTTCACGCAAATGGTATTTGTTTGATGCCGAAAAAGAAACTCTTGGTCGTCTTGCCACAAAGATAGCAAAACTCCTTATGGGCAAGGAAAAGACTGATTTCTCCCGGCACATGGATATGGGCGACCATATTGTTGTCATAAATGCCAAAAAGATAAAAGTTACTGGTAAGAAACCTGATCAAAAACTATACCGTCATCATTCAGGTTTTCCTGGAGGCATGAGAACTCAACCTTTCAGTACAGTAATTAATACGGACCCGAGAAGAGTAATAGAACATGCGGTTTCAGGTATGCTCCCTCAAAACAAACTGCACGCCAAAATGCTCAAACATTTGCATGTTTTCCCCGAAGCAAATCACCCTTATACTGATCAATTCAAACAGTCATAAAATAAAATGGCCACCCAAGTAAAATCACCCAAAATTCTCTCTCAAGCCGTAGGTAGGCGTAAAGCAGCTGTAGCCTCAGTTAGGTTGACCTCGGGCACCGGAGAAATTATTGTTAATGGTAAACCGGTAGCTGAGTATTTCCCAGGTGCCACCTTTAAGTCAAAATATACCCAACCGTTTATTGTTACGTCGACAGTAAAATATTCAACCTCAGCAAAAGTTTCGGGTGGTGGAATATCTTCACAGGTTGACGCTTTAGTCTTAGGTATTTCCCGCGCACTCATCAAAATAAAATCGGATCACAAACTGGCTCTTAGAGCTTCAGGTTTATTGACCAGAGATCCCAGAGAAAGACAGAGAAGAATGGTTGGAACTGGCGGAAAATCCCGAAGAAAGAAACAATCACCCAAACGCTAAGTTGTGAAGCCCGTCACAGAATCTCTTTTAACAGCAAGTATCTTAAACTTGTCGGGGCGCGGGGAATTGAACCCCGTCCGCACGCACCCCATGCGCGCATTCTACCGTCAAACTCCGCCCCGATACTAAAACGACCTTTTCCCAGAGCTAAAACCTGGGCGGATTGTATTTTACCTCAATCAAAGTTAAAATTTAAGCGTGATTAAAACCTTTCGTGAAACTTTAACCAGCCTGCAAGACTCCAGCTACGGAAACAGGATAATAACCTTGCCTTTGGGGGCAGTTATCTGGTATTGGACAAAGTACCTTCTTTTGATGGCTGGAATAAGTCTGATTGGCATCACTTTTTTTATCACCAATAAGCTTCCTCAGCTTCCCCGCTTTATTGCCGAAAAATTTCCCGACGGAACTTTAGAAATCAACAATGGCATTCTATCGTCATCAATTTCTCAACCCCTCGTTATGGGAAACAATGATTTTGTCTTCATTTTAGATACTAACGCTTCGCCTTCTGCTTTAGATACCTATACTTCCGGTCTTCTGTTGCAAAAAGATCAAGCCATAATTAAAAGTGAAGACGGCCATGAGAATATTCAAAGTTACAAACAGATCCCGAATTTCTCGACGAGCAGACAGGATTTAGCAGACACAATTTCTAAAAATATAGTTAAAGTATGGTTCATAATTTTTGGTATTCTATTTACCCTCACATCAATCTTTTCCGTCTTCACCTGGTTTTGGAAAGCTGTTTCTTACCTTATTTGGTCCGTAATATTTTATTTAATCGCCAAATTTATCTTAAAGAAAAAATTAGCATTTATTGAAGTGCTAAAAATCGTTATATATGCATCGGTTCTCCCCTTTATTCTTTCTATCATTCTTTCGTTCTCTCCCAACCCCATTCTTGAAATCCTTAACCTCGGAGTTTTATCGTATTTTGGTTTTAACTGGATTTCAAATATAAAAACTGGGGACGCCAAACCGACACCCGTATCCGCTATTCAACCGCAAATTTCCGCTCCGACAAAGACCCGAAAGAGGAAAAAGTCTTGATTTTTTGGAATTTATCTATATATTGAACTTCAAGTATGGCAACTGATCAAAGATTGCAGGCAATTAAAATTGCCATGGAACAAATTGAAAAACAATTTGGCAAGGGCTCAATAATGAAGATGGGTGACAAAGCGGATAAGATGATGGTTGAAGTTGTCCCCACAGGTTCCATAGCCCTTGACCTGGCGTTAGGTATCGGAGGCTTGCCCAGAGGTCGAATAACTGAAATCTACGGACCTGAAGCATCAGGGAAGACTACCATCGCCCTTCACTGTATAGCTGAGGCTCAGAAAGCCGGTGGAACTGCCGCTTTTATTGATGCTGAACACGCACTCGACCCCAGCCGGGCCGAAAGTATCGGTGTGGATCTTGATAACCTTTATATTTCTCAGCCTGATACTGGAGAGCAGGCGCTGGAAATTGTTGAAACTCTTATCAGGTCTGGAGCTATTGATGTCATAGTCATCGACTCTGTCGCGGCTCTTGTCCCCAGATCCGAAATCGAAGGGGAAATGGGCGATAGTGTTATGGGAGTTCAGGCCCGTCTCATGTCACAGGCCTTAAGAAAAATAACCGGCGCTATCTCCAAAAGTCGCACTGTAGTCATCTTCACTAACCAGCTCCGGATGAAAATCGGAGTAATGTTCGGCAACCCGGAAACCACTCCCGGCGGTATGGCTCTGAAATTCTATTGTTCAGTCCGCATTGACACCCGAAAAATCGAAACCATCAAAGATGGTGAGACCATAATCGGTTCCAGACACAGAGCCAGAATTGTAAAAAACAAAGTTGCTCCACCATTCCGCGTCGCGGAGTACGACATCCTAAATGCTGGAGGCATAAGCAAAATGGGCGGTCTGATAGACGTTGGTGTTGAACTAGGCGTTCTTCACAAGAAAGGTGCGTTCATATACTTAGGTGAAACCATAATTGGACAGGGTCGGCTTGCTTCGGTAGAATTCTTAAAAGAAAATCCCAAAGTAGCCAAACAAGTAGAAGAAGCCATATGGAAAATCGCCAAAGACGCCAAACACCCACTGCCCAAACAGATGGGGGAAGTGGAAGAGTAGACCTTCGTCAGAAATTGTTATCTTCAGCTTTTAGATTTCTTTCAATTCGCCCCAGAAGCGAACTCGAAATAGTCGCTGCGTTACAGAAAAAATCCACGGACCAGTTGCTCATAGAAGAAGTTGTTAATACCTTAAAAAGGTCAGACTATCTGAATGATGAAAAATTTGCTCAATGGATGGTTGAATCTCTTTCCCGATCCAATCCTAAAGGTAAGACAGTCCTTATTCAAAAACTAAAACTCAAAGGCATCCAACCAGACATAATTGAAAAAGTAATTCGGGAAAACTTTGATGACTCAGCTTCTGCTGAATTTCTGCTTTCCAAAAAGTCCAAAAATTGGACCGGCCTGTCGAAGCGGGAGTTTACTGCCAAAGCTGCCCGGTTGCTTTATTCCCGAGGCTTCACTTGGACCACGATTGAGGGACTGATCAAAAAAAGGTATAATTAGCACATGTTAGCTAAATTCATTTCAAAAAGATCTAAAGCATATGGGTTTTTATACTCCTCCGGCCAAAAAGGTTAATTCCCCAGCCGCGATTTCCGACAACCCCGAAGATCAGCTCGCAGCTGCTCTCGCGGATGTTGTATCCCAAAGGGACGAATATCTAAAAAAACTGGAAAAAGTCAGCGGTCTTTCCAAAGAGGATGTCAAAAAGGAAATCCTACATGAAACCGAAAAATACTATGCTGAAGAAGTGGCGAAGACGATAGATAGTTTTCGTCAGGATCTTCAGACCAGACAGGATGAAATTAGCCGGGAAATGATTGTCTCTGCTATGTTGCACGGGGCTACCGACTATACGGCTGAATATTCCGTATCCACGATTGACTTACCCAATGAAAATATTAAAGGCAGCATTATTGGGCAGGGAGGTAGAAATATCGCCATGTTCGAAAAAGCCACGGGCGTTGAGATAGAAATCGAAGAGGGAAATACTATCAAACTTTCATCTTTCGATTCCCTTCGTCGCGAAATTGCTCGCAGATCGCTCGAGTTTCTTATTAAAGACGGCCGTATCCAACCTTCCCGCATAGAAGAGGTTGTCGCTCAAACTAAAAAACATCTCGAGACAGTTTTAATGGAAGAGGGTCGGAAGATTTGTTCTGAGTGCGGAGTTTATAATCTCCATCCCGAGCTGGTTTCATATATCGGCAGATATAGATTTAGATTTTCATACGGTCAGAATTTGGGCATCCACACAATTGAGGAAACCAAGATCGGTGTTCAACTGGGCCACGAGCTTAAACTTTCCGATGAAACAATCGAGCTGATCCGCTTAGGCTGCTTACTTCACGACATTGGCAAAATAGTCACCGAAGAAGAAGGTACACACGTTCAATTGGGAGTACAGCTGTTAAAAAAGTACGATCTCCCCGAATTAGTTGTTAATGCGGTTGCCGAGCACCATGAGGATAAAGCCTTTTCCTCAGTCATATCCAGGATCGTTTGGGTCGCTGACGCAATATCAGGTTCACGTCCCGGAGCAAGATATGAACCGCACGAAGCATATGTAAAAAGACTGTCTCAGATTGAAGAAATAAGTAAGTCGTTCCCCGGCGTTCAGGAAGTATTTGCATTCCAGGCAGGCCGTGACGTTCGCGTTATGGTCAAACCGGAGCTTGTATCCGACTCCGAGTTAACGGTACTGGTTTCAAAAATAAAACAGGAGCTTGAAAAAAAAGCTCAATATGTGGGACAAATTAAGATTACGGCATTCCGGGAAGTAAGAGCTTCTGATATCACCAAGGCAAAATAGTTGTGGTCCGACTTGACTTTCAGCACCAGGTATAATATTTTTGGCGTATAACCAACGTATTCGGCTTATAATCAATAAATCGGATATGCGGTATATAAAAATCATGACGGAAAACCAAATGAATAATTTGAGAGGAGGTGAAAGTATCAAATGACAAAGCAACAAATGTTTGAGGTCGTTGCCAAAAAAGCTCATTTAACAAAAAAAGCGTCCCGGGAAGCGGTAGAAACTCTTTTAGAGGAAGTGAAGAAATCACTTTCGAAAGGAGAAAAAGTCGTTCTATCCGGTTTTGGCACATTTAAGGTTACCAGGGTAAAAGATAAACCGGTAATTGTTCCGCGTACGAAAGAAAGAAAAATCGTTAAGGGTCACAGAGTCGCCCGCTTTACACCGGGAAAAACGCTAAAAAAAGCAGTTAAGTAGCCCTTTACGGATTTTTTGCTACACAAATCAACTACACGCCACCAATCGTTTCGTTTAGTGTATTTGTTCGCCCTTTCGCGCCCTTAATTTTTCATGTAGTATCAAGATAAATGGGGGCAATCACTGTTTCTAACCTGACGAAAACCTTTAAGGTCCATCAGAAAGAGCCGGGTTTTTCCGGCTCACTTCGTTCCTTGGTAAATCGTAAGTACGATAAAGTTCACGCTGTTTCTGGCATAAGTTTTAATATTGAACCTGGAGAATTAGTTGGGTTTATCGGCCCTAACGGCGCTGGGAAAACTACCACACTAAAAGTGTTATCTGGTTTACTCTATCCGACCTCGGGAGAAATATCGGTATTAGGTTTTACTCCTTGGGAAAGAAAATCTCAGTTCCAAAAACAATTCTCTTTAGTTATGGGCCAAAAGAATCAGCTTTGGTGGGATCTGCCGGCTGAGGATTCTTTCCTTCTGAATAAAGAAATTTATGAAATTCCCGACGATCGTTACCATAAATCTTTAAATAATTTAGTAGATCTTCTCGAAGTTCGGGATTTATTAAAAGTTCAGGTGCGTAAACTTTCACTGGGTCAAAGAATGAAAATGGAGTTGATAGCTGCACTGCTTCATTCTCCCCAGATTTTATTTCTCGATGAACCAACTATTGGCTTAGATGTCGTCATGCAGAAAAAAATGCGTGACTTCATCAAAAATTACAATCAATATTACAATTCCACCATCATTCTTACGTCTCATTATATGGAGGATGTTAAGGACTTATGTCGTCGGGTAATTATTATTGATAAAGGCCTGATTATTTTTGACGGCCTTTTGGAAGACATCGTAAAAAGATATGCCCATAATAAATTAATAACCATCACATTTAACAAAGAAGTTGACAGAAAAACGCTCGGGAAATTAGGATCAATCCAATTTTTTGACTACCCGAAGGCAGTTGTCTCAGTCAAGCGATCATCGACGGCGTCAATCGTTACCCGTTTGCTGAATCAATTTCCGGTCGATGACTTAAATATCGAAGAACCGGCTATAGAAGAGGTTATCCGCAGCATCTTTAATAAAAACTAAAACTGCGGCATGAAAAAATATCTTTCCATTTTTGCCGCGGACTGGCAAAGTCAATTTGTTTATCGCACGAATTTTTTACTCTGGAGAGTTAGAAATATTCTGCGATTAGTAATGACTTATTTTCTCTGGAACAGCATTTTTCAATCCGGCAGTGTAATTTTTGGTTACTCTCGGAATCAGATGCTGGCGTACGTTTTTTTAGTTCTTATTATTCAGTCTTTTATTCTTTCCGCTCCGTCCGCTGACAACATCGGGGGAGAGATATCCGGCGGGGAGTTGAGTAATTTTCTGGTCAAACCAGTTAGTTATCTCAAGTATTGGTTTACCCGCGATTTATCAAGTAAACTGCTGAATTTAATTTTTTCTTTATTTGAAATTTCTTTTCTCTGGTTAATCCTTCGGCCGGAACTTTATTTATCATTAAACCCACTTCAGGTTGCAGGTTTTCTTATTAGCTGCGGCTTAGCCGTCTGTATTAATTATTTTCTTAATCTACTCGCTCGGGTCGTTACTTTTTGGGTTCCTGAATACACTTGGGGTTTAAGTTTCTTACTTTTAATTTCTATAGAAATTTTTTCCGGACTGATTTTTCCGCTTGATATCCTTCCTGCTGCCGGAAGATTAGCGCTTCAGCTGACCCCATTCCCGTATTTGATTTATTACCCGATAACAATGTTAATTGGTAAAACGACGGGTTTTGACCTGGTCCGTGTCTTAATCCAATCATCCGTCTGGCTATTAATTGTTTACAGCCTGTCCCAGTATTTTTGGCGCAAAGGCCTGAAAGTCTACGGCGCCGAAGGCCGGTAATTTTATGAAAAAAAACCTTAGCATCTGGTGGCTCTACACTAAGTACACGTTTTTGCAAGTCATGACGAACCGTTACCTCATGCTGATTTTTCTTCTGGGGAAAATTATCCGTATTGTTATGTTTTTTGTCTTTCTGGTGTTTATTTTCGGCAGCACATCTCATATCGGCGGTTATTCTCGTGATCAGATTTTATTTTTCTATCTTACCTTCAACCTTATTGATACATCAGCTCAGCTGCTGTATCGGGAAGTTTATCGGTTTCGTCCGTTAGTCATATCCGGAAATTTTGATTTTATTCTTCTCAAACCGGTTAACCCGTTAACCCGGGTCTTGTTGGGCGGGGCTGATTTAATGGATTTAATTATGCTCATATTTATTACAACTGTTACCGTTTGGTTCGGATTTTCCCGCATCACAACCGATATTTCCTTGTGGCTGATTTTTATAGCTTTAACTTTTAATTCCTTAATCCTTGCAGCTTCTTTTCATATCCTGGTTCTCGGTATCGGCATCATCACTTTCAGTGTTGATCATGTCGTTATGATTTATCGCGATCTGACAGCACTACTCCGCATCCCCGTGGATTTGTACACTCAACCGCTCCGGTCACTTCTTACGTTTGTGCTGCCCTTAGGTATTATGTTTACTTTTCCGCCGCAGGTCTTAATGGGTTTGCTCTCGTGGCAGTCCTTAGTTATCTCCTTTTTATTTTCCGTATTATTGTTGGCAATCAGTCTTAAATTCTGGAGCTATTCACTCCGGCATTACCAGTCCGCCAGCAGCTAATTAACAACCAGTTTTTCCGGCACTAACAAGCTCCACGGAATTCGGCCTATTATTTCACCGTACACCACCCTTAAGATTTTCTCTTTGTATTCAACCAATTTGGATCCGTCGGATAATTCAGCTTGCCACCGTTTTAATACCGCCAGGCGTTCCGGATTATCGTATTGCTCTTGTAACTCTACCGCGTCGGCCATCAACTCTTCATCCTTGGTTATTCGGGCCACTCTGGCCATAAGTACCGCCTTTTGACTGGTAGCATCCATAGCCTCAATGCTGTGGATTAACGACTGTTGTTCCTCCGCCCCCGCATACCTTAAATCATGCTTGATTTCCTCCATCTTTACTTCAGACGCTAGCTCATCTGACAATTCTGGTTGGTGGTCATCCAACCACGCATAAAGCTTCTGTGTAATCTCTGTTTGGATTTTGGTCCTTCTTTCGTCCTTTGACCGAAAGGCCCAATCCTCGGCCGCAACTAGCATGATTAAGGCTGCTCTGGCCCGGGTCTCGCTTCCGTTTTCCGGATCATTAAAAATTCCCTGCGCTTGATTTATCGCCCGAATCCACCCGCCCACCATTATTCCGGCAAGACTACCCCGAGTTCTCTCGGCAGCAACCAATTCAGCCTCTGTCTGTGCCTGGTCTTTCACGATCGTAATTATACCAACTCTATGTAATATAATCACTTTACATGGGCAAAATCCTCATAATTTCGGGCCCGACGGCAACCGGAAAGACAGCCTTCGCTTTGGAGCTGTGTAAAAAGTTAGGTGGAGAAATAATTTCAGCCGACTCCCGTCAGGTTTATCGCGGAATGGACATCGTCACCGGCAAGGACTTGCCTCTGGGCGCAAAAATGATTTCCTCCGGGCTTATCTGGCGCGATCGTAATTTGGGTTATTATGCCGTCAGTTCGGTCCCGGTCTGGCTCTATGATGTGGTCGCTCCTGACGAACCCTTTAGTCTCTCCGCCTGGCATGAAATTGCCCTCACTCTCATTCAGGCTATTCTCAGTCGCGGCAAACTTCCGGTTATCGTCGGCGGAACCGGTTTATACATTAAGTCACTCACTTCCTTGCTAACTAACATTTCAAAGCCTCCCAACCATAGTCTTCGCGAGAAGTTGCAAGGAAAAACTGCGTCAGAACTATTAACCATGTTAAACCGCATTGACTCATCTCGTGCCGCCTCTCTCAATATTTCTGATCGGAAAAACCCTCGCAGGTTAGTCCGGGCTATAGAGCTGGGCCTAGCTCCACCGTCTTCAAACCCTCCGTCCCCACTTTCAGGATATTCCATTACCCACATTAATTTGACGGCTCCCCGGGACTATCTTCAGGCCAGGGTAACTGCCCGAGTGGACAGCCGCATTCAGGCTGGAGCCTTCGCCGAAGCTCAAAAATTTATTTCCCGCTACGGTTTTAACTACCCATCCATGACCGCCTCGGGGTATAAAGCATTCACTTATCCAAATTGGAAAAACCGTTGGATCACCTTGGAGAATCAGTACGTTAAAAGACAGCTTACTTGGTTTGCCAAGCAATCAGATATCTTTAAGCTTGATATCTCTGATCCCAACTGGAAACAAAACGCCGAAAAACTTTTATCAGGGTTGGTATAATAAACCTCATGTCAAAAAAAGTTGAAATTTCGCAGCGCACTATTCTTTTCACCTTGGGAATTGTAGCCGCAATTTGGTTACTAACTCAGATTCTTGACATCATCCTGATCATTTTTGTTTCCATCATTCTGATGGCCGCCTTTAAACCTTCAGTCGATCATTTGGAAAAGTTAAAGATTCCGCATAGCGTGTCAATAGTTTTAGTCTACCTTACTATCTGGTTAATATTCGGTGCGGTAGTAGCCGGCATAGTTCCGCCCCTGGTTGAGCAGTCACGGAATTTAATCTCCCGTTTCCCGGGAGCCATAGCCGGAAATGAGTACTTGAGCTTGCACGGACGGGAAATAAGCGCTCAGCTGCTCTCGGAAATCGGCTCAATTCCGACAAGTGTTGTCCGTCTGGCCTCGGGTCTTTTCGGCAACGTTTTAAACGTCATTACCACAGTAGTCATCTCTTTTTATCTTTTACTTGAACGCAAAAATGTTGACAAAATTCTCTCCGAGTTTATCACTCAGTCACAGGCTCAAAAAGTTGAGCGGATAATATCTGACGTTGAATTCAGATTGGGGGGTTGGATTAGGGGCGAACTGCTGCTCATGGTCTGTGTCGGCTTAATGACTTTCATTGGCCTTACCCTGCTTGGAGTTGAAAGCGCTCTTCCGTTGGCAATACTGGCCGGCATGTTGGAAATAATTCCCAATATAGGGCCCACCATTTCGGCAATTCCGGCAATTATAGTTGCACTGACGATCCACCCGCTATTGGCCGTTTCCACGGTTGCTTTGTACATTTTGGTCCAATCTTTAGAAAACAATTTACTGGTGCCGCAGATAATGAGCAAATCGACAGGCATTAACCCGCTTGTCAGTATTATTTCATTAATGATCGGATTTCGTCTTGCCGGTGTCGCCGGAGCCGTTCTGGCCATTCCGCTGGTTCTTACGCTCCAAACCATCAGACCCCATCTTTTCGGAGAATCTTCAGGTAAAATATAGCTGCCTGGAGGTAGGCGGCTAGGGTAGTCCCGCAAGGGACCACTCAGGAAAGTCCAGACAACCAAAGGCAGGGTGTCCGGCGCAAGCCGGAGCGGGTAACCGCCAGATAGTGCCACAGAGACTACAACTCATCCTTTTTTACGCCTTGTGCGCAAAAAAGGGCAGAGGGTGAAAAGAGGTAAACCTCCCTGTTGCAACCTCCGAACCGGTCGTTTGAGGTAGCCTTTCCGAAGACCGAAAGCATGAGGGCATTAGACAGATTGCCGCAACCAAACAGAATCTGGCTTATTCACCTCCAGGCAAAATATAATATAATTTACCGGCAGTTCCACACGCATGATAAATCCCGAGCTTTTTACAAACCGTGTCGCATTCCAGGGTTTAGTCTCCTTAATCTTTGGTGTCCTTGTTCTCATGTTTCCGAAAATTCTTAATTATCTGATCGCGTTTTATTTTATTCTTACCGGTCTAGCAGTGGTGCTCCCGTACCTTCGTTAAATGCCCTACCTTTTGGGTTATCCGCAAATCGACTTTCGGGATCGCCCGATACTGTTTATCGATTTGGAAATGACCGGGCTTGATGTAGAAAAACACGAAATTGTTGAAATCGGCGCTTTGCTCGTTCGTCAGCCGGATTTCAAAATTATGAATTCTTATTACACTAAAGTGGCTCCGGTTCATCTCGAAACCGCCGATCCGAAATCTCTCCGGGTTATTAAATTTGATCCCCGTGACTGGGTTGACGCCATCCCGCTTAAACAGGCTCTCGTTGAGCTCTCAGCATTTGCCCCCGACTGTCTGTTGGCCGGCTGGTGTGTCCAGAACGAATGGGATTTTTTAAACCATGCTTTAAAACAAAACGATCTTCCGTATTTCTACAGCCACAGGTTAATCGAAGTTTTCACCTTGGCTTATGCCAAATTTTATCGCGACCGGGAATTGAAATTCATTAGTTTGGCCGGAGTAGCCAGAAATTTAGGCATTCACATCGACCAGCATAAACCCGACTCGGACATTAAAGCCACCTACGAAATTTTCCTCCGCCTCACAAAAACTCCGCCTTACAATTAGTCTCAGCGGAGTCTTTGAAAACTTGAATTACAGCTTTATTTACCACCGATTTTGTACATACCGGTTGAACAAACTGGACATTTGCCTTTCAAAGCTTTCTTCCCGTTTTTCATTGTTACTTCTTGAGCATTAGAGTCTTCTCTTTTTGCTCGGCATTTTACGCAATACATCATTGCCATTTTTGTTTCACCCCCTCTCACTAATAAATTGCAAGTATCCCATGTATAAAACCGTTAATATTTTGCCATCCGCCCGTCCGTAAATAGTGGGCGAGGCCAAATTGCAAAATCAAGGCTAGGATAGTCACGACTACGGTTTTTGTCAAGTCAGCCGTCACCAACTTGGTCGACAAATTAATCTCTGGGACGTAATAGCTTTCATTTCCCTTCTTGTTAGCCATGGGGATATGCTAACACAAGCCGTCAACTCCGGCAATTTCATTGTCTCTTTACTTATCCGGGGTAGTAATGGCATACTACTTAGCAGTTTGAATAGTAAGCTATCGTTAGTCATCATTTCCATCGTTCTTTTTATCGCCACTACCGGCGCCTCATATCTAGTTTTTGGTTCACTAAATCAAAATTCCCAACCGCCGGTTATAGTCTCTCCCGAGGGTAATGCCGAACCGGGTACAACCACCCTAAATACTAAATCCAAGTTAGACGCCAGTTTACCCAAGTCGGAAGTCTGCCCGCTTAACGGAGCCAAATTTACTGTCCAGGAAAAAGATGTTTGGTCAACCCGCCGTCCGCTTGCCGTCATGATCGAAAACTCGGTAGACGCCAGACCCCAGTCGGGTTTGGGCAGTGCTGACATCGTCTACGAAGCAGTTGCCGAAGGCGGCATCACCAGATTTATGGGCATGTATCTTTGTGATGCTGCTCTGACCGATAATCTGATGTTTGCTCCGGTGCGCTCGGCCAGAATTTATTTTGTCAACCTTGTTGCTGAATACGATGCGCTTTATAACCACGTCGGCGGAGCGGGTAACTGCGGCGATCCGAACGTTGATGAACGCGCCAAAGCCTTGTGTCTTATCGACCGCGCCAAAATTAAGAATATGGACCAAATGGGTTATGCCGGCGAATTCAAAACTTGTCACCGCATCTCGAATCGCACCAATAAAGAAGTGGCCTATGAACACACCATGGCTTGTTTCGCGGATGGTCTGTATGCCAAAGCGGCCAAACTAAATTGGACCAATGTGGACGACAAGAAAGTCGCCTGGGATAAAAACTTTGTCTCCTGGAAATTTTTATCTGAAGGTGAAAAAGCCACCGGCTCACCAGCTACCAAAATAGCTTATTACTTCTGGGGCTCAAATCGCAATTTCAATCAGAGCTTTGACGTCAAATGGGATTTTGATCCCGCGACCGATACCTATATCCGGACCAACGGTGGGGAAGTCTCCGTCGATCTCAATACCAACAAGAAGTTGGCTTACAAAACGGTCATAGTCCAATTCGCTAAAGAAACCGCCACAGGCGATCTGGAAAAACACATGCTTTACGATATTATCGGCACCGGTAAGGCTTTAGTTTTTGAAAACGGCGTGGCCATCGATGCTGTCTGGTCGAAATCAAAACTAACCTCTCGCACGATTTTCAAAGACGCTAAAGGCAAGGAAATCAAACTAAACCCGGGCCCGATTTGGATTTCAATCGTCCCCTCTGTAAATCAGGTAGAGTACAATTAGTACACGCATACTCTTCTTACTCAATCTCTTGCATTTTGTATGTTTAGTGGTATCTTCAAGGCATGTTGAAAGATTTATTTATTTCCAAAACCCGGGTCAAACTTCTTGAAAATTTCTTATCTGATCCCACTCAAATGTATCATGTTCGTGATTTAGTTCGCAGAACGGAAGAAGAAATAAATGCCGTCAGACGTGAACTCGGTCGCATGGAACAATTGGGTATGGTAAAAAAAGAACCTCGGGGTAACCGTTTGTACTATTGGTTCCGTAAAGATTATATTTTTTATTCCGATTTATTAAGTCTGGTCGCCAAAAGTACCGGCATCGGAGAAAATATTATCAAGAATAAAAATAAATTAGGCCGGATTTCCTTGGCCTTACTTTCCACCCATTTTGTTCGTCGTGAACCCAGATCATCTCCGGAAGAAGTGGATCTTTTCATAGTGGGAGACATCGCTCTGCCTGACCTCGGTGCTATCGTCAAAGCAGAGGAAATTAAACGCGGTCAGCCCATTAACTACACCCCCATGACCGAGGAAGAACTCAAATTCCGCCGTACTCGCCGTGATCCGTTTTTACTCAGTATTCTCACCGGAGGTCGGGTCATGATCATCGGTAGCGACCTTGATCTGGTGGGTTAAATTCATGCGTCAAAAAATTCTCAAAACCGGTAACAGTTTGGCCATCACAATTCCCTCAAAATTTGTTAGAATTTTAGGGCTAAAGCCTGGAGACGAAGTTGAAGCAAAAGGTGATTTGGTCAAAGGTACTCTGCGTATCACCTTTACGGGTTCCGGACAAATGACGCTTCTTCCCTCCGCAAAAAAATAATATGCGTGCCTATATCATCATCCTTGTCTGTTTGGTTTTTAGTCTGGTGATCAACCTGCCTCCCAAATTAACCGTTGCCGGTCACACTTTCTATCGCCCTAAAGTTGCCTTCCGTGACTTGGATTTCCACCTCGGACTTGATCTTCAGGGTGGCACCCATCTGGTCTACGAAGCCGACACCTCCCATATTCCCGATGCGGATCGTACCGAAGCTGTTCTTGCGACAAAGAACAATATCGAAAAAAGAATAAATTTATTAGGTGTGTCAGAACCGATAATTCAAACCTCAAACCAGGCAGGCAGTTATCGCATAATTATTGAACTTCCCGGGGTCAAAGACGTCACCACTGCTATTCAGACCATCGGACAAACAGCTCAACTGGAGTTTAAACTTCCGGCGGTCGCGACACCGGCAAGCGAAAAGGACTTCACGGCGACAGATTTAACCGGCAAGGACTTACAGGTCGCCCGGGTTGATTTCTCCGGCGGCGGAAACCAGGTTAGTGGCAACCCGAGTGTCAGTCTCGAATTCAATCCTGACGGAACCCAAAAGTTTGCCCGCATTACCTCCGAAAATATCGGTCGGCCTTTGGCTATTTTCCTCGACGGCCAGTTGCTTACCGCTCCGACCGTTCAGACCGTTATCTCTGACGGCAAAGCTGTTATTTCCGGCAACTTTACACTTGATGAAGCCAAGCATCTTACCATCCAACTCAATGCCGGGGCTCTTCCTGTCCCCATAAAAATAATTGAACAGCGTAATGTCGGTGCCACTTTAGGGACGGAATCAATTTCTAAAAGTCTTTTCGCCGGAATTGTGGGCTTTGTTGTAGTCTTACTTTTCATGATTGCCAATTACGGCCTCAAAGGCTTATTGGCTGACCTAGCCTTAATCATTTATGTCCTGCTGTCGTTTTCACTTTTTAAACTTATTCCGGTCACACTCACCCTGGCCGGTATTGCCGGTTTCGTTCTCTCTATCGGCATGGCAGTCGATGCCAACATTTTGATTTTTGAGCGGATTAAGGAAGAAATCAGGTGGGGTCGGCCCAAACGTGCAGCTGTTGAACTCGGTTTCCATCGAGCCTGGACCTCCGTCCGGGACAGCAACGTCAGTTCGCTCATTACGGCTTTCATCCTATTTTGGTTTGGCACCGGTTCCATCCGCGGCTTTGCTCTCACCTTAACAGTTGGAATTCTGGTCTCGTTATTTACCTCGGTTATTATCACCCGCTCACTTGTCCGAGCCGTTTATTCCCGTTAAAAATGCACAATCCATCAAACTATTTCACCTTCATCAAGTACAAGTGGGTTTATTTCACCCTTTCGATCCTGTTAATGCTCCCGGGTCTTTATTTTTTACTCCGTCATGGTTTAAAACTTTCCATTGATTTTACGGGTGGCACCTTACTTGAGATTCAAACTGAAAGACAAGTTTCTTCAGACACTTTTCACCAAGTTGCCGCGTCCCAGAAACTCGAGCTGGGATCGGTTCAAACCTCACCTGACAATATTTATCTTTTGCGCCTCAAAGCCATCTCCCAGGATCAGTTTGATGCTTTCAAAAAGTCCTTAACGCCGCAAGCGGGGACAGTCACCGATAAACGCTTTGAAACTGTAGGCCCATTGGTTGGAGCTGAAATGACCAAAAATGCTCTCTTGGCCGTCGTCGTTGCTTCTTTGTTTATCGTCATTTACTTAGCCTGGTCATTTCGGGAAATTCCCAAGCCTTACTCTTCTTGGAAATTTGGTGCCTCAGCTGTAATAGCCCTAATCCATGATGTTTTAATTGTCGTCGGCATGTTTTCTCTCTTTGGTGAACTTTGGGGCGTGGAAATAGATTCTCTTTTTGTCACCGCGCTTTTAACCATCATCGGTTTTTCTGTCCACGATAGTATCGTCGTTTTTGATCGGGTTAGGGAAAACCTAGTCAAACTTCCCCGGGCGACTTTTGAACAGGTGGTAGATTTTTCAATAACCGAAACTCTTAACCGTTCCCTCAATACCTCATTGACGGTTATCCTTACTCTCACTTCTCTGGTCCTTTTCGGTGGCGAAACCATTCGCTGGTTTGTTGTCGCGCTTTTAATTGGTATTGCTTCCGGAACCTATTCTTCAATTTTCAATGCCGCTCCGATTTTGGTTCTTTGGGAACAAAAGGAACACTAAACCCGGTAGAAATAAGCTCTTCTTCCGCCTTCCTCAATTTTTTTAGTCAATTTGTTCTTCAAACATTTAATTTCAAACGCCCGGGAAATAATAGTTGTTCCGGTAGGGCACTCAGCCGCAATCTTCTTACCTAATTTCTCAACCGTCCCGGGAAATAAATAAAAATAGATGTAATCAGCCTGAGGTAATTTACCCTGAAAAAAGTTTCTTCTTATAAATTCCGTCTTATTTTCGTTTGCTGCTTTCGATCGGAATCTTGAATACCACACCAGATACGGCTGTAACTCTATTCCTACACCTTTGAGCCCATACTTATTCACCGCCAGGCGCACTACTCTTCCGTCTCCGCTTCCGATATCTAAAAATTTCTTTCCGCGTTCAAATTTAGCCGCTTTAAATATTTTCTCCAAAAATTTTATATCCGATGGCACAAACGGTGCCCCGGACAAATCACCCGCAATCATAAATCCTATTCCAAATAGAATTGCGCCCGATAACATCACCCCGGCAATCTCAACCCCGATCATAAGTTCATCTCTTTAAGGCGGTCTATCAGCGTATCCCGATCATTGGCTAACCCGTTTTCTACTTCAGTAAACAGTGCTTGCAGATATTCGCCGACTTTAGGTCCGGACGGAACGTTTTTTATTCCCATCACATCCACACCGTTTATTTTTAGATCTGAAACCACAAACGGTTGTTTTTGTACCTCTACTAATCTGCGTTTAAACTCTTCCAGTCGCCAACTGGTTTCCCTGGCTCCTCCGCCCAAACGGTCTCCCGTTCTCAAGGCAATAATTTCCGGAATTAATTCCACTCCGGCATTCCGGATAAACCGTCTCAGGGCACTGTCGGTTTGTCTTTCGTCCACAGAAAACTGGTGCCAGCGCACCAACCGCACAAACTTATCCTTTTGCTTATTTGAAAATTTCAACCTATCGGCAATATCATTGGCGATCCGCTCACTCTCCATTTCATGGTTATAAAAAGTAATCCGTCCGTCGGGATATACTCGTTGGGTTTTTACTTTGCCGACATCATGTACCAACGTTGCCAGTCGCGTAATTGGGTCATTACTGGGACAATTACGTAAGGCTTCAACGCTATGTGTGCCCACATCATAAATATGATGCCTGCCGGGGCTTTTTTGCTCCACCCCGAAGGTTTTTTCCATTTCCGGTAACACCACTTCGCCCAAACCGACGTTGTGCAGGATTAAATAACCGTCGGCCGGATAATCACTGCCCATAATTTTTAACAATTCGTCGCGCACCCTTTCCTTGGAAATTTGTTCCAGATTTTTAGCCTGGGCTTTAATAGCTAAGAATGTCTGTTCTTCAATTGCAAACCCCAATTGTGCCGCTATCCGCACCGCGCGCATCATCCGCAATGCATCCTCGCCAAATCTTTCATTTGCGTCGCCTACCGTTTTTATTATTTTCAGTTTCAGGTCGTTTATTCCCCCATACTGATCAATCACCTCGTATTTAACTGTCTTACCCGACCCGGAAATTCGCCTCAAAGCCATAGCATTGATGGTAAAGTCCCGTCTTTTCAGGTCCTCATCCAGGCTTTTTCCCCACTTAACCTCATCCGGGTGCCGGAAATTTGAATAGTTTTTTTCGGTTCGGAAAGTTGTAATTTCATACGGTCTGCCTTCCGTCTTTACCCCGACCATTCCGTATTCGTTATCGTAATAACTGTCCGGAACAATTTTCATAATTTCCTCAGGTGTAGCATTAGTGGTGAAATCCCAGTCGTAAATTGGCCTCGACAGTAAGGCGTCCCGGACCATTCCTCCCACCACATATATTTCAAACCCCTCAGCCTGAAAAGATTTAATTAACTTTTGTACTTCAACTGGTGTTGGGACGGATATTTCCATACTGTTAAAATTGTAGCATGCAAATATCGGATATCTTGGCTACCCTCCTCACCAATCGCGGATTAACGGATCCCCAGAAAATTTACGAATTTCTTCATCCTCCCCACCCTATGGATATTCCGGCGGCGGATTTAGGCTGGGATAATGATCAACTAAAAACCGCACTTGAATTGGTGCATTACCATTTACAAAATAACCACCCCATAGCCGTCTATGGTGACTATGATGTGGATGGTATTACTTCTACAGCCATTTTATGGGAAACTTTTTACGCTTTCTCCAAGTCTGTTTTTCCTCACATTCCTCACCGCCGCGAAGAAGGCTATGGTCTTACCACCAAGGGCATTGACCACTGTTTATCAAAAGGCGCAAAGCTTATCATCACCGCCGACAGTGGTATTACCGCCGCCGAGGAAATAGCTTATTGCCGTTCTCACGACTGTGCTGTCATTGTCATCGATCATCATCAACCTCCTGCGAAATTGCCCGAACCCAATGCTCTTTTATTTTCTACTTCGACCAGCGCCGCCGGGTTATCCTGGTTTTTTGCGAAAGAATTTTTACAAAAAAATCCCTCTTCTAAAACCGACCTTGAAGATTTACTCTCTTTAGCAGCCGTTGCAGTCATTTGCGATTTGGTGCCCTTGTTAGGTATTAGTCGAAGTATAGCCAAATTTGGTCTTATTTCTCTCAACAAAACTACCCGTCCCGGCTTACTGGCACTTTTCTCTAAAGCCGGAATTAAATTAGGCGAAATTGATACCTATCATGCCGGCTTCATTATTGGTCCGCGTTTAAACGCTATGGGCAGATTAGAACACGCTCTCGATAGTCTGCGTTTGCTTTGCACCACCGACCCGATGCGGGCTCTGGAGCTGGCGGAATTACTGGATAACACAAATCACAGTCGTCAGGATCTGACACTAACTTCGACTAAAAACGCCCTCTCCCGCTTTTCTGACTCTGACGTCCCGGCCGTCATTATTGCCGCTGATGTTTCCTATGATGAGGGCGTAATTGGTTTGGTAGCGGCAAAGTTGGTCGAACAGTTTTATCGTCCTTCGTTGGTCATCGCAATTGGTCCGGAAATTTCTAAAGGCTCAGCCCGGTCCGTTTCTGGATTTCACCTCACCGATTTTCTCAAAAACCACTCCCGTTTTTTATCTTCAGTAGGCGGTCATCACATGGCAGCCGGTTTTTCCCTGGCCACCCGGGACCTTGATAATTTCGTCGCCGAAATTCAAACTGCGTCGAAAGAAATTGACACCTCAGCCTTTGTTCGCCTGCGTAAAATTGACGTCGATATTCCTATAAGTTTAGTTAGTCACGAGTTGTACAATGAGATTGATCAGTTTGCGCCGTTCGGGTTGGGTAATCCGCGTCCGGTTTTTGCCTCAGACCATGTTGTCGTTTCTTCATCCAAACGGGTTGGCAAAGATTTTTCTCACCTGAAATTTACCGCCTCAGGATTTGACGCCATCTATTTCCAGGCTCCCCCGGATTTGCATCTGTCAGACCAAATTGAAAAAATAGTCTATTCTTTGGACATAAACACTTATAATGGGCTTTCCAAACTCCAGTTACTTGTTAAAGATATATATGGATCCTCAGCTTGAACAATTACTCTCGGTTCTAAATGCTACCCCTCGGCCGGTTGATAAAACCAAAATCAGACAGGCGTGGGAATTTGCTGCGGCTGCTCACTTGGGTCAAAATCGCCTCTCCGGTGATCCCTATATTACCCATCCGACTAAAGTAGCGGCCACTCTTGCCCTCTGGAATTTAGATACGACAAGCATTATCGCCGGATTACTGCACGACACCGTCGAGGATTGCGATGTAAGTTTGGAAGAAATAACTAAACTTTTTGGCTCCGATGTTAGTTTAATTGTCGACGGAGTGACAAAGATAACCAATATTCGCCTCAAAGGCAGCACCGAAACTTTGTTTGTAGAAAATTTGCGCAAAATGCTTTTGGTCATGGCCAGTGATCTCCGGGTTATTTTAGTCAAGTTAGCCGATCGTCTGCACAACATGCAGACGATCCAATATCTCAGCCCGGCTTCTCGTCTTGAAAATTCCCGCGAAACTCTGGAAATTTATGCGCCGCTTGCCGAACGGTTGGGTATGGGAGAAATAAAAGGCCAGCTTGAAGACCTGGCTTTTCCGCACGTCTATCCGGATGAATATGCTGCCCTTTCCGCCCAGGTTAAGCCCCTCATGTCGGCCGGCCAGGAATATATTGAAGATTTCAAAAAACAGCTCCTGCAGTTGATCGGCCCGCAGATCAGGTCGGCTACAGTAAATACTCGTCAGAAACACATGTATAGCTTATTTAAAAAACTTCAACGTCCGGAGATCTCTGGTGATCTGTCTAAAATCCACGATTTATTTGCCGCCCGCATAATTGTGTCCAGCGTTCCCGAATGCTATCAAACACTAGGTTTGGTTCACAGTCGCTTTCACCCCGTGCCCTATTTAGGCATGTCCGATTTTATCGCCACCCCCAAGCCCAATGGCTATCAGTCGCTTCACACTAAAATTTTCGGCCCGAACGGCAGAATTATCGAACTGCAAATTCGTGATCACTATATGCATGAACAAGCTGAAATGGGCGCGGCTTCCCACTGGCAATATTCGGAAGCCAAATCAACTGGTGCCACAGACACCCAGCTCCAATCCGGGCGTTTGATCGCCCCGTCAAAGTTAGACTGGGTAAAACAACTTGTCGTTTGGCAGGACGAAATCCGCGACAATTCCGAATACATGCGTACTTTGAAATTTGACGCCTTCCAGCATCGACTGCTGGTCTTTTCCCCCAAAGGTGATGTCTATGACTTACCTGTGGGGGCTACCCCCGTAGACTTTGCTTACGCGGTTCATACCCACCTGGGTTCCCAGGCATCTTCAGCCAAAGTAAACTCCCGCCAGGTTTCTTTGGATTATAAATTGAACAATGGGGATGTAGTGGAAATTATTATCGATCGCAAACGCAAAAAACCAAACCAGGATTGGCTTAATTTTATCGTCACCGCCACAGCAAGAAGTGAAATTGGTAAAAGTCACCGCCGACTTACTCCCGGCGAGTCGGAATAATTAGTCATCAGAAGCCATTAAAGTATATTGCCATTCCGATCAATTGTGACAGTTGTACCATCCTTCAAAGTTACGGAAGCAGTGCCGTCATTATTTAAAGACAGGGATGAAGCCGTCACGCCTTCTCTTGCTAGTTGTTCATACTTTTGTATTTGTGCTTCAGTGATTGACTGTCGGGGTATTCTTTCTTGAAAACTCATTTATTGTCACCCCCTTCAATCGCTGTCGCCATCAATATGGCGTCCTCTATGCTTGTTTCATTAAACGGTGATGTCGCCAATTCTATTGCTTCGGCTGCCGCTTGCGCCAATTGTCCTCTGCCTCTGGCAATGTTCCACAACGCAGCCGGTCCTCCGTTAGCAGCGGCATTTATTAATCTACCTCGTATTAATTGTCTTTCTATTGGGCTCATACATTAAAAAACCCTCCTTTTTTTATTAAGGGAGGGTTGAAAAATTATTTAATTTCTGTTACCGCTCCCTATAAGTCCACATAATGGACCTCAGAAAGGCACCCTGTTTCAGGGTGTTCTTGTGGCAGTAGCTTCGAACAGAAAAACTTTTCATGTCAATTCAATCCGACCATTATAAAACATAAGGCAAATATTACAAACTTTAATGGTAAAATTCACGTCAGGAAGTATGGAAAGAACCCTCTCAGCCGAAACTGCTTCTAAAATTGGTGAAACAGTCCTTCTTAAAGGCTGGGTCCAAACACGTCGCGATCACGGAAAAATCGTTTTTATTGATTTACGTGATCGGACAGGCATTATTCAGATCATTATGACCAGCGATCAGGCCGGTGCCGCTCATTCTGAAGACGTGATTTACGTCACCGGTTTGGTTAAAGCCCGCCCCGAAAAGTTAGTCAATCCGAAAATCCCGACAGGAAGTGTGGAGATCGAAGCTCAGGAAGTGGAGCATGTAGTCAGAGCCGCCGAGCTTCCGTTTGATATGGGCAAACCCGAGTTGGATTTGGAACTTCCCACCTTGCTTGATTATCGGTCGCTTACCCTGCGTCATCCTCAGGTCCAGGCAATATTCAAAGTTCAGGAAGTTGTCATAGATAGTTTCCGCCGGGC
>CAYTYO010000003.1:0-16344 GCA_964441445.1 uncultured Gammaproteobacteria bacterium | reverse complement strand
CAGGAAATAATTTTTCAGCGCACGGGGAGAGACAGTCGCCACGAAAAAGATCTGGCTCCTGAAGACGAGAGAGAGATTTGCCGTTGGGCAGACGAAACCCATGGATCCGAATTAGTTTTCATCTCCCACTTCCTCACTAAAAAGAAACCTTTCTATGTCTATCCTGACCCCGAGGATCCTGAATATGCCTTTAGCGTTGATCTGTTAGGCAGGGGAGTGGAATGGTCCAGTGGCGGCCAACGGCTTAATGACTACCAGACTATTATTGATCACGTACAGGAGTGGGGTTTGAAAGAAAAAGATATTCAACTTTATTTACAATCCTTCCGGTTTGCTGTTCCCGCATTAGGCGGCTTTGCTCTTGGTGCCGAGCGGATGACCATGCACATTTTAGGTTTGCAAAATATCCGTCAGGCTTCAATTTTCCCCCGCGACATGGAACGAATTGATACCAGATTGTCGTGACACACCTGAAACTTATCATCCGCCTTTTTTTGGTATTAAGTCTGTTTTTTGTTATCTGGAAATCAGTAACTTATTTATCCAAGCGCTATATTTCTCCCTTGCCGGAGATCGGTCAGTCAGCTTCTTTCCCCAGCTTAAATCCAGCTATTCCATTCCCCTCGCTCACTGCTAAAAACATTTTTGTTCTCGACCGGAAATCTAAACTCGTCCTCTATCAGCATGAAGCCGACACCCATATTTATCCGGCCTCCACCACTAAAATGATGACTGCCATAGTAGCGCACGAGAATATGTCGCTGGACGAAATAATCGAGGTTAAAAAAACTTACCCCGAAGGTGTGGATATCAACCTTCAGCCGGGCGAAAAAATCCGCGTTTCGGATTTGCTCTACGCAACTTTAGTTCAGTCAGCAAATGATGCTGCCGAAGTTTTGGCCGAAAGCTATCCGGGTGGCAGACCGGCATTTGTAACCGCGATGAATAACAAGGTAGCCGAGCTTAAACTTTTACACACCCATTTCCGAAACCCCACCGGTTTGGATGAAACTGATCATTACTCTTCCGCAGCCGATCTTGCCCGCATTGCCGACTATCTGCTAATTTCCGACTATCTTTCGAGGATTGTTTCGACTGAAAATGCCGTTGTTTCCTCAGCCGACTTTTCTGCAATCCACCCCATCTCTAATGTCAATCAGCTCCTGGGTAGGGTTTCCGGAGTTGTGGGCATCAAAACCGGCTTTACCGATTTAGCCGGGGAAGCCTTAATTACTCTAGTGAACAGGGATAATCATGAAGTGATTATTTCTCTCCTTGGTAGCACCGACCGTTTCGCGGATACAACAAAATTGATCGACTGGATTTATTCCGCTTTTACTTGGCCGGACTAACCGCCACATAATCAGGTGTCACCGCCTGAACGTAAGCCATAAAACCGCCGTCTCCCGTAAATACAAACACCGGTTGTAGGAAACCCTGTTGCTCATTTGACTCAAAGTAACCCAAGTCTACATGCCTGACAACGATTTTATTTTCCGGCGGCCGTTTTGCCACAAATCCTCCCCCCGACACTAATTCTCTCCAGGCAGTATCAGCCGTTTTTAACGGATATGTGGCAAAATCTTCTCCTACAATTTGGGAATAATAATAATTTCCCTGTACCACACGCTTATCGCCTCCCAATCCACTCAGGATTACATGTGTCGGCGAAGTGTCTCCTCCTACAGTTACTACATTTAGTTCATCCTTCTTTGCCCTGAACAAATCAACCCGGACGAAATTCGCGGTATATGGGGAGACTGCCGGTACCATCGCCGATGATGTTGCGGTTAGGTAAATCACATTGGTAGTTCCGTTCGCCAAATCTTCCTGCAGCACACCCATTCTTTGAAAAAATGATTTTGCCTCGGATATGGCCGAATTTCCGATCGGCACATTAAATACGGTATACGCATTTTTGTCTGAGGTCCAGTCAAATTTATACGAAAAACTTCCCGTAATCACATCAAAAATTAAATCGATGGGTAGCTTCGGATTTATATACCTGTATGTCCTATCGTCCAATTGGTCGGGGCCCTGTGTTAGTCCTGCCGCGTTAGTTTTCTGTGTCATTCTTTCCAAAACCAGCAGTCTGGATCTGTTAATTCCCACTAAATACACCTTTCCGACATTAGGTAACGGGTCAAAATTTCCGGTAATCGTTTCCAGTTTATACTCCGGAGATGCGATAGGCGGAGCTTCGGGGAAAATCAATTCCGGTAATTTTCCGTACCTGACAGTTGGAGCAGGCGGAGGCGGGGGATTCAAAGCCAGATAAGCTTTTTTTATCAACGAAATAGTTCCCGGAATAAGCGACATTACTACTAAACTTATCGCTCCCCACTTGATCACTTTCCGGGCCACTGTACTTACTTCGGTCAGAGTAGCCATGTTAAGATTGATTGTATCATCAGGCCCATCATTATTGAATATGACTAGAACCAGATTCGCTCCTTCTCCCACGGGTTTTTTGCATATTGGTGGTCTTCGTACTGCAGCTTATGCCTATGCACTTGCTAAACGCAATGACGGTCAATTTTTGTTACGCATCGAAGACACCGACCAAAAAAGGGAAGTAGAAGGTTCACGGGAAAAAATCATGGAGACCTTAACCCAGTTTGGAATGCACTGGGACGAACTTTATATTCAGTCCGAGCGGGTAAAAACAGGTGTATATCAAAAAGCCGCCGAGTCATTACTTGCCTCTGGCCACGCATTTTATTGTCAGTGCCCTCCCCGAAACGCCAAAACTACAGGTGAAAGAATTAGTCGCGATCCTTGTCGGGATAAAAAATTCACTTCCGGAGCCATAAAACTCCTCGTCCCCGACAATGAGCAAATTAATTTCCATGACTATGTCTTAAACACGGATATTCAATGGGAATCCAACGAAGTTTCTGATATTACTCTTCTCAAAACCGATGGTTTCCCCACCTATCATTTAGCTGTTGTTGTTGACGACACTGAAATGAAAATTACTCATGCTTTGCGAGCAGTGGAATGGCTGCCCAGCACTCCTGTTCATTTGCTGACTTATCGGTATTTGAACCTTGTTCCTCCAGAAATTGGCCATCTGACAGCAGTTTTGGATCCGAGCGGCGGAAAACTCTCTAAGAGAAAGAGCAACGTTTCTGTTGAGCAATTTATTGCCGACGGTTACCTTCCTGAAGCGCTACTGAATTTCATTATTCTCTTAGGTTGGGCTCCGAAAGATAATCGGGAGTTATTCACTCTGGAAGAATTTGTCCAGGCTTTTGATCCGCATGGCTTTCAAAAATCTAACCCCGTCTTCCATACTGAGAAATTAGATTGGTTTAACGGTCACTATATTCGACAGAAGTCGGACACAGAACTTGTTCATCTTGTGAAACCTTTCATGAAAAATGAGATTACGGAACAAAAAATTGTTCAGATACTGCCTTTAATCAAAGAGAGACTGGTTAAACTATCCGACATTGTTGGTTTGACAGATTTTTTCTTTGCCGCTCCCTCGTATACTCCGGATTTGTGGCCGGATATGGCCAAGTCTGCAGACCACCTTAGTCATGTGGCCTCAGTCTTGACGAATGTCTCCTGGGACAAGACCTCAATCGACGCGGCGCTTCTGGCCCATGTCGACAGTTCAAGTTTTAAACGGGGTGATTTCTTTATGTCTTTGCGTGTTGCCGTTTGTGGTTCTCGCTTTACCCCACCGCTTTCTGAGGTGATGCAAGTCCTTGGTCAAGAAGAGACACTTTCCCGTCTTCAATCCGCCCTAACTTTCTTATCGTCCACATGACCAAAACTAAACCTGCCCACCAAATAAATTCTTCTCTTTTGCGTTCCCGCCTTAAGCTAAAAAATCTCCAGTCAGAAAATACACTTCGTACTCACCATCCTCAGGCCATCAATCAACTTGAAGCCGCAGGCGTCAAGCCGGGAGGTTTGCGGGCTCATGCTGCCCGTTTGCTTACCGCCGGAGCTGCAGCGACTACCCTTATGGTCTCTGCCCCCACCGCAACTTTCAGCCATACCGCTCTTCCTGCTGCCTCGACCCAGGCCTGGGCATCTCCGGTAGATTTTCGTGACCGACTCCAGAATTCTCTGCGTTCGTTATTACCCTCAACAGTTCAACCCCTTACTTCCGATCAGGAACAGCAGATCAGTCACATCATTCATCAAACGTTAGGCGTTCATGCGACTGCACAACTCGAAGGTAATCATCTCAACACTTCTTACGGCTTTATCGGCCAGGAACAACATCTTCCCCGCTATCCCGGCGACACGGTACTTAATCACGACGCTCTTCGTGAATACGGCCTTACCCCCGGACGGGGAGCCTGGGGTTACTTCACGCAGTCCGATGGCAAATTATCAGACCAGGAAATCGAAATGGAAAAATACTATGTTGCGGTTCAAACTCTTTATCTGCCGGATTGGCAAACCCGTCTTTCATACCTTCGCGACTGGTACCGTTTTCGCAAAGTTCTGGTCGTTAACCCCAAAAACGGCCGCAGCATTGTCGCCGTCATTGGTGACTCCGGCCCGGGAGCTTCAACCGGCAAGCAATTTGGCGGTTCGCCTGAGGTAATGAATTACTTGCGCTCAAAAGACGGTCGCCAAAAAGGTCCGGTAATCCTTTTCTTTGTTGACGATCCTGACAATAAAGTCCCCTTAGGTCCTCTGGAGTACAATTTAGAACAGGGACCTCCGTTACTGATGAATTCATAAATCCAATGTCAAAATTATTTTTCGACCATTTAGTTGTTAGAGAGGAAATCGATATCGAATTATCAGGCCTTTCCCTTACTGACGAAGAAAGGATCGAGTTAGCGGAAATTGTTGACCAGACCCTTATCAACCAGGTATTGAATGTTGTGCTTAACCATCTGCCCAAAGACAAACATGCCGATTTTATTTCCCGATTTCATTCCAGTCCTGGGGACACATCACTCCTCGAGTATCTTAAATTGTCAGCCCATCCCCAGATCGACGAAGAAATCACTAAACACGCAGCCAAACTTAAGCAGGACATTCTTTCCGAAATCCGAAAATTATCCCGCTCCTCCTCCACCGCCTCCGCCTCCTCCACCGCCACCGCCCGAAAAACCTCCCGAAGAACCCACTCCTGAAGCACCAAAACTGCCGAAACCGGCCGAAATTGCCGAAAAGCCGTTAAATCCCGAAAAGTTATTGGTTCCTCCCAACCCGGTATATACTGCCGAGGCAGCAAAAGCTTCGGAATAGTTCACCGGTAATTGGGACAGTGCTTTAATGGATATCCCTAAAGCCGCTCCGTATACCAGATATTTTTCCCACAATATAACCGAATCTATAGGGTAATTTTTGGTCACACTGTAGTCATTCAGGTATTTTTTAAACGCCTTCCAATTAGCCAACTCCTGGTCACCTTTCAGTGTCCTTTTCTGCATCGCGGATTTCATACCGTAAAGTATCCCTCCCACAGGGAGTGCTGCCACGCAAACACCTATCATGGCAAGGCCCGCAATTATTGAAATATTCACTAACCCGATGGCAAAGAACATCCCCACAAAACCGGCGACTAACAAGATAATTCCCTCTTTAGCTACGCTATTTGCTGCCTTATCGCTCTCTTTCTCCAAATACCCGTCATCGATTAATTGGGTCAGACACTTTTTCTGCCACTTCTCCCAAAAATCTTTTGTGGCGATAGGTTTCTTTTGCGACGCCTCTTTTATGTCGCTTATAGATACCGTTTCGCCCTGCCCCAAATCAAACACAAATTCAATGAGACTCTTTTCTAAAGCTGTCAGTTTTTTAACATCAAATTTACTGTTGCGGACTAACCAATATTCATCGCTGCGTGGAAAAATTCCTAAGAAAGATGTCTGCTTTTCCTTCGAAATTGTCATAGCTCCCTTTCTGACTAAGTTGATAATACTAGCGGTAATAGCTTTTCCTGTCGGCTTCAAATTCCACTGCATTAAAGTTTCCACCATCCCCGGATCCAAATCCCCGGGCGGCTCATGTAGTGTTCCGGCTAAGTTAACCTCAGGCAAGGGCAAATCCTTGCCTGTTTTCCACCACCTGCGGATCCAATACCCTAAACGATATACTAGAAATCCGCCCACAAATAAGGCCAGCCCGGCCGCCAAATTTCCCACTTCTTTTTTTACTTTTTCATTCCGCTCGGTCTCTCCCGCAAATTTCTTCTCTTCCGCCAGGATTTCTTCCAGCGTTTGTTTACTTTCCCTTTGTAGGGATACTTTAGTATTTGGATACAGCACTCGCACCTCAAACATTCTTTTTGGCGGCAGGTTGTTCGTCTCAAAATTAGCCTCAAGGTTATTCGGAATACTTACCTTTCCGCCACTTGGTCCATGTCCGAAAGCCCAAACCTGGTTATCAGCCGCCGGCATGGGCAATATCACCCTTGCAGTCACGATATCCGCTCCCTTTTCCCACTTGTCGCCAATCAACTTCCAGTAAAATTCTGCCGTATCTGGGTGCATAGTCACTGCATTTGCAATCGTATATTGCAGTGTAAAGTTCTTAGTTTCATTGCTTGCCGAGTACATCCACTTAATGTACGCCCTGTCTTCGGTAATCTGATTTTCTGTTTCCAGAAAACCGGTCTCATCCTTGACCCTGATATTTTTAATTACATAATTTGGACACGAGCTGGCCTTCACACACTTTCCGGTCAAGTCAATCCACATATCTGCCCAGGAAAAACTTCCGTCAAACTCGTAACTTCTGGCCTCGGTGACATTCGCGCTTCCGTCCGCTTGCAGTTCAACCAAAAAATTAACCTTCTTGATGCTGTAGTCCTTAGCCAAAACCGCGGTTGCACTCGAAACAACGAAAAACCCTGAAAAAAGCACGGCTAATAATATTTTTTTCATTGCTCTAATCATACTCCGGCTGCAGCAGAAATTGTATATAATACGTGCGTTATGGTTGAAGTAATTTTTGATATTGAAACACAGAAATTCTTTGATGATACCGGCACTTCTGATCCGGCAGATCTTGGTGTTTCGGTGGTCTCCCTCTACACCCGTCAGCTGGATGATAATTTAAATGAGACGACAGGCTCCATGCTAAGTTTCTGGGAAAAAGAGCTTGATGAAATGTGGAAATATTTTTTTGATGCGGACCGGATAATCGGCTTCAATTCATTAAATTTTGATGTTCCCGCTTTACGGCCGTACGCTCCGGCAGGCTTCTCCAAACTTCCGCATTTTGATATTCTCTCCAGTGTTAAAGATGTATTCGGTCGCCGAATTTCTTTGAACCGAATTGCCAAGGATACTTTGGGAACCGCCAAAACCGACTCTGGTGCCAACGCCATTGTTTACTGGCAAAAAGGAGACGCTGCCAGTCTGGCCAAACTTAAAAGCTATTGCGAAGCTGATGTAGCTATCACCCGGGACATTTACGACTACGGCGTCCGCAATAAATCACTCAAATTTACCGACCACTGGAACAATCCCCGGGTTATTGATGTCGACTTCTCATATCCCGCTTCGGTTGTTTCCACTCAAACCAGCCTCTTTTAACCCAAGTTTTAAAAACCTAATACCTGTTTAACAATAATCACTGTCATTCTGTTTGGAGAAATTTCTCTGTTGATTATTAACAGTTTACTGACAAAACTACCGGGAGCCCCATAAGCTTTATGGGCTCTCTCAGACTCGAGCGGCAGCACATATTGATATAGTCGTTTGTTCCCTTCCTCCAAGTCAGCGACAATCTTTTGTGCCCCAGCGATAAAAATGACTTTCTCCGCTCCGTATGCATACGCCGGCAATTGACTGCCAGTATTGGAAGCAATCATCAACTTACCGTCCGTTGTAATGGCGTGCACACTCCCCAGACTGTAATCCGGTGCTGCTCGCATTTGTCGCATTTCCTTTGCCATTTTCGCCCGGTCCATTTTCACTAGCTTTTGATGCACGTCTATATAGTCACCCGAAGTAGAGATCATTTGCGAGATTCCTGTCTCCTCCAATGTTTGCGAAGTCATCATCATTACTTCCGCTTTTTTGGGGATAAGCTCCTTCACAGTCTTTACGGCTGCCTCACTGTTCTCGACCACAATCGCTTCAATCCCGTTTTTCTTCAGCGCTGCGACAGTCTTCTCTATTGTTTCGTCATTGGCAAGTGTCTTCCACATCGGGCCTTATCGTACTCCCTAACTCAATTAATGTAAATCAAATCACCGACGCTCGCCGGCTGATTGTGGTATAAATTAACTTATGCGCCGGTCTACATATCTTGTTGC
Source organism: uncultured Gammaproteobacteria bacterium (assembly GCA_964441445.1). GTDB lineage: Bacteria > Patescibacteriota > Microgenomatia > CAZETR01 > Amesbacteraceae > XYB1-FULL-44-23. Next base: position 8,099 of record CAYTYO010000003.1, on the reverse strand, counting down.
CCTGACAGTCCTTATGGGTTTTGCTACTTTCGTTATTTTTCTCCCGGTACCGACATCACCTCGTCTCTCTGTCTCTAAAACTGTTTTGGGTACGCGTACTAAGTCAGCCGACTGCCAGACTATTTCTGCCCTGCCTGACCCAAACTGCACTCCGGGAGTTGCTCTTAATAATCTTGATACTTCGGATATTTGTCAGCCGGATTTTGCGTCCGATGAAGAGCAGACTTCTTCGGGTTTACTTAATCAACTGCTGTCCGAATATCGCATCTCCCCTGACGAAACCGAAGAATACGTAGTTGATCATTTGATCAGTACTTCATTGGGCGGCTCCAATGATCTGGCTAATCTCTGGCCCCAGCGCCAGGATCCCCGGCCCGGGTTTCACGAAAAAGACCGGGTCGAGCAATTTCTAAAAACAGAAGTTTGTGCAGGGAGAATGTCGCTGGAGGAAGCCCAAAATCGCCTCGCGGATAATTGGGTAAAAGTGTTCCTCTCGATGCCGGCCTACTAGGTTTGTTAAGATGCTTGCATGACGATTGGGGAGTACATCGAGAAAAATCCTGGGTTATCTTCTAAAGAAGCCTCCGCCAAACTCTCCCGCAACGGTTACAACGAACTTCCTTCCCAAAAAAAACGAAATATCTTCACCCTTTTATTCGAGGTTCTCAAAGAACCGATGTTGTTGCTCCTTTTAGCAGCAGGCTTAATTTATCTTTTTTTGGGTGAACTTAGCGACTCACTCATGTTGTTGGTAGCCATACTTGTTGTTATAGGTATTACTCTGTATCAGGAGCACAAAACGGAACGTGCTCTTACCGCCCTGAAAAATCTCGCCAGCCCTCGGGCACTGGTTATCAGGGACGGTCACCAACAGCGTATTCCGGGTCGGGAAGTGGTCGTAGACGACATTATTTTGCTTCGTGAAGGGGATCGGGTTCCGGCAGACGGCGTGGTCATTTCTGCCTTCAATATCCAGGTCGATGAGTCATTGCTTACAGGCGAATCCTTATCAGTTCGGAAAACCGAATGGGATGGTAAGGCGCCCCTGGTTCACCCGGGCGGGGAGAATCTGCCGTTTGTTTTCTCCGGCACATTGGTTACTGCCGGTCAGGCTTTAATCAAAGCGGTTTATACCGGACCTGCTACCCAAATGGGCAAAATCGGACGCGCACTTGAAACGATTGAGGAAGAAGACACTTTATTGAGAAAAGAAACTCAAAAAATTGTCAAAAACTTCAGCATCATAGGAATTCTTTTGTGTTTACTGGTAGTGGGAATTTATGGCTTCGGCCGTAATGAATGGCTTCAGGGTTTACTTTCTGGTTTAACCTTGAGCATGTCGCTCCTGCCGGAGGAATTTTCTGTTGTTTTGGTTGTTTTTCTTACCCTGGGTGCTTGGCGCATGTCGAAGCACCAGGTCTTAACCCGTAAAACGGCTTCCATTGAAACCTTAGGTGGAGCTACGGTTTTATGCGTCGACAAAACGGGTACGATTACTTTTAATAAAATGCACTTGGCCCATCTCTCCGCTGGTACTTCAAGTCTGAAACTTACTTCTGCTCCGCAACCTCTTTCGCCGTCGCTGGAAAGACTTTTGAAGTTTTCCGTTTTGGCCAGTCTTGAGGATCCGTTTGACCCGTTGGAGAAAGAGATCCATCGTACCGCTATGGTTCAGTCTCCGCAATTAAAAGCTGAATTAACCGATTGGAAACTGGTGAAAGCCTATCCGCTTTCCGACAAGCTTACGGCTTTATCCCATGTCTGGCGGGCTCCTTCTTCCCACTCTTTTTTAATTGCTGCTAAAGGTTCCCCGGAAGCGATAGCCGAACTCTGTCATTTCACTCCTGCTCAAAAGTCCCGGCTCTTGGCCGAAGTAAACAAACTAGCCGGGTCCGGCATGCGCCTTCTTGGTGTTGCCCACTCCACTTATAACCGCAGTGAGCTTCCTTCATCCCAGCATGACTACAACTTCAAATTTGCGGGTCTCTTAGGGTTTGTGGACCCTGTCAGAGAGACGGTTGCTCCGGCTCTCGGTGAATGTTATCGGGCCGGTATCCGCGTCGTCATGATTACAGGGGATTATCCCGGTACCGCAAAATATGTCGGATCGGCCATCGGTTTGAAAAACTCCGGCCAGGTTATGACCGGGGATGAAATCAGGGCTCTTTCCGACACCGAACTGGCCGAAAAAATAAAGTCGGTTAATATTTTTGCCCGGGTCCTGCCCGAGCAGAAACTCCTCCTGGTCAATGCCTTCAAATCGAACGGCGAGATAGTCGCCATGACAGGTGATGGCGTTAACGATGCCCCGGCGCTGAAATCGGCTCACATTGGTATTGCCATGGGTCAAAGGGGAACCGATGTCGCCCGGGAAGCAGCGGACCTGGTCTTGCTCGACGACGATTTCACCTCCATTGTCCAGGCTGTTCGTATGGGCCGCCGCATTTACGACAACCTCCAAAAAGCCATGAGTTATATCTTTGCTGTTCATATTCCTATAGCTGGTATCTCACTCTTACCGGTCGTATTTAACTTGCCCATAGTTCTTTTTCCGGCTCACATTGCCTTTCTGGAATTGATTATCGATCCGAGTTGTTCCATCGTCTTTGAAGCTGAAAAAGAAGAAGCAGACGTTATGAATAGGCCGCCACGGAATTTGCATGTCTCTCTGTTCAATCGCCGTAGCATCCTGGGCGCTTTGTTGCAGGGCGCCAGCATTTTGGGATTAGTGGCATCTGTCTATTTTTATTCCCTTTCCAAAGGTACAGATCCCGACATCATTCGCACCCTGACCTTTTCTGCTCTCGTCTTCTCTAACCTTTTGCTTATTGTTTCCAACATTTCCTGGTCCCGGCACCTGATTTCCATCATCAGAACCAAAAACACCTCACTTTATATTGTCCTCATCTCAGCGGTCTTACTTCTATTATCCTTGCTTTACATTCCGGCTTTACGTGAACTGTTTCATTTCGCCCCTCTCTCCGGTGGGGATTTGGGTTTAGTGGCTCTGGCAGGAATTGTCGGGATAATCTGGTTTGAAATAATTAAATTATTCTCCCGCTGACGAGCTGGCTGTTGGTATCGGAGAAACCTGATTATTCATAATTGTCGACAGGTCAGTAAATTCCATCCCCTTTGGCAGAGCCAGGATATCCTCATTCTTTTCCCACGGCATGCAAATTACTTCCGCCTTTTTAGTAGGATTAATCGACTTTTTCACCGCTTCCTGAATAGTCTGTGTCCCGCTCCCGTCTTTTACTAAGTCGGCCTTCATCTTAAATGGCATTCCCGAAGACATCCAGACGTAATACCAGTCTCCGTCAAACGCCATATGTGTTTGGGTTTTATTTCCCTGCACTTCACCTTCAAAGTTGGCCCGGAATTTATTACCCGATACAAATATTGTTCCGGCATCGTCGGAATCCTTTTCCTTGAAAGTGCAGAAAAAATCCTGCCCTGTTGCCAGTGCCGCATCCAGCGAAACGTCACCGGACACCTCTTTTGTGGTTTCTTCTCCGGGCTGCTTTACCGCTGTATCATTCTTTCCGCTGGAGAACTTTACAGTTAACAACCCAATCGCCAATAGCACAACCGCACATATAATAATTATCTTTTTCATTTAGAGAACTAGAATTTACGCTTTTATTGCTTTAAAGACAAGATTATGACCCATAAACCATGTCAGTTTATGCATTTTTACCGTGTTTAATCCTAACAAATTCGTCAACTCTCTCCCGTAAGGGAAAAACCACCAGCCCACAATCGGATTATATGCAGTTATAGAATATTTCTTTATCCCTGCAGCCTCAGCTAATTTTCGCATCCTGCCCGCCGTCAGATCGTCTTCCTCACCGAAAGCCCATTTTTTCCGCAGCAATAATAATTGCTTAGCCGCCATAAACGGTAAATCGTGTGCATTTGGGACAGTTATAACCAGTACTCCGCCGGGTTTAATTATTTTCCACATTGCTTTAATCATTTTAATTTTTTCTTCATCCGAAAAATGTTCTATCACTCCGCCGTTCCACGCGACATCAAATGTATTGGCCGCAAATGTCATTTTGAATGCATTTTGTTTATGCGTGGTTACAAGCAGATTTTTCCCGACAAAATATTTTTTCCCGAAATCTAACGCTGTCTGTGAAATATCCACCAAATGAACCTCCGCACCTTTAGCTGCTAAGTAACCGGATGTAATACCTGTTCCGCTACCCACATCCACAATTTTTTTACCTTTCACGTCACCCATGGCCTCTTCTATAACTTGGAAATGTGCCAGGTAATCAGGACTGTTATCAGCCTCAGTGACGTAATTTTCAGCTTCCCGGCTCCAAATTTTTATCAGCTCTTTTTCATCATGTTTTTTCATTTCCTTAAAATTATACCTGCAGTTACGGTTACTGCAGTTCTAATTAGTAACCGATATGGGTATAATCAGCTTGATGATTCATATCAAATATCGGCTTAAAGCATCCGATTTACATGGCATTGGACTATTTGCTGACGAAGATATCAAACAGGGTCAGTTGATTTATACCGCCAGCCCCTTGTTGGATATAAATATTTCCAAAGCTCAGTTTGATACTTTAAGCGAAAGTGAAAAACGGGAAATGAGATGGTGGGGCTTTTTCGACAAGACAAATAATGTTTGGCATAGCGATTTTGATGTAACTAGATTTGTAAATCATTCAATCGACGCAACAATTACACAGAATAAAAATTATAAAGACGCATATTTGGTTGCAACAAGAGACATTTCAAAGGGCGAGGAGCTTACTCAAAATTATCTTGAATTTGAAACGGAAAAAGACTTGTCAGCAAGAGGAATTGTCACAAAATAATCTTTTGTAAAGCCCCGGACTTATAACTTAAGCTATTTTTCAGTTTTCTATTGTAATGTATTTTTTGCAATGAGAAAGGAAAGGAGGTGAGATAAATGCAATCGAAACTGATCATTCCCAGATACATCGCAAACGGTGGAGATGCCAGGAAACGAGACGGGATTTTCTCCCGTCTCTTAAAAAAGTCGCTTTTAGTCTTGAGGGCCACGAGTAGCACAAACGTTTACTGGCAGAACGAAAAATATTTGTTACAATGTAAAGCATTGTTTACATAGGATAATGAAAGGAGGTGATAAGTTTCATGGAAGAAAATAATTTGGATAATCAATCCCAAGGCGATAAACAAAGTAAATTATTATTTATAATTATCTTGATAGTATTGGTAGTTTCAGCGATTTGGTTTATTTCTCAAAAACCAACATCCGCTCCCGCAGAAGACTCACAGACAACTGTGCAACCCACGACGGCTGTTGCAGCCACTTCTGCCCCGGCAGCTATGGCAAGTGCAACGGAATTTTCGATAGAAGGCGGTTCGTTTTACTTCGAACCCAATGAGATAAAAGTCAAAGTTGGTCAGAAAGTAAAAATCACCCTGAATTCTGTAGGCGGTATGCCTCACGACTTCATAATTGACGAACTAAACGTCAAGTCAGAACAGGTAACTGATACTTCGACCGTTGTCGAATTTACCCCGGATCAGACAGGGGAGTTCGAATTTTATTGTAGTGTTGGTAAGCATCGGCAAATGGGTATGGTGGGTACACTTATTGTCGAATAGTTAGTTTTCTTCTTTCCCCCTTGGGTTATCATTTCAAGGGGGAAAGAAAACCAAAAGTCTTGTGCTATAGTCATAAAAATATGTTTTTATACATTGCTTGGTTTCAGGCACTCGTCGCCACTATTGGCAGTTTATATTTCAGCGAAATTCTTCACTACCCGCCTTGTGTTCTCTGCTGGTACCAGCGCATAACTATTTACCCGCTCGTAATATTTTTAGCTGTTGGAATTATTCGCCGCAGTCGGGACATTGCCTATTATGTTTTACCGCTTTCGCTTATCGGTTGGGCAATTTCTATTTATCACAATTTACTCTATTACCAACTTATCCCTGAAAGCGCGGCTCCCTGTTTGGCAGGTGTATCGTGCACCACTAAGTTTATCGAATATTTCGGCTTTATCACCATTCCTTTTCTCTCCTTTGCGGCTCTGACAGTTATTAACGTTTGCTTATTTCTTAGTATCAAATCATTCCGGAATGACCAAAGAACTTAAAATAATTATTTTCGGTGGGTTGGCGACATTGGCAGTGACTTTAGTCGGAGTTTTTCTTCTTACCCGGGGTTCTCCGTCCTCACCGGAAACAGTAACTTCAGGTGAAGCCCAACTTATTCGTGATTATAGTCAGCAGACGGCAACCGAATCAGCCAGGGTCACATTAGTCGAATTTGGTGATTTTCAGTGTCCGGCCTGTGCCGGAGCATTCCCCACAATAGAAAGAATTAAGTCTGACTATGCCGGCAGCTTAAATTTCGTCTACAGAAATTTTCCCCTTCCTCAGCATAAATTCGCCAAAAAGGCTGCCCTTGCTGCGGAATCCGCAGCTATCCAGGGTAAATATTGGGAAATGTACACCCTGCTCTTTTCTAATCAGCCGGATTGGTCCACTGGCGTGTCCGCTGATGAAAAATTTAAAGGTTATGCCGCTCAAATCGGACTTGATGTGGATAAATTTACCGCTGACATGTCCGCTACGGAATTAAACGATCGCATTACAAACGATATCCGGGATGGAAATCTATTGGGTGTCGATGCTACCCCCACCTTTTTCCTCAACGGGAAAATGTACAATTCTTCACTTGGCTATGACAGCCTGAAAGCAGCCATTGATCAAGCTCTTGTTCAGTAAAAAACTAACTTATTTCCTCTTCTTTTTCCGTCACCTCAGGTAGTGATAATACGGATATTTCCGGTAGTGTGTTTCCCATCACTCCTTGCAGTTCACCGTACATTCGGGAAATATTTACGGACACCCTTTTTATCTGCATTTCCCGCCGTTTCCACACCCGTTCCATCGCTCTTTTTTCGGTTTCTAAATCTTCGTGTAGTCCTCTTACCCCCTCAGCAAACGACTCAAACCTGTGTCGAAATGCCTCACTCTGTAAGTAATCGTATAACTCCTGCAGTTTTTCGCTGCTTTGTTCAGCCGTTAATTTAGCCAGGGCTATTTGCAGCAGTGACCGCCGGAGTATTCCGGCAACCGATAATATATATTCGGGCGCAGTTACCACCACTCCCTCTACAACGGCAAAACTTTCCACCTCTTTGGGCAAGTTTTTGGATGCTAGTACTAACGCCGTTGCCCCAAGAGACCTGCCATCCTCCCGCAGTTTGGCAAGCCAGGAGGCAGTCCATTTGGCATCTTTAGTTTCCCACAGAATTATCCCGGCTTCCCGGCCTGATTTCCCTTTTACCCGGTGAATTACATCAGCCCCCTGCACTCCTTTACCGACAGGTTCAATTTCATCATCGGGGAAGGCTTCGCGTAAAGCCACCTCTAAGTCTAATTCCATTACTTCTCCTTGCAGCTGCTGCGACTTTTGCGACAATTTATAGTTAGCGCTGTCCAGGGCAATTCTTGTGTCCTCAAGTTGCTTCTTCAGCTGCCCCAATTCCTCTTGTGATTTTTCCTGCGCCATTTTCAACGACTGATCCCTAATCTTTTCCATTTCTTCATTCAGTTTTTTTTGGTTCTCTAGCTCCATTCTTTCCATCACTTGCTGCATTTCCCGTTTAGCTTTTTCCGACTCTGTCATTTCAGCCAACATCTTTCTGTTTTTCTCTTTCAATTCTTCATTCTCGGTTGCGGCCTTTTTTGTTGCAGCCTTTTCCGCTTCAGCTGTTGCTTCCTCAATTTCCTTCTTATGTTTTATCGCCATGGCCTCTGACAGCTGTTCCTCAATCTGATGGGTCAGAGCTTCCGATACTTCAATTTCGGCTCCGCAATTTTTGCACTTAATACTGTTCACCATATCCGCTAGATAATAACATGTTTTTTAAACCAACAATCCAATAATTAGTAACTTATATTTAGAACTTGTTTTTATGCCAGAAAAATCTATGTGCATCATCGTCAGTACTCTATCTTTATAAGAAGCAAAATCCGTGTCAGTTATTTTTGCAGATGATATCGGAAACATTCGGTGGTGTGATCGTTTATTATTCCCGTTGCCTGCAGATGTGCATACACAACAGTCGGTC
>CAYTYO010000002.1:0-48382 GCA_964441445.1 uncultured Gammaproteobacteria bacterium | reverse complement strand
GGACCATGGCGATGTTTTCTGCTGTTTCATTTGCTTCTTTACCGATGGATGCTCCGCCAATGGCGATACCGGGAAGATTTTGGGCAATGACAAACTCGGCGCTTTGGCGGCGCAAATCTGGAAAATCGCCGCCCTGGATTATGCCGAATAACGCCTGGGGAAAGGGGTTTGATTTGGGCAAGTGTTCTTTCCAAGTATGAATGCAGGCTAATAACCAGCGATGAGTGCGGTCCATAGCCTGAAGGGTTCTTTTCCGGGTAGCGTCGGCAGGGGTGGAATCGTCAAAGGCCATAATAATGTCGGCACCGATGTCAATTTGGGAACGGGTAGCGGTTTCGGGGGAGAGGAAATGCAGAGAGCCACCATCCAAGTGAGAGCGGAACTCGACACCGTCTTCTTTTATGCGACACAAATCTACGCCCTCACGGCTTAAGGACTGAACCTGGAAACCGCCGGAGTCAGTTAAGATGGGGTGGGACCAGTTCATGAATTTATGCAGCCCGCCAAGTTTTTTTAAGTTTTTCGATCCCGGTCTTAAAAAGAGGTGGTAGTTATTGGCGAGAATAATCTGGGCGCCAATACTTTCCAAATCTTCCGGAGAGAGTGATTTAACAGTTGCAGTAGTACCTACGGGCATAAAAACCGGAGTGTGGATTGGTCCATGCGGGGTAATTAAAGTTCCGGTCCGGCCGGATCCGGCAAGCTGCTTTTGAGGAATAAATTCGAACATAATGTGAATTATACCGGTTGGCCTTGACATAGGGACCGGTTTTATGATGTACTACCCAACAGCAAAGCAGTATGAAAAAGTTATTGGGAGTGATGATTTTAGCAATAGCCTTTTTTCCGGTAAGGGTGGTAGCTGAGACGGCGGTGGCAAGAGCTTCAAGCACAGTAATAGCAAATGACGGAGAGGTAAGGATAATCAATAAGGTAGAAGCCAGAGCAGGGACAGGAAGTGCTGTGGTGAAAAAAGAAATATTCAGAGCAAGGTTTGAAGAAAATCTCGCTAAGATTAAGGACGAGACGAAACAGAGATTGGTGGAAAGGATCGGGACGCAGATGTGCAACATCAATAAAAACAGAACTAGTACGATGATGAATCAGTTGAACCGGATGGGACAGATACTTGAAAAAGTTGAGCTTAGAGCAGCTAGCGCCAGTGCACGGGGTAAGGATGTCGGTGCAGTTAAAACGGCGGTGGAGAGGGCAAAGAGCCGAATTGCGGAAGCTAAAACGGCAGTTTCTAATCAAGCCAATGCCGATTGCACCATTAATATTTCCGGATCCACAACCGGTCTTTCAGGAGAAGTGGGAAGGGCGGTATCCGGTTTGGAACAGACATTGCGTGGAGTTAACGAGAAAGTAAAGATTGCCCGCACAGCAGTGTCTGATGCGATCCGGGCTCTGGCTAAAGTGATGGGAACTCCGTTGCCGACAAAGCCTGTGACTGTCGATTAAAAAGTATATGTCTAAATCTAAACAACACCGGGATGAACAGTTTATGTTAGCGCTTCTCGCTGTGATTTTGATGTCTACGGCGGTATTTTTATTGCGGTTGAGTAGTGAGAACGGAAGATCACAGGTTTTGCATCAGAGTACTGTGATGCAGGAGACACCGAATGAATGGATGCTGGATCTGGAAGGAACAAATTCGGCTGACAGGCCGGGTGAATTTGCTCAGCTTAAAAACATGGTAAAGGACCTGTAGTAGGAGTTTATTTTAGCTTGTGCCGGGATAGGTTTGTAAGTTATAATCCGCCGGTATGAGTGACTGTATATTTTGTCAAATTGTGGCTGGTGAGGTGCCAGCGAGACGGGTTTATGAGGACGAAAGCTTTTTGGCTTTTTTGGATGTCAGGCCACTTACGTCCGGAAATACCCTGGTAATACCTAAGAAACATTATCGATGGGTGGATGATGTGCCGAATTTCGGAGAGTATTTTGAAGTGGCCAAAAAAATCGGTTTGAAGGCCAAGGAAAAATTGGGGGCTGAGTGGATCAGCTATATTACTTTGGGAATGGAAGTGGCCCATGCACATATCCGGGTAATACCGAGATATACCAATGATTTGCATCAGACTTTGGTGGATATACAAAAGTTTGAGAAATTGGACAATCAACAGTTAGATCAGATTGCAGATAAATTGAGAGAGGGGGGGATTTAATTGCCTACAGTAGTACGCAAAAAACCAGGCCAATCAGATGATAAATTGATCGCCGACTTTCGTAAGAAAGTGATTAATGACGAAATTTTAATCGAACTAAAAAAACGGGAGTTTTACAGGAAACCGTCCATTGTGAAACAAGAAAAGATTAAAGAAAGAAGAAGCGGGAGGCGACGTGTTATCCGCTGATTTGAACGGGCGAATAAGATCTGATCTCATAACGGCAATGAAGGCCGGTGAGGCATTACGGGTATCCGTGGTGCGGATGGTGTTGTCGGAAATGAACTACAAACAGATTGAACTGGGCCGGGAGCTTGCTGACACTGACATCGTGGCGGTAATTTCACGGGAAGTGAAGAAACGGCGCGAAGCGATTGAGTCGTTCACTCAGGCGGGAAGGGCAGAGCAGGCTGGCGTTGAAGCAGAGGAGCTGGCTATATTAGAAAAATACATGCCGGAACAAATGAGCCGTGAAGAAGTTAAAAAAGAACTGGAACCTATAATTGCAGCAGCTGAGGTGCGGGAGTTCGGGGCAATTATGAGAGTGGTATCACCGCAGTTTAAGGGACGGGCGGATGGATCAATGGTCGCCGGTTTGGTAAAAGAAATGTTGGAAGTGAAATAAAATACCATGGTGAAGTTGGAAATTTATTCAAGACCGGGTTATACGTTTGACCGGGAAATGGTAAGACGGGAAATTGAAAAAATGATCATGGAGCAGGGTCGGTCAGGGGATATGGAAGTGTGTTTAGTGGTTGTGGGAAGACGAAAGATGAAACAACTGCATCAGCAGTACATGGAAACTGCTGAAGTAACTGACGTCTTATCGTTCCCTTTAAGTGAGCAAACTGAGGGGATAAAGTTTGTACCGGTGCCTGACGGAGTTATTCACCTCGGCGACATTGTGATTTGTTATCCGGTGGCAGTGGCCCAGGCTAAAACCGGAAAAAATAGGACTGTGGATGAGGAGATGGCGTTTTTGGCAGGACATGGCTGTTTGCACCTTTTAGGGGTGCATCACGAGTAAAATCACGGGGTTGTATTTTAGGTGACGGACCGCTAAATTGGTCATTGCTTATGCAAACGACGCTGTACTTGAAATATCGACCAATGCGGGTTGAAGAGTTAGACCTTGTTGAGGTGAGAGAGATGCTGACCAAGCTTCTCTCCGGAGCTGAAAGCGGAAAAATTAATAAGTTGCCGCATGCGTGGTTATTTTCCGGCCCGCGAGGGACGGGGAAGACCAGCTCCGCCCGGATTTTGGCCAAGGCTTTAAACTGCACGAAGAAAAAGGGGATCGAACCCTGCAACGGATGTGATATGTGTCTGCAGATATCGGCCGGAACGGCGATGGATGTGGTCGAAATAGACGCGGCTTCAAACCGGGGTATTGACGAGATCCGGGACTTAAAAGAAAAGATCAGACTGGCTCCGATGCAGGGCAGGTATAAGGTTTACATTATTGATGAGGTGCATATGTTGACCACTGAAGCGGCCAACGCATTATTGAAGACTTTAGAAGAGCCGCCGGAAAGTGCGTTTTTTGTATTGTGCACGACGGAGCCGGATAAGCTGCCGGAAACGGTAGTGTCCAGATGCACGAGGATAACTTTCCGGAAGCCCAGTACTGCCGAAGGAGTTGCCAGTTTGATGCGGGTCGCCGAAGGCGAGGGAATGAAAGCGGAGAAGGCGGCATTAGAACGATTGGTTAAGGCGGCTAAAGGCAGTTTCAGGGACGGGACTAAATTATTGGAACAGGTGTTTTTAAGTGCCGGAGAAGTAAGCGAGAAATCAGTAGAAATGGTTTTGCGGATGGCAACTGAGGGAGAAGCTGCGGCTTTTGCACAACTGGTTAGCGAAGGTAAAACCGATGAAGCGCTGGCCATGATTGACCGGTTAGAGCAACAGGGGACTAACTGGCGGCGGTTCGTGGAAGCAGTAGTGGAAGTGTGGCGGGACGAACTACTGGACACGGCTAAAGGCGGGACACAAGATACAACCAGGTTGCTGTCCTGGTTGACGGAGATGGACCGAGTATATGAACAGATGAAGTTGAGTGTCCTACCGCAATTACCGCTGGAGATGTTTGTGGTGGGAAAGGGCCGAAAGGGCAATAACACAGGCGGAAAGGCAGTTAAAGAAACCCGGACGGCGGAAACGCCGACAGTGAAAGAAGATGTACCGGAAGAAAAAATTAAGGAAAAGACAGAAAAACAGGTAATTATGGCCGAAGGGGGAAAGGGGAAATACAGTTTGGCTGATCTGGAATCTAAATGGGCAGAGGTAATGAAGTTAGTGAGACCTAAAAATCATTCCGTGGAAGCATTACTGCGATCAACCAGGCCGGTCGGGTTTGACGGAGAGAAGTTGGAGTTGGAGGTTTTTTATAAGTTTCATAAGGATAAACTGGAAACGGAGAAATGCCGGGCAATTGTAGAAACAGCAGTGAAGGAATTGTTTTCCGTGCGGACGGTGAAACTGTATTTGCGCCTCGGAGAGGGACAAAAGAAAAAGACCGAAGAGGTAACGGCTGACGGAGTGGATCAGGATATTGTCCAGGCTGCGGAACAAATATTCGGGGTGGAAGCGGTATAGCTTTTTAAGCTGGCGGTTGAAGTGTTTCGGGTTGGGGTGGGTATGGACAAAAGGGAGTGAGTAAACTACAATTTACGGGACATATGGGTATTGGCGACACAATCAAAAATTTGGGCGATATCAATAAACTGCGACAGCAGGCGATGCAGATGCAGAAGAATTTGTCGGGGCAGACAATTACGGTGGAAGAGAATGGGGTAAGGATTGTGATTACCGGTGACCAGAGGATCCAGGAACTGTCCATTCAGGGAATTTCAAATGACGTATTGAATGAAGTTATTAATAAAGCGATTAGGAAGAGCCAGGAAATGGCGGCAAAAGAGTTGATGAATGTTTCGGGCGGGGCTGGCGGAATGGGGTAAACTTACGGTTGTATGAGGATAGCTAGGGCGGTAAATAATCTGATTGAAGCATTTGAGCGGTTGCCCGGGATCGGGCCTAAGACTGCAGCGCGACTGACATATTATTTATTGGCAGTACCACAATTAGAACTGGACAAATTTGCGGAAGCGGTCGGAAGTTTGAAAAGAAATACGAAGCAATGTGCGGTGTGTTTTAATGTGGCGGAAACAGACCCGTGTGATATCTGCAGTGACATGATGAGGAATAAAAGCATTATTTGTGTGGTTGAACATCCGCTGGACGTGCCGGCACTCGAGCGGGGAAACGGGTTTACTGGCCGGTATCATGTACTCGGCGGAATAATTGATCCGTTGCACAATATCGGACCGGACGAGATCAGAATAAATGAGTTGGTAAAAAGATTGGGTGACGGTGTGGAAGAGGTAATTCTGGCTTTAAATCCAAACATGGAAGGTGAAGCTACTTGTATGTATCTGAATAAATATATAAAGGATAAATATCCGGACGTGAAAGTGACCAGGCTCGCTCACGGGTTGCCGGTTGGGGCGGATATTGAGTATGCAGACGATGTCACCCTGACACGGGCTTTGGAAGGAAGACGGGAATATTAACGGAAAATTAAACGGGATTAAAAAATATTTGATATATTAGGTATATGGCGGTACTGGGACCAAGAAATCAGGATTCGTTTGAAAGTATTGAAGGGATTTCCGGGCGGGCACAAAAGTATGCGAAGCAGGCGGCTAAGGCGGTAGGGACAACAGTTGTGGCTATGGCGGGTGACGCTAAAGGGCAGCTGACCGGGGATTACGGACAGGATGCGGGCCAAGAAAGTGCCCAACAGAAAATGCTGTCACAACAACAACAGCAACAGGTGCAGGATCAAAGCCAGCAGGCATTGTCCCAGACCCGGCAAAACTTAGAAAAGATTAATGCGGAGATTGCCAGGGTGCGGCAGGAGAAGGAACAGAAGAAACAACAGGAGCAGAAAAAAGATACCCAACAAAAGGAACAGAAGAAGGAAGTGAAAAAGCAGGAAGAGCAGAGAGAGCCGTTGTGGCGAAAAATGCTGCGTAAAGGATCTCATGAGGCGCAGAAAAGAGTTGCAGAATAAGGTAGAATAGTTTTAGACAATTTATATTCATGGCTGATAACAATACAAAAGAGGAAAAGAAAAAAGTTCCGCAGATAGCAGGATTTGATAAGGGACCGAGAGATTTTTTCCGAGGTAGTCGGGGAGCGATGTTCAAGAACTTCGGAGCAGGCCAGGTGAAGAAAGGTTTCACCGGTTTTAAAAGAGGCAGCAGGTAGGAAGTTGGGTTTAAATTGAGTGTAGTATGTGTGTTTTGTGGTCGATGCGAGTTGATTAATATATATGATTGACAAGTGGGGAAAGCGAAGGGAAAATGGAAAGATGGAAATGAAATTAGTCGTCGGCTGTCCTTATTGGTCGAAGTAGATCCCCCATGGCGGGGTTTTACTTCGGCTGCAAATACCCGCGATGAGCGGGTTTTTTAGTCCTTAAAAATAATGGAAGATATAACAAAACTATTAAAGCAAGGTTCAGGGAAAACCCTGATGACGATTTTTCCGCATCCGGATGATGAGAGTATGCCGGTGGGGGGACTATTAATCGCCGCACAAAAGTGGGGTTGGAAAACGATAGTTGTCAGTTTGACCCCGGGAGGGGCGGGAAGAATTCATATTAAGGGACAGGGTAAGTCACTGGCTGAAATACGGGGTGAGGAGTTGAAAGAGGCGACCCGGATTATGAAAGTTGATATTGTGGAAGTGGGCGATTTTGATGACGGGAAGCTGAAAACCGAATTGGGGTGGAAAAAGTGGGTCGACTTAATGATGGATAAATATCAACCGGAGGTAGTGGTAACATACGATCCGAGCGGATTTTACGGACACCCTGACCATATTGCCGTAAGCAAATATTTGTACGGTAAATATATGCAGATGGGAAGTGAGAAGGGTTGGCAGTTGTGGTTCATGGCAGTACCGGAGTTGTTTAAGGGCAGATGGAAAATTACGGGAATGGAGAAGGTGCTCGGACAAATGGTCGAGCCGACTTATCGGTTGAATTTGGGGTGGAATTGGCTTTTAAAATGGCAGGCAGTGAGGGCGCACAAAAGCCAGAAATTAGGGAAAGGGCTACCGATACCTTTATGGATGTTTATGGCCATAAATCATTTCGAGTGGTACCATGTAGTCACAGACCAATCTAAGTGCATATATAAGTACTCCGATTATAAAATATGAAACTTTTTAACAGTTTAAGCCGGGAAGTTGAAGAATTTGTGCCGATTAAACCTCCGGCTGTCGGGATGTATACCTGTGGTCCTACGGTTTACGGGTACGCTTCAATCGGACACGGACGGAAATACGTGGGGGATGATTTGCTGCGACGACTACTGACATATAACGGATTTGAGGTAATGCATGTACAAAATGTTACCGATGTCGGGCATTTGGTTTCGGACGCTGATGAGGGTGAAGACAAAATGGAAAAAGGTGCAAGAACGGCCGGTAAGACGGTATGGGAAGTGGCCGATTTTTATACGAAAGATTTTTATGCTTCAATGGATTTGCTAAATGTGCTGCGGCCTTCACGCGTGTGTAAAGCGACAGATCACATTCCGGAACAGGTTGAGTTGGTACAGCGCCTAATGACACGCGGATTTGCGTATGACACGCCAGAGGCCGTGTATTTTGAGGTAGCTAAGTTCCCCCGATATGACGGGTTGTTCGGGCAGCAGCTAGCGGATAAGCGGGTGGCTGTGCGGGAAGAGGTACAGACGGGCGAGCATAAAAGAAATCCGGCTGATTTTGCTTTGTGGTTTAAGGCCGTCGGAAGATTTGCCGATCACACGATGCAATGGGAAAGTCCGTGGGGAAAAGGCTTTCCGGGATGGCATATCGAATGTTCGGCGATGTCGATGAAATATCTGGGGGAGAGTTTTGATATTCACACCGGGGGAGAGGACCATTTGTCGATACATCACCCGAATGAAATAGCGCAATCTGAAGCTGCAACGGGAAAGCCGATGGCAAAATACTGGGTGCATCATGTTTTTCTGAAGGTGGACGGGCAGAAAATGGGAAAGTCCTTGGGGAATGTATATCGGGTTCCGGAGGTGATGGAAAAAGGATTTTCACCTCTGGCATTACGATATTTATTTTTGACCGCCCATTACCGAACTCCATTGAACTTTACCTGGTCGTCATTGGCATCGGCGCAGACGGCTTACGATAAATTAGTGCAGTTTGTACAACAGGCCAAAAGAAAAGGCGAAGAGGCCAGAACAACACTGACGAAGGAAAAGATGAAGAAGCTTGAAAGCTACAGAGAAAGGTTTTTGGCGGCCGTAAACAACGATTTAAACTTTCCCCAAGGATTGGCTGTAGTGTGGGAGATGTTAAAGAGTAACATTCCTGATTATGACAAGCTGGACCAGATACTCGATTTTGACCGGATATTGGGACTGAATTTAGGTGAGGCAGGATTTTCGAAAACGGCAATTCCGGAGGAGATTGTGGATATGGCGGCAAAGAGACAAGAATTGAGACTGGCCGGAAAGTATGTTGAGGCGGATCAGTTGAGGGTGGAAATTGAGAAGCAGGGCTTTAAGATTGAAGACGGGAAAATGGGATTGAGCGTAAAAAAAGTCGGGGTGTAATACAATTAATAAATGATGCAAGTAAATTGGAAAAAGGTGGGGTTGATTACCGGGGTGATTAACCTGGTGATGATTAATGTGGCGTTGGGCTTAGTCGTACGTGAGGTATTTTTTACAACTCCTATGACAGAGACAGCGGAAGACGTAGCTTTGGGGGAAGACACCTGTGGGGAGGTGTGTATGGCACAGATCGAGCGCCAGGTAGCGCTAATCAGCTCCAAGGCTTCAGGGACAGAAGACAGAGAAGATGAGCCGGTGATGATGACTGGTGCCCCTACCAGTACTGTGATACCGACCAGAGGTGCTGGTGCGACGGCTACGACTAAAAAAGTTCGGGCGGTAGCATACGTGACCATCCCCGGTTCGGGGAGTTCTAAGTTGGTGACATGGGAAAATATCAGCGGGACGGAGTTTTATTTTGATAAGAGCGATTATCCGGGGTTAACAGAAATATATTTTGAAGCAAATATGAATTTATTAAACGGGAACGGAAAGGCGTTTGTGAGGTTATATGACGCTGCGCACAGCATTGGGGTGGACGGAAGTGAAGTGACAAGTACCGGCCAACCTGCGGGGATATATACTTCGGGCAAGTTAAACTTTTGGGCTGGCAAAAATCTGATCCGGGTACAAGCCAAAACTCTGACAGCTGACACGGCAGTATATAATTACGGACGGTTAAAAATTGTTACAGAAAATTAAAATAATTAATATATGGCAATAGAGGCAGTGATTTTTGATTTAGACGGAACAGTCCTCGATAATGAAATGGACTGGGAACAGGCGTTTACAACCGTAATGGCAAAGTATCAAATAATGAGTAAGTTTCGGCTGGAGAACGGATGGGTGCACGAACCGGGAATTGGCCTCGGGTCTAATTGGAGAAGGGTATTATCGGAAAACGGGGAGTACAGTCCGGAGATTGAGCGAAAGCTGACGGGAGAAACAGTAGATGAATATCGGAAATTAGTAGCCGATTTACAGGTTAAATTGCGGGATGGGCTGGAAGACGTGATGGCAGTAATAAGTGAAAAAAATCTTTTAACGGCTTTGTCTACGGGGAGTACGTGGGGGATAGTGGAGAAGGAATTGGAGGCACTGAATTTAATATTGGCTTTCGGAGTTACGACAACCGGAGAGGAAGTGATAATTTCAAAGCCCGATCCGGAAATATATTTGCTGACGGCGCAAAAACTGGATATTGATCCGAGAAACTGTCTAGTGGTCGAAGATGCAATCGCTGGGGTAAGGGCGGCTAAGGAGATTGAGATGAAGGCGGCTTGTCTTATATCCGGGTACGCACAGGAAACAGTACTGCAGTCTATTGGGACTGATTATTTGCTTAAGGATATATCCGATTTAAAGCAAATAGTTGGTAATATCGAGTAATAGAGTGAAAGGCTTTTATAGCCGGCTTGGAAGAAATTCTCTTACGAATATAACCCGAATAAAATAAGACGATTGTTATTGTATTTTTGGTATAAAAATTTTTATCACAGGAGTTTGTGACTTAAAGTGATAACGAAGTAAAGTCCGGTTGACTTTATGGGGGGGGTTGGAAGTAATATATACAACATGCCGAGTTTGTGGTTGATATTTTTGACAGGTCTTTTAACGGGCGGAATAACATGTATGGCGGTGCAGGGGGGGTTATTGACGGCAACAGTTGCTGCAAGGGTGAAAGGCAGTAATGACCCTGATACCAAGGTGGGATTTGCCGAGGTGGGAATATTTTTAGTGGCGAAGTTAGTGGCACATATTTTAGTAGGTGCGATCTTGGGATTAATCGGATCGGCAGTGGTACTAAATCCTAGAACATCAGGAATATTTCAAGGGTTGATCGGGATTTACATGTTGGGTGTAGCTGGAGCAATGCTGGATGTGCACCCGTTTTTCAGGAGGTTTGTAATTCAAACTCCGGGGTTTTTAAAAAAGTTTATCCGCAGCACTTCTAAAAGCGGGAATTTTTTTGCACCGGCGGTATTAGGCGCTGCGACGATTTTTATCCCCTGCGGCATTACTCAGGCCATGATGGCACTGGCTGTGTCTTCGGGTAGTCCCATGTGGGGGGCGGGGATATTGGGAAGTTTTGTTTTAGGAACCAGTCCGTTGTTTTTGGCTTTCGGGTTGGTGCTGTCAAAGTTCGGAGATTTGCAGAAACAAATATTTTTGAAAGTGGCCGGAGTTGTAGTTTTGGGAATGGCGTTGTTGAGTATTAATTCGGCATTGGTTTTGAATGGCAGCCGGGTGACGGCGCAAAAACTTTGGCAGGAGATTAAGTGCACAATCAGCTATTGTGAAGGAAATGAGGTGTTGTCAGCAAGTACACCTGCTGACGAGATTACAGTGACTTTTAACAGTTATGGGTATGCGACAGACAAAAAGGTAGTAAAGGCGGGAAGCAAGATTAAACTAAATTTGGTTAATAAAGGGGGATATGGGTGCGTTCAGGCTTTTACAATTCCGACACTGGGGATTTCCCAGTTGGTGCCGCCGGGGACGCAGAAAACGGTTGAACTGACGGTGCCCACAGATCAGAAGGAATTAGCATTTGCGTGCAGTATGGGCATGTATGAGGGCCGACTGGCAATTGTTAATTAAATAATTATTAAAAATATGATTGCGACAAAAATCTTTAAGTTATCCGGACTGCACTGTACTTCCTGCAGTTTGCTAATTGAAGGCGAGATTGAAGATTTGGGGGCAAAGGCCGATTGCGATTATGTAAAACAGATAGTTAAGGTGGAGTTTGATCCGCAAGCAGTGAGTGAGCAAAAAATAATAGCAGCGATTGAAGGCCAAGGGTATAAGGTAGTAGGGTAGGTGAAAGCAGAGAGTTTATTTGGGTTTTATTTGGGTATATACTTACGGATATGGAACTCGCACCCTTGGCGGAAAGACTTCGACCGAAACAATTAAGTGATTACGTCGGGCAGACACATTTAGTGGGTGTAGATAAACCACTGAGGATTGCAATTGAGAATAAACATAAATTTTCTTTCATCCTGTGGGGGCCACCGGGTGTAGGTAAAACCACATTGGCGCGGATTTATGCTGAAGGGTTGGGGGCCCAGTTTGTAAATCTGTCGGCGGTGGATGCCGGCAAGGATGATGTCAGAAAGGTGGTGGAAGCCGCCAGAGGAGCATTGATACCCACAGTGTTGTTCCTGGACGAGATACACCGGTTTAACAAGGCCCAGCAGGATTATCTATTGCCGCATGTGGAAAACGGGACGATTACGTTAATCGGGGCGACCACAGAAAATCCCAGCTTTGAGGTAATTTCGCCTTTGCTATCCAGATGCCGGGTGTTTGTGCTAAATGAATTGAATGAAGTGGAAATGCTTGCGATTGTAAAGAGAACTGGGGTCACGATGAATAAAGAGGCGAGGGAGTGGTTGGTGGCGATGGCAAACGGTGATGCCCGGCAGGTGATTACCATGATTGAAAATACCCAAGAGCTGTACGGGAAAGTAAATGTCGAGACTTTGAAGAATACACTACAGTCTAAGCATCTGCGGTATGACAAGCTGGGTGACGAGCATTACAACACGATATCAGCGTTTATAAAAGCTATGCGGGCAAGTGATATTGATGCAGCATTGTATTATCTGGCCCGGATGGTAGCTGCCGGTGAAGATCCTTTGTTTATCGCCAGACGGATGGTCGTGTTTGCGTCTGAAGATGTCGGAATGGCAGTGCCGACGGCACTGGTAGTCGCCAATGCGGTGTTCCGGGCATGTGAGACAATCGGATATCCGGAGTGTCAGGAAAATTTAGCTGCGGGGGTGGCTTATTTGGCAGCATGTAAAAAAGATCGCCGGGCATATGACGCATATATGGAAGCACTAGCTGACGTGAACCAACACGGGAATTTACCGATACCGATGCGGGTGCGGAATGCTCCGACGAAACTGATGAAGGAATTGGGATACGGAAAAGGATATGACAAATACACCAGAGATAGTCTGTTACCGGAAAAGTTGCGCGGAAAAAAGTATTTCAGCAAGTTGACTGAAGATACAAAGTGAGGTAGGTTAAAGGGAAATCAATCTAATTGAGAAGAGATGAAATGTTGTTAGTAGAGGGAACAGATAATATATTTGCCGGCCAGTCTACGAGGGTGTTTTGCGGCGAGACATGCGCGAAGGATTGATCCGGGTTGGTGATATTTGGTAGTATGTAGTGATGAAGAAAACAGAAGCCCATTTAGAAGCAGTGGTTGAACAGGAAGAACAACCAAAAGTGATTTTGGAAGCGGAAGTGGAAAAACCAGAAGAGGGAGGCGATTTGACCAGATCTATTGATACTTTGGCAAAGCTGGTGGATCAAGGTAATACTCCGGTTCGTGCAGCGGAGACAGAAAATTCAGATGAGAAAACTACACGACGTGGCGGGAGAAAGGGCGGATTTTTAGGTATGTCGATAGCTTTTATTTTGGGATTGTGTTTAGGAATAGTTGCGGGTTATGTGTTGTGGGGGCAAAGATTAAGTTTGGGAATTAACAGTTTGATAGCGACAGATGTGCAGGAGCAGTCGGTGTCGCCTACGGTAAAACCAGAGGCTACACCTACGCCAGCAGCAGTTGAACAAAAAAGAGCTGATCTGAAGATCAAGGTTCTAAACGGCACCGGCGGTAAAGGTGTCGCCGCTGCGGCCAAGATTTACCTGGAAAGTTTAGGATATATGAATGTGGAAACAGGGAATGCAAAGAAAACGGATTACGTGAAGACTGAAATAGTTTTGGCTAAGGCAAAGTCGGCTTATTGGCCGATGCTAAAGAAGGATTTGGGGGGCAAATATACGGTGGTCGATGGTTTTACGACGGATGATGAGTTGCTGGCGGCTTCCGGAGGGGTGGATGCAGTAGTGATTGTGGGAGAGTAGTCACAATCTTTCGGTATCGCTACTTAAGATTGAAGTCTTCGAAAATTATACGGGAAGGTTTAACACCGAGGTCTAAAAGCTGGTCACGGAGAGAAATCATCATCGGCAGAGGACCACAAATAAAATAGGTGGCAACCCGATGATCAACGGCGGTTTTATTAATAATTTCGGCGGCAGTAATGCGACCCTGTTTGGCAGTATTGTGCAAACGGTAAAAGAATTTTTTATGACGGGAAAGTTCTAAAAGCTGGGAAGAGTAATATGCATCGGTCAGGTTTTTAACTGAGTAAAACAGATACGTGGGTTTGGAAAAGGAACGGATTTTTGATTCAAATAGACTTATGAACGGGGTGATGCCGATACCTCCGGCTATACAAACGGCTGTATCACAATCATTAAAGCGACTATAAAGCAGGCCGTACGGACCTGACAGGACGGCTGGGGTTCCTATTTCAATTTTATTTAGCCGTTCGGTGTAGTCACCAAGACGTTTAATAGACAACCGCAGCAGAGAACTTCCTGGGGCGGAGGAGATGGAAAACGGATGTGATTCGGCCAGACGCGGAAAACCGGAAAATTTTACAAAGACAAACTGACCCGGATGATGGCGAAGCGGCCGGTTTAAGGGAGAAAGAAAAATTTCCGTGATTGCACCTTGCTTGCTTACCCGGTTAACTTGATATTTATGCACAGGACCGAAACGGTCATAGAAAAAGCGACGGTAGAAATGAAAAAGTAACCCCAAAGATGTCAGGGACAAGATCCAAATTCGCAAAGGGAGAAAGCGGGAGATGTCACTTTCAATTAAGAGGGTATGAAGAAAGCCGAGAAAAATAACTATCCCCATGTATTCGTGGGTTGATTTCCAAATGTGATATGGAAGTCGCACAAAAAGTGTAAGCGATACGAGGATGATTAAGGTGTAAAAAGCTAATATTCCAAAGTCATAGTCAAGTCCGGAAATTGTGGGAAGAAGGTAAATTACTGACAAGCGAAGGTAAGGGAAAACATTGAGGATTAAGAACACGGGATGGGTAATTAGTAAGATAAAACTGGTGACACCCATAAGGTGGTGAAGGCGGTAAACCTGGTCTAAACCACCAAATATTTTTTCCAGAAAACCGGCCCGGCTGGAAAGAAAATAGGTAAAACTTAAGAGAGTTATTCCGCAAAGAGCAGTAACCTGGCTGACGGTGAGGATTAAATTGGTGGGAGAAACAAAAGCTAGCGAGGGTTTGGAGAGGAGGAAAAGCCCTATGGTGACGCAGACAAGTGCCCAGGCGACAAAAAGGCCGGGACGGGAAAGCTGTACTTTGAAGGGGTTAGAAAAGATCATGCCTAGTCTTTCGAACTCCAGAGAGTATAAGTTGTGCCGCCGCTGATCCGGCTGATGTTTTCGACATTAACCAATCTTGTGGGCGTGGGGCAGCCTTCGGCGTCAACCGCCAGAGTGTGCTGGAGGTTATGATCCTGGACGAAACTGGAAGGACAGCGGAATTGGGAAAAGACGAGATTGGTATACGTCCAGTCGCGGGATTTTCCGAATGAAAGCAGAGGATTGAACTGACGCGGATCCTTACCGGTAAGAAACGCAAACCAGGGATAAAGGTGGTCGGGTCGGTTAGTGAGATAGATATTCGTATACTGAGGGGAAAGCCGACCGATGGCAGTAATAAGTTCGGTGGCTCCGACATTCCGGGGTAAGGTGAGGGCGTCCCGGACCGGGTTGTGGACAATATACAGGTGGGAGTAGTGAAATAATTCGACAGCTAAAATAAGAACAGTAATGGCAAAAAGTCGGCGACGAATGCGTAAGATATGAAGTAGGCCAAATCCGGCGATCATGGAGATGAAGGGGGACATGACCAGGGAGCGATGGAGATTGGGAGCGTCTTCGGTGGTAAGGGCAGCCGGAAGGGGGCTTAAAAGCAGCAGCAGAACGGGGAGGGAAGGAAACTTTTTCCGGGCAACGGAGATTAATCCTATGCCTAGGAGAACAAATTCGGAATAAAGGAGTAAACCCTTGGTGGCAGTTTGATACCGGGAGGGTTTGGCTTCCTGGAAGGAGAGGAGGAATTTTCCGCTTATATATTGTGAATATTCATTGAAGAAGCGCGAGGCGTATAACACAATTTTATTGTGCAGGGCCCGGGCTACAAAAATGTGGTTATCGCCTTCTTCAAACGGAAGACGATCCAACTCGATTTTTATGCTCTGGTCTGAGAATATAGACACCTGAGATAATCGACCACGGGCAGCAGGTGAGAGCGCCAGTACAACAGTTAAAAGTGAAGTGCAGCCGAGAAGTAAGAGTGAAGAAATGCGGATTTTTCTAAAGTAGATGATGATGGCAAAGACAAAAAGCGGAATTAGCAGGCGAGAGGTGTGGTAGAAGAAATATGAGGAAAGATAAAATAAGAGGGAAATGAGAGTGGGAGCAAACTGTTTTTTGGATAAGGCGCGGATTTGAAAAAGCATGGCCAGCAATATGAGGGTTGTGGCAACGATACCTTCGGAGGTGGCCCGACTGAGGGTAATATGCCAGGGAGAGATGGCCAACATGAGGGCGGAAAGCGAGGCCGCGGAATTATTACCGGTAATCTGCTTGGTGAGAAAAAATACGGACAGAACTGCTAAAGCCCCAAAGATGGCCGGGGTAAAACGAACCGCAAATTCGTTCAGACCAAAGGCGGCTATGGCCGGAACAGAGGCGTAGAAAAGGCCCGTTGGCCGTTGATCACCGAAAGTATCGTAGTGGAGAGGAAATGCATGCCACCAATCGTCACGGCCGGTTTTAAACAGGGAGTAGGCATTCCAGCCGACTTTCACTTCATCGACATGGAAGCCGGAGGGAAGAGAGGTCAGATGCCAAAAACGGAGAAACAAGGCTAAAATAAAGATCCACGTCAGCGGGTGAAACAAAAATCTTTTCAACACAAGGAGATTATATAAGAAAGTCAGGCGATTTCTAATGGTTGACCTTGGTTAGCCGGTATAATTGGCGATATGGAAATGGGATTTTGGAAAAAACTACCCAGACCGTTTGTGTCACTGGCACCGATGGAAGGTGTTACTGATACGGTGTTTCGCCGGTCAATCGCCAAGTTCGGGCGACCGGATGTGTTTTACACCGAGTTTACAAATGTAAACGGAATATGTTCAGAAGGATTTGATAAGGTCTCTGTCAGGCTAAAATACCTTCAGGAGGAAAGGCCAATTGTAGCGCAAATATGGGGAGTGGATCCGGAGATTTTTTTTGCGGCAGCTCACAAAATTTCCGAGCTTGGAGTTGACGGCATTGATATTAATTTGGGTTGTCCGGTTAGGGATGTGGTTAAAATTGGCGCCTGCAGCAGAATGATTGAGAAAGAGCAGTGGCAAAGGGTGAAGGAAATAATTGCAGCGACAAGAGAAGGCGGGAAGTTGCCGGTGTCGGTAAAAACCAGGATTGGTTATAAAAAGGTCGTAACTGAAGATTGGGCGGATTTTCTTTTGGATCAGGGTTTGGCGGAGATAACCTTTCACTTACGAACTGCGGCTGAACAATCCGCAGTGCCCGCAAGCTGGGAGGAAATGGAAAAGATCGTGGACATAAAAAGGAGGAAAAAGACAGAGACGCTAATTTGTGGGAATGGGGATGTTAAAGACAGACAACAGGCAAAAGAACTATTTTTGCAGTTTCAAATGGACGGGGTGATGATTGGAAGAGGAGTATTTGAAAATCCGGCGGCGTTTGCAGCTGAGCGAAGAATATTAACAAAGACGGAAAGACTTATGGCCCTTAGTGATCACGCTCGCCTGTATGAAGCGGAATGGCAGGGTAAGAAGCCGTTTGGCGAGATGAAAAAAAACATCAAAATGTATGTAGCTGGGTACGAAGGTGCAGCGGCGGAAAGGCAAACGTTGATGGGAGTAAATTCATATGCGGAACTAACAGAAAAGCTGCAGAATTTATGAATGAGGAGTGTCTTTGGTTTTTTGGTACCAACGGAAGAACCGGGCGACATTTTCATCAATGCTTTCCAATTCATTTAATACCTGGTCGCGGATATCCAATGACGAGATCTCGTTCGTACCGAGAGATGATGCCCAGAGGGTGAGTTTACGTGACAAGAGTTGAACCTGATCCTGGTTTAAGCCGGCCGCCAAAGTGACGCGGGAAATCTTTTCCGGATCAAAGGGTTCTTTCGATCCATCGCGTTTAATGACAAGAATTTTTTCGTCCATAGTGACGGTTATTATATCGCAGTCCAAATTTCAAAGGCAGTTTTTCCGGAAATGTCGGGAAAGTCGGTAACCAGACGATAGTTCTTTTTAACACTGTCCGGCGGGGTGTTGCCGACACCGACAATATACCAGGTGGAAGGAACGGGAGTTTGTGAAGTCCAGTTAATCCAGGAGACAGAAAAAATGTCAGCATAGAAACTTCCTTCCGGAGTATGAACGGGACTTTGGATGACTGAAGGGGAAAGGGGAGAGTAAAAGCCAATAAAGAGATGCGGCACACCTATGAACTCATTCAGGGGACCGAAACGATCGTCAATTTGGACATGGGTAAAGTCATTAACGTGATTGCGGAGGTATTCGGCAATGGGGCGATATCCCTGGTAAGTGCCGGCACGTTCGCGGGGGAAATGATAATAGTAAACCGGAAGGTAATAAACGGTAAAGATGACGAAGACTACAGCTAAGATCCAAAACAAACGCGGGAGACGTTTAAACAGGAAATGCATGCCCTGGCCAATTATTAGTGACAAAGGTGCAAGGCTGGTTAAATTTCGTAGTAAACTCGGACCACCATGTGTCAGAGCGGGGATAACGGGTGAAACAATTAACCACAGCAACAGGAATTTGATGGGCGGAAAACGTGTGGGTTTGAGCTGAAAAAGACCTAGAAAAAAAGGAATAACTAAAGGCCAGGTGAATAGGCCGGGGTTGTAAGGGTGCTGGCCATGAAAGATACCCAAGCCGGAGAAGAATAAATAGCCCGGATTGATGTAGGCAAAGTAGTTTGAAACAAAAACGGATATGGTTTTGGGGAAATTATTGCCGGTCTCATTCCAGATAACTTCGGCTCCGGCTCTGGCTGTGGTTCCAAGGTCGAAGATTTGCGGAAGAAGCAATAAGCCTAACGGCAGCAGGAGCGTTAATATGGCTTTCAGTTTGGGCCGGAAGACGAATAACCAAACGAGAATGATCAGAGGAACAAGACCCTTTTCGGTGTGGTAGCCGTACATAGACATGGCCAAAAATAGGGCTGATAACGGAAGAGATTTTTTCCGGATTAAGAAAAGTACGCCTAAACACAGGAACAATAAAGCAAGATTGGTCTCAGCTACGCCATGGGAGGTGGTGATTGACCAAAATGAAGTGGCAGCAACCAAAGCGGAAAAGAGGGAAACCTGGGGATTTCGGGTGAGGTGGAGCGAGAGGTAGAAAATAACCAGTACAGTAAGTACTCCGGCAATTACGGAGGGTAGTTTGACAGCTAAGGTAGTGTTGCCGAGAAGAAAAACAAAAGGTGTGGCTAAATAACTGTAAAGGGGGGCTTTGTAATCACCATGAGATTTCAAAGACACAGGAAATGGGCGGCCGTGTTGATCTTTGGCGGTGGTGAGCAGACTGTAGCTGTCGAAAGCCAGAGAAATTTCATCATTTGACAGATGCGGGGGAACGGAATTTATTTGATACAAACGCAAAAATCCGGCAATAAAAACGATAACGCCTAGCAATATAAGTCTGATTTTCATCTTTTGATCGTAATATTTAGACTGTCGGAAATAAGGGTAATTAAGAAAGGCAGACACAAAAGATATAAACCTGAAGTGTCGGGATTTCGGCTCAGACCGGCAGTTACAGCAGCAAAAAATATTGGCACGAGAGTCAAAAATTTGGGCCGGAGAGATAAACTGATTATTAAAGGTAATAATGCAACGAGGCCTATGGCGGGGACAATCTGATCGAACCAAAAAAGAGAAAAACCACGGCCGAGGAGGGAAATGGGGATAATCCAGGAAGCAAAAAATATGGAGCGGAAACGATATGGCAAATAGACGGATGTGGTTTGAAACCGGGTGATGGTTTCGGGATAGTCATTGTCTACAATGAACGTTCTTTCGGCGTCAAAGTGAAAATCGGCGCTGATAACACTGTTTGCTGCCAGGACAGAAAAGATGAGAATTAAAAGACAGATTAGCCAGGAGATTTTGCCGACAATGTGGCCTTTGAATATTCGATAGATAGACCAAAACAGGCTGATAAGAAGGAGGTAAACTATTTTTTGCTCGGGTATTTGACTGGAGATGACCGGAAAAGTGATAACTATGCCAGTAAGGACGGCGAGTTTTTGGACGGAGAAGCAGTGAAGAACCGATTCAAGCAAGAGCAGAATGATAATTAGAAGGGCCACATACTCATTTTATGCTATTTTGAAGATCATTTGTCAGATAAGTTTTTTTAGGAGTTTAAGATAAAAAAGGGCTCCTCTTTTTGAGGGATTGCTTTTTTTATACTTAGGGATGATACTGCTTGTGTGGAGCACAAACAGAAAGAAACGACCGGGATGGGACTTGAGCAATTGGATACATTGTTAACTGAGTACTTAGTGAAGAAGGCACCTCCACTTCCCGGGGAGATTAAAGAGTTTTTGGTTAAGTTTGGACCGTGGATAAGTTTGGTATTGGGTCTTTTGTTGTTACCGGTAGTTTTGGCGGTGTTTGGGTTGGGGGCAATACTTTCTCCGATAGCTTGGGGCATTGGGGGTAGGTTTGGCGCTAACTACATGCTGGGAATGCTGGTCGCACTAGTGCAAATGGGATTGCAGTTTGCGGCAATATCAGGGTTGATGAAGCGAGAGATGCGGGGTTGGAAGCTATTGTTTTATGCCACATTAGTGGGTGGGGTTTATTCTCTGGTCCAATACAATATTTTGGGATTAATAATCGGTACCGGTTTGGGGTTGTATTTCCTGTACCAGATTAAGAGTTATTACAAGTAAGGAGATAATCAAAGAATTGCAATAGGTGAGGTGTGAGTGGTGTCGATGTACAATTGCAGGTTAGTGGGAACGAAATTTTTGTTAGAAAAAAAGTTAGGGTCGGTTTTTAGTTTGGTGGCGGTGTTATTCGTAGTGTACTTTATAAGTGCCTCGGGGTTGTACAACTCGGCTGATGCGCCACAGTACTTCACGGTCAAATCATTGCTAGAAAAAAATTCTGTCGATATATCCGGGTATGCAAATAGTGCGCATTATTTTGTGTTTCCGGATATTTTTTACGGACGGAACGGGGAAACTTTTGGGGTGAGGGGATATATGACAAGTGTTATGACAATACCCTTTTATCAGGTGGGACAATTAGTGTCCGGCTTAGTTAATACTGATGGGTTTCCAGTTCAGGCTACAGTTGCAGCCGACTTTAAAACCGAGCTCGTGGTAACAGGATTGTTTGGGGCGTTTACGGCTTTGGGAATAGGGTATCTGGTGGCAGTATTGGCAATGATGGGGACGGGAAGATGGATGAGATGGTTCTTGGGCTTAGCCGTGGGGTTAGGAACATATGCATGGAAATACGCAAATTTGATTAGTCGGCACGGATTGGAAGTATTTTACATAGGGATGGTCGGTTATCTAGTGGTGAAGTTTAGTAAGGGAAAAAATAATGGAAAGAGTATGTGGTGGTGTTTGGGTGGTCTGTGGGGAACTGCTCTGGGAATTGATGTGAGTTTGTTTGTGGGACTGTCTTTGTTCTTGGGTGTTTGGTTGTGGCTAAACACGCCGCGAAGGCTGATGTTCAAGATAGTAGCCCTGGCTATGTGTACGGTAGGGTGTCAGGTGTTATTGAATTTCCACTGGTATGGGCAGGTTAGTTCGTGGGGGACAACTAAGCAGCCCACTGTTCTTGGTATTGTCGGACCGAATAGGATTAACGAAGTGTGGCTGTCAACGCCATGGTGGCCGGCTGTCCGGTCGGTGTTGTTCAACTGGGGTAAGTTGGGGACGGATAGTTTCAGTAATTTTGACAATTACCCCAAAGAACTTAGGGTTTTTGCGTCGGCTGATTTTGCCCAAAGGTACAATTTTTACGGGATATTTGCCATATCGCCGTTTTTGCTCTTCGTTTTACTGAGCGGATTTTGGTATAAGTCGTTTGATCGGATGGAAAGGGATGTGGTGCTTTTTTCGCTAATAATTTTTATTTTCGGGGTAGGGCTTAATGCAAAGGTGTTAAATTTTTGGGGTGGTAATCAATATGATGTCAGGTACTTTTATCCATTTGCCTCAGGGTTAATTCTACCGGTGGGATTAGTGGTTAACAAAATGCGGACTACAAAATGGTGGACGGCTAAATTGTTATTCGGTGCAGCTGTGATGTTTTCAATATTTATGGGCTGGATGGGACAACTGAATATGTTTAAGCCGGCATTAACGGGGGAGAGAAAGATCTGGATTGAAGCTCCAGGTGACATTTTTAAATCTAAGTTGGAAGACGGCCAATTGCTGCAGAGTACTTTTTATAATCTGGGCAATTTTCAGGTAGGGTTAGTGTTAGTAGGAGTGGGGATAGTACTATTGATGATTGTTAGCAGGCTAACTAAGTTTGCTGTCAGGTTTAAAAAAAGATGGTCCTATAAGGACATAAATAACAGGCAGCTATAAGTAATCTCCGATATAAGAAAATACTTAAATAAGAAGATAGATTAGAAATTGCGTGTACCATTTACCTTAAATGCAGGGTTAAAGTGATGATAGAAAACTGACCGTTTGTCAGTTAAAATTAGTCCATGATAAAGGATATACTTTGGGATGCGGATGATGTAGTTGTAGTAAAGAGAGAAGGGTTTTTTAGTGAGAAGTTAGCAAAAAGGCAGGGGATACCGTTGGAACAAGTAATGCCGTTTTTTAAGGGTGAATTTGGTTTATGTACGGTTGGTAAAGCTGATTTAAAACAGGAAATTGGTAAGTATTTAGCAGGTTGGGGGTGGACTGGAACGGTAGAGGAATTAATGGAATATTGGTTTAGTAGCGAAAAGGAAGTAGATACAGAGGTTTTGGAGGTAGTTGATGGTTTAAGGCAGAAGGGAGTTAAGTGCTATTTAGCTACTGATCAGGAGAAATATCGGGTGAGATATCTTTTGGAAGAAATGAAATTGGGTGAACATTTTGATGGTCAGTTTTTTTCCTGCGACTTAGGGGTAAAAAAGTCACACACGGAGTTTTTTGAAGAGATTTTGAGAAGGTTGGGAGTTGAACCAGAGGAAGTGATGTATTGGGATGACGATGAAAAAAACGTAGCTGTGGCACATGAATTAGGGATAGATGCAAGGTTATTTACAAGCCCTGATGATGTAAGATCGTCAGTAAATCGATATGTATAAACTGATTTTGTTTGATTTGGGAGGGGTAGTGTTTACAAATGGGACTAAGAGATTTATTCATGATATTACAGTTAGATATGGGATAGCTTCAGAAACAGCATTAAATGTTTTGGATGGAGATATTGGGACTAAGTACAGGGAAGGACAAATTGACAGAGATGAATTTTGGAGGTTGGTTTTGGAGAAGTTGCCTTTGAAGGAGTCGGTTGATGATTTGGAAAAAGAATGGATAGGGAATTATGAATTGATTTCAGGTACCAAAGAGATAATTGATAAGTTACGGGGTAAATATAAGGTAATGTATTTATCAGATAATGTGAAGGAGAGAGTAAACAAGTTAGACGCAAGATTTGGGTTTATTTCTTGGTTTGATGGCGGTATATTTTCCCATGAGGTGGGAGTGCGGAAACCCAACCCAAAAATTTATGAGTTTGCTTTAGAAAAAGGTGACGCAAAACCCGAGGAAACTATATTTATTGATGATAAACCAAAGATGTTGGAACCAGCCAGCCTAATAGGCATAACAGGATTAGTGTTTGAGTCACCTGAGAAGTTGGAAAACGATTTAAATAATATTGGCGTTTTATAATGGATTTGATAAATTTAAAGAGAAAGTCAACTCTTATTAAACACGCACCAGAAAATTATAAATGTCCTATTTGCCTAGGTGTTCGTGGAATAGAGAACGAAGATACTTTATTAAAACAGGCAGATTTAATTTATAAAGATGATTTGGTGAGCGTGTTTTTGAATTCATTTTGGATTGATACAGTAAAAGGGCATGTGATAGTTGTTCCAAATGAACATTATGAGAATATTTATGAGCTACCTGATGAAGTAGGACACAGAATTTCTGAAGTGGTTAAAAAGATGTCTATTGTTATGAAGAACGCTTATGGATGTGATGGAATAACGACAAGGCAAAATAATGAGCCAGCCGGGAATCAACACGCTTTTCATTATCATCACCATATATTTCCCAGATATGAAGGTGATTCATATAACAAAAACTCGGCAAAGAAAAGTATTTTGTCTAAACCTGAAGAAAGAACTGAGTATGTAACCAAACTGAAAAATGAGTTGATTAGTAGTCAGGTTTCGTGAACTTACTTGAGTTGGGGGTTAATGTTGTGGTTTAGGGTTTTTTGGCAATCACGCTAATTTCGATTTTTGCTCCATGAGGCAGCTCTTTGACACACACCATTTCTCTGGCAGGCGGATTGTCTGAAAAATAGGTTCCATAGATAGTGCTAACCTTTCAAGCGGGCTTGGGAGTTGAGGGCGCTCTGGGATTTGGCGGTTTTTGGCCTCAAGAGGGTATATAATTCCGATTATAAATGGCTAAAACTGATATTTCCGTCAGGGAGTTGGTAGACAAAACTCAGAGGGGGGAATTGTTACTACCGGAAATGCAAAGACGATATGTGTGGCCGGCTACCAGGGTTAGAGACTTGTTGGACTCATTGTATCGTGGTTACCCTTCCGGAACCATATTGGTTTGGGAGACCGACGAAGATGTAGAGACAAAAGAATTGGCTTCAAGACCGACCTCTACTCCAAGTTCATCAAGCAGGTTGTTGCTTCTGGACGGGCAACAAAGGATTACTTCATTATCAGCAGTTTTAACAGGCCAGCCGATCACGGTACGGAGGCGAAAGCGGCCGATTGAGATTATGTTTAACCTAGATCACCCCGACGGGCCACCGATTGAAGTGATGGAAGTCGATGAAAACGATTCCATGTCTGATGGGGACGAAAATGAGAACGGTGAGTCAAACCAGATAGATATTCAGGAGGAACTGAGGAAGAGGACCTTTGTGGTTGGCTATCGAGCACTACAAAATAATCCTTCATGGGTATCGGTATCAGATATTTTTAAGATGCCGGATAGGGATTTGCTAAAACCATTAGGCATAAATTCTGATGATGCGCGGTGGGATAAGTATGCCGACAGATTGCAGAGAGTAAGAAAAATTACCGAATATATGTATGTGATGCAAATTTTAGAAAAGAGCATGTCATATGAGGAAGTAACCGAGATTTTTGTCCGGGTTAATTCTCTGGGCATAAAGCTGCGGGGATCTGATTTGGCTATCGCGCAAATATCCAGCAAGTGGAAAGGCTTTATGAACCAGTTGGATGAATTTGCTGCAGAGTTTGGAGAAGACGGTGAATATGTAGCAGATTGGTTGGCGGTAAGAACACTGACAGTCTTTGCTACTAAACAAGCGAAATTTAATACCATCGGAAAGTATAAAGTAGTTCAGCTTCAGGAAGCGTGGGAGAAAGCTAAACAAGGGATGAGGTTCGCGGTTAATTTTGTCCGAACTAATGCTGCGATTGAGAAGCTGGAAGATTTGGCAGCTTCCAGTTTGGTTATTCCTATCGCGGTATTTGCACATCTTAAAAATTACCATTTGAGCCTGGACGAAGAGAGGCTGCTTTTAAGATGGTTATATCTGGCACACATGCGCGGGCACTATGGTATGGGGTCTTCTGAATCAATTCTAAATGCAGACTTAGCGTCACTATTCAGGAATGCGGACGTTAATGATCTTCTTAACATATTGGAGGCTCACGTTAAGAAGTTTGAGGTGACACCAGATGATCTGGTAAACAAGACTACCAATAGTCCATTTTTCTCCATGCTGTATACCGTTTTTAAATCCAGGGGTGCAAAAGATTGGTTTACAGGTTTGGCTTTATCCAGTTCTCATTTGGGAATGAGCCATAAAATTCAAGCCCACCACATTTTTCCGAAAGCCTTGTTGTCAAAGGCAAAATATGACCAGAAGGAGATAAACGACATTGCAAACTTAGTTTTCTTAGGCGGAAGTACCAATAGAAAGATTTCCGATACCCCCCCGAGTGTATATTTTGAAAAGGAAATAATCTCGAAGCGGGGACAGGAGACCCTCAAATCGCAATTGATACCTGAGGACCGGGCATTGTGGGAAGTGGACAACTTCCGGCAGTTTTTGCAATACAGGAGGTCGGAAATTGCCAGGACCATAAATGAATTTATTGAGCATTTACCTATTTCGGCGACTAAATCCGCAGAAGAACTATTAGAGGAGCAAATTGCTGGCGGAGAAAGTAGCAGGTTGGAGTTTAAAGCATCCATGCGATGGAATTACAGGACTGAACAGGTAGATAAGGTACTGGAAAAAGTAATAGCCAGGACTGTGGCGGCTTTTGCCAATTCGGAAGGGGGAAGATTATTAATAGGAGTGAGTGACCAGGGAGAGATTGTGGGCATCGAAAAGGATTTAGAGACTTTGGTCGAGAGAAACCCCGATAAGTATGAGCTGGCATTTACCAACGTGATGGTTAACTACTTAGGTAAGGAGATAAGACCACATTTGAACACAGAATTTGTTCAGGTGAAAGGGAAAACAGTATTGACTATAGATGTACCAAAGTTTGTGATCCCGGTTTACCTCACGGATGGTTATAAGGCAGAGTTTCATGTCAGGTCCGGAAACGCCTCCCATGAGTTGGATGTGCGCGAGGCTAACGAGTATATTTCTGCACACTGGCGAAAATAGATCTGACTTATCAGCTTCAATCGTGTTACTCAGGTTACACAATGAGTGATGCTCATGTTACAGATGGATGAAAACGGAGTATTTAGTCGTGCCGAAGAGCCGGGTTTGGAGTCGACGGATTACTCGTATGATGCCGTGAGGACGATGTGGCGTTTGGCCTTGGATTATAAATGGAATTCTGAGCAGAGGGCGAAGGAGTTATTGGATCTTAGCGGCAGGTTTTTGCTGGACAGGTGGATAAATGACGGAAAAGTTCTAGTTGGATATACGCACAGTGGTGAGCCGTGGGAGAAATATGAATCGGTATTGGGGTACGCGATGAGCATGGTTAATTTTTCTGTAACTTCTCCCGAGA
Organism: uncultured Gammaproteobacteria bacterium; assembly: GCA_964441445.1. Lineage (GTDB taxonomy): Bacteria > Patescibacteriota > Microgenomatia > CAZETR01 > Amesbacteraceae > XYB1-FULL-44-23. The sequence goes on along the minus strand of CAYTYO010000002.1, from coordinate 21,405 downwards.
CTGCAGATTTGATATACAAGGAAAAGATTTTAGCTAAGTTTTATGAGGATTTTGATACAGGATCCAGTTATTGGGAAGATGCGAAAAACTACTATATCCAAAACTGGGCGTGGTTTGGAACCGCCCTGTACAGTAATAAATTGCCAAATTTGTGGAGTGCTAAGTGAACTAAGGACAATTAATGAGGATTTATTGTTAAAATAACGGTATATGAAGGAGGCCAAGTTGCGTTAGGGGGGCATTTAACCCTTTTTGACCAAAAGTTGGGATGTTTTTATGGAGATAGGGATAGTGGGATTGCCGAACGTCGGTAAATCAACGTTATTTAACGCCTTGCTTAAGAAGCAGGCGGCACTGGCCGCGAATTACCCATTTGCGACAATTGAGCCGAATGTGGGAGTGGTGGGAGTTCCGGATGAACGGTTGGCAATGTTAGCGGAGGTAGTAAAGATGGCTGAAAAGATGGAGCACTTACCCCCTGAAGTGCATGCGACTGTAAAGTTCGTAGATATTGCGGGACTGGTGAAAGGGGCGAGTTCTGGTGAAGGATTGGGAAATAAATTTTTGTCCCACATCCGTGAGGTCGATGCCATCGCAATGGTGCTACGTGATTTTGGTGATGATAACGTGATCAGGGCGGGGTCGTTTGATCCAAAATCAGACAGAGAAGTATTAGAAACGGAATTAATCCTAGCAGATTTGGAAACTGTGGAAAAAATTCTTTCCGGGAAGGATAAGACCAGATTGGCGCTGGCGGAAAAGGTTAAAGCCGGGCTTCAAGCCGGAAAGAAAGTGTCAGAGATGGTTTTTAATGATGAGGATACAAATGCAGTAAAGCAGATGAGCCTTCTGACCTCCAAGCCGGTAATCGTGGTGCTTAACGTCGACGAAGATAAGTTAACCGGTGACGGGGACGAAGTGAGGATATGCGCGAAGATGGAAGCTGAACTTTCAGAATTACCCGAAGCGGACCAGATAGAGTACCTGATCCAGGCAGGGGTAAGCGAGAGCGGGTTGGCTAAACTGATCAGAAAGGGCTATGAGATTTTGGGGTTGCAGTCCTTTCTGACGGCCGGGGAAATTGAAGTAAGGGCGTGGACCATTAAGAAAGGAATGACGGCTTCGACGGCGGCCGGGGTAATCCACACTGATTTTGAAAAGAACTTCATCAAGGCCGAGACTGTAGCTTTTGATGAGTTTGTGAAAGTGGGTGGGTGGGCAAGGGCGAGAGAGTTGGGGAAGGTGAGACAGGAAGGCCGGGAATATATAATGCAGGAAGGGGATGTGGTGGAATTCAAGGTGGGGGTTTGATACAATACGCGAATATGAAACCGAAATATGAATTGACATTGGTGCTGCGCCCTGATCTTAAGGACGATGGCAAAGACGAAATGGTCAAAAAATACGAAAAGCTGATTAAAGTTTTGGGTGGGGTGGTGGATAAAACCATGGATATGGGCAAGAAACAACTGGCCTACCGGATTAAAAAGGCGGCAGAGGGAATATATGTAAGCGTCAGTCTTGAGATACCTGGAGATGGAGTGGTACAATTGGAAAAGAAGTTAGTCGTTGATAACGACGTATTGAGGCATCTTTTAGTAAGAGTTTAAACACATGGCGACAAGATCACTGAATAAAGTAATGTTGATTGGGAATTTAACCCGGGATCCCGAGTTGCGGTATACCCCGCAGGGGACGGCAGTTTGTACAATGGGTTTGGCGACAAATAGGACGTGGATAACGGACAGCGGAGATAAAAAAGAAGAAACCGAATTTCACCGCATAGTTGCGTGGAATAAGCTGGCGGAATTATGTTCGCAGTTGCTGTTTAAAGGCCGCAGAGTGTTTGTGGAAGGCCGGTTGCAGACCAGGCAATGGACAGGTCAGGACGGAGCCGCTAGGCAAGCCACAGAAATAGTAATCGAAGATATGCTGGTGCTTGATTCCAAACGACAGGGAGATGAGGGCGGAGAGATGGAAGCGGCATATCCGGCGGGTGAAGATGAGGTGCATTCAGTTCCTAGTGCAGAATCAACTGCAGTTGCAGAAGAGCCACAAGTTGCGACAGAGCAGGTAGCGGAAGAAAAACCGGTTAAATCGAAGACGGCGAAAAAGAATCAGCCGGCTGAAGTAGCGGAAGATATTCCGTTTTAATCATATGATGATGCAAAAGAAAAGACGAATTAAAGTACCTAAAAATTGTTTCTTCTGCAAGGAGAAAATAGAGCCCGATTTTAAAGAAGTGGCAAATTTGTCCCGTTTCTTAAGTGAGCGGGGGAGAATTGTCGGTAGGGACAGAAGCGGTACGTGTGCTAAACATCAACGCGGATTGACAGTCGAGATTAAGAGGGCGAGACATTTGGCGCTATTGCCATTTGTGGCTGGGTTGTAAGCAGATTGAGTTTTTTTATGAAGTTTCGAAATTTTTTTCTAGTTGGTATATTGATGATTTTTTCGGCCTGGGCAGGTATGGCTGTCGGACAGGAGAGACTGAAGTTTTCTTTTGCGAATTGGAAACCGGCTGTAGTTTTTAACAAAGAACCTGCAATGTCTGCCGCTGCAAAAGACGCTGATTTTTCAATGTTTTGGAAAGTTTGGGATACAGTGGCTCAGTTGTATGTAGATAAATCAGATTTGGATACGGAGAAGATGGTCAACGGAGCTATTTCCGGAATGGTGGCTGCCATAGGTGATCCGTACACCATGTATTTACCCCCGCAGGAAAATAAAGAAGCCAAAGAGGATTTGGGTGGTGAGTTTGAAGGAGTGGGGATACAGCTCGGGTATGTAGATAAACAACTGGCTGTGGTGTCACCTTTGGACGGAACACCGGCTTTTCGGGCGGGAGTTAAGTCGGGTGATTTGATTTTACGGATTAAAGATGAAAAGAATAATGTTGATCGGCAAACTGACGGGATATCTTTAACCGAAGCAGTTAAACTTATTAGGGGCGTACGCGGAACAAAAGTGTTGCTGACTATGTACCGACAGGGAATGGATAAGACGTTCGATGTAGAGCTGGTTCGGGATACGATAGTAGTTAAGAGTGTGACCGTCGAGTATATCCCGACGGATCCATCCAGACCCGAAGGAAATAGTGCAGCCTGGGTAAAGTTAAGCCGATTTGGGGATAAGACAAAGGAAGAATGGTCAGCAATTGCAGCTGAAATTGCGGCAAAATGTGCAAGTACAGGTAAGGATTGTAAGGGGTTGATTTTGGATTTGAGAAATAACCCCGGAGGATATCTTGATATGGCAGTATATGTGGCCGGAGAGTTTTTGAAGCCGGAAAATGTGGTGGTATCACAACAGTACGGGGACGGGACCCGGGAAGAAAATAAGGTAGGAAACAGGAACGGAAGGTTGATGACCACCCCGTTGGTTGTGCTGGTTAACGAGGGGAGCGCTTCAGCTTCGGAAATTTTAGCCGGGGCATTGCAGGATCATGCCAGGGCAAAAATAGTCGGGGTAAAGTCATTCGGGAAAGGGAGCGTACAGAAACCGGAAGATTTTGCCGACGGATCAGGAATTCATGTCACAATTGCTAAATGGCTAAGGCCATCAGGCGACTGGATTGATAAGAAAGGCATTACTCCGGACATAATTGTTGAGGCGGGAACCGCAACCGACAGTGCTAAGATTACGGACGACCCGCAGCTGATGAAGGCGGTCGAATTGGTAAAGTAGTCAGACATTTGATTTTTTATACGTCTTGGTATTTAATTTATTTTCGTTATGGTGAGTAAAGGCACAATCAGAAAAGTTCTAACAGGCGGAGCAGTGGTTTTGGTTGTCTTAGGAGCGGTGACCGGGGGAGCGATTTCAGAGAGACTGTTCGGGTACAAAATTTTGGATAAATGGTGGCCCAGAACAGGTGACGGAGGCAGTTCGGGGGAAAATAACCTTAAGGTAGTAAGCGAAGAGTCGGTGGTGGTTGAGGTGGCAGAAAAGGTAAGTCCATCTGTGGTAACCATTAACATCTCAACGACGCAAAAAGTGTTAAGCCCGGGTAGCTTTAGCCCGTCTGATTTTTTTGGGCAACAAGTTGGCGGAAAAGTGGAGGAGGAAACAGTCGAGGAAGATATCGGCAGCGGGTTCGTAATCACTGATGATGGGCTGGTAGTAACTAATAAGCATGTGGTTGATGATACGCAGGCCAAATACAAGGTAATTACTAATGAAGACAAAACATACGAAGTGCAAAAGATATACCGGGATCCGGTTAATGATCTGGCTATTTTAAAAATTGATTTACCAAGCAATGATCCGGATTTAAAACCGGTGCAGCTCGGTGATTCCAGTAAATTGAAAGTAGGACAATTTGTAGTGGCGATTGGTACAGCTTTGGGTGAGTTTCGGCACACAGTGACGACAGGAGTGGTTTCAGGACTGGGGAGAGGAATTGCTGCCGGTAACCCATTGCAGGGAGCGGTGGAGCAACTGGACGGAGTTATCCAAACTGACGCGGCGATAAATCCCGGGAATTCGGGCGGACCGCTGATAAACTCAAGCGGACAGGTGATTGGGGTGAATACAGCAGTATCAACTCAGGGTCAGAACATCGGGTTTGCCATACCGATAAATGTAATTAAGGAGGCAATAGATAATTTTAATAAAACTGGTCAGTTTTCGCGTCCATGGTTGGGGGTACGTTACAGGTTAATAAGTCCGGACACGGCGTTGCAGTATGAGGAGATTGTTCCCGGGGCGTATGTGCAGGAAGTGATTGCCGGCTCGCCGGCGGACAAGGCCGGGATGAAACAGGGAGATATCATTACTAAATTGGGCGGAAAGAAGATATCGGGGGATGACGAAGGAATGCTAGCTCGCGAAATTGGGGCACATAAAGTGGGGGAAACTGTTCGGGCGGAGGTTTACAGGGAGGGCAAAACTATGGAGATACAAATCACTCTGGAAGAAGCGGAGTAGATTTGGTAAAATAAGCTTCGTGAAGACAGCTATCCACCCTAATTATTTTGATGCGACCGTGACTTGTTCCTGTGGGAATACTTTTGTGGTGGGGTCAACAAAACCTGAGATAGTGGTGGAAATTTGTTCCAAGTGTCACCCATTTTTTACGGGTGAAATGAGATTTGTGGACACAATGGGTAGGGTGGAGAGGTTTACCCAGAAAATGGCGTCAACTCCCTCCGGCCAGGTGTCGATGTCAAAGAAGGTGCGTAAGGCTATGAAGAAAAAGCTGGAAGATGAAGCTGAGGCAGCCAAACCGAAGAATCTGAAAGAGATGTTTGATCGGGTGCGATCCAAAGTAGATTAGATGGCAGATACGGCAGTCAAATATTTGGAAGAGGAGCTTTCTAGGCTGGAGATTAAGTTGGCCGAAGTGGAGGATCTGGGGAAAGATGCCGGGATGCGGGAAATGGCAGAGGAAGAGACAACTAAACTGGCGGGTCAGATTGCCAATATTAAAGCGGCTATTGAAGGTGGAGGACCAAGTGATGAGATTGACGGTCCGACAGAGAGTTTCCGAAGTTTAATGCTGGAGACACGCCAGGGGGTGGGTGGTGACGAGGCGAAGATTTGGGCCGATGATTTGGCACGGATGTATACGCGCTTTGCGACCATTAGAAATTGGAAAGTGGAGCAACTGGATGAAGGGGTAATAAAAATCAGCGGTAAGGGGGCATACGATCTACTGAAATGGGAAACCGGTGTGCATCGGGTACAGCGAGTGCCGGAGACTGAGGCGGCAGGACGGATCCATACATCAACAGCGTCAGTAGTAGTGTTGCCGGAAGTACCCGAAAATAAAGTCGAGGTCCGGGAGGATGATTTGGTGTGGGAGTTTACCCGTGGGGGCGGGCATGGGGGACAAAATGTAAACAAAGTGGCAACGGCAGTAAGACTGACCCATAAGCCAACCGGAATGGTGGTGCAATCCCGGCAGGAAAGGTCTCAGGAACAAAATCGCAAGATTGCGTTGGCACTCTTAAGGTCGCAATTGTGGGAATTGGAGCAGGAGAAAAAACTGTCCAAATTGGCTGACCAGAGGTCAGCAATCGGAAGAAGTATGCGGGCTGAAAAGATACGCACTTATAACTACCCGCAAAACCGAGTTACGGATCACAGAATTGGAAAGAGCTGGCACAAACTGGACAAAATAATCGAGGGGAACTTAGACGACGTGTTTGAGACGCTTGCGGCCGAACTCGGAAATAGTCACGCCCAAGGCAATTATGACGCCACCGACAATGAAGGGAAGAGTGATAACCTCTTTGAGCCAGAAGTAGGATAACGGAATAGCAAAGAGCGGGGAGAGATGAAGAATCAGATTAGCTTCGGAGACCTCAATAAGTTTTTGAGCTTTTTGGTACAAATAGTAGGCAAGTGTACCGGAGAAAATTGCCATATAGATTACGCTCAAGTGGGCGGACCAGGGAGCTGTGGTGAACTGAAAAATTAGTTCCTGCGGGGTGGAGAAATAAAATAGCAGTAAAGACTCAGTGAAAAAACCGACAATGAACATATTTGTGGTAAGGAAGAGAGGGGAAATGCGATGGTTTAATTGTTTTTTGGTCAGGATAACGTAGCCCACCCAGGCAAAGGTACCCAAAAGGACTAATAAGTTACCGAGGAGACTGCCGGAAAAAAAGGATTGACCTTCAAAGATTGGCTGCAAAATAATGACTACAGTTCCGAACGAGGCCAAAACAAGGCCGATAATTTCATTTTTTTGCAGATGCTCTTTGAGGAAAAGGTAACCGGCGGCGGCTACAAATAGAGGAGAAATGGCGTTAATGACTGTGCTATCAATGACGGTGGTGAGATTAAGTCCGAGGAAAAGCAAAGTTAGTTGGACAGTGGATCCGAGAATGCCGCTGACGACTAACCAGAACCAACCTGTAAGAGGCAGACGGCCCAAACGCACAAAGGTGTCCGGTTCCAAATAAAGAAGTAGCGGAAGCATAATGACGGCGGAAATCAGAAAGCGATAGGTGAGAAAAATCAGCGGAGGAAAATGGGGGAGAGCAAATTTGATAATCGGAGAGGCAAATCCCCAAATTGCGGCGACAGCCGTGAGCATGATAAAGGCGCGGGTGCGGGCAGACATGATGAATCTTTTTTTTAAGACAATTGTTTGGCGATTTCGGATTGGGGAATAGTGATCTGAGTTTTGAGATTTAAGTCTTTTAAGACGGCTGTTTTGGCTGCGGCTTCTTCCGGGCCGATAATGACTACAAAAGGAATAGCTTTTTTAGAGGCATATTTAAGTTGCTTGTCGAGTTTTGTTTCCGGTTCCGGGTAGACTTCAGTGGCCACGTCCTCAAGGCGGAGCGAGTTGGCAATTTCCAGCGAAAGAGAGAAAAGGTCGGGTGAAAATACAGTGACCAGAACTTTAGTAGGCGATACATAGCCGGGAACTAATCCGAACTGGCGGCAGGCATCTAAGGTGCGGTCAAAACCAATTCCGATCCCGGTGCCGGGGATTTTCTGGCCGGAAATTTTTTCCACCATGGCATCGTAACGTTCACCTCCGGCTACGGACCCTGGGGCATAACCCGGGATTTTAATTTCCCAAATCGGGCCCTCGGAATATGCGAATGATCGGGCGAGTGTGGGTTCGAAGCGATATGATTCCTGCGGGAAACCGGCTGATTTAAGGTAGGAGAATATAGTGTTTATTTCGGTGTTGGGTTGGAGATTTTTGACGAAATTCAGATAAATTTCTGCCTGAGCGGCGAGAATACCTTTGGCTTCCATATCTTTAATGACTGCCGCTTCACCAATCTTCGGGAGCTTATCTATGGCGACAATGGCAGCGTAAGGAATATTGGTCATGAGGGAACGGCTATTGATCAAAGCCACAACTTCTTTAAAGCCTAACGAACGATACAAATCCAAAGTGGCGGCAATAATTTCGGCATCGGCGGTCGGGGAGGCGACACCGAATATGTCCAAGTCAGCCTGGGTAAACTCACGAAACCGGCCGGCCTGAGGATTTTCACCGCGGAACGCGGATTGGATTTGATAGCGGCGAAATGGGAAGGTCAACTGGCCGAAATATTGGCCAAGAATACGGCAAGTCGGAACTGTTTGGTCATAGCGGAGGATGACCTCACGGCCCCCAAAATCGATAAATTTATAAAAAAGTTTTTCGTCTTCTCCTACCTGACCGGTAAATAAAGCGGCAGGTTCAAGTGTGGGGGTCTCCAGAGGTTCATAGCCCCATTTTGAAAAGACCTTTATCATCTGGGAACGAAGCCACATACGGGCTGAGGCGTCAGAGGGCAAAAAATCACGAAAGCCCTTTAGAGGTTGAGTGTTTTGGGTCATGTGGAGTTAATTTTACCCCTACGGAGTGATAATTTGTATATCGGTGACGGCAAACGTAGTTCCGGGTTTGGAAATCACGACCACTGTGTCGCCAGTTTTCAGGTCAGTTGTTTTGGCTTTTAACGGTTTGCCAGCTTCTAAACGGGTAACAATAGTTGAAGAGGAGAGTTTGGCAACTAAGGTTTCTTTGGAAGGGGTTTCAAAAGTTATGGTGCTGCCGATGGCAGTAACTTTACCGAAAGTAAATTTGCGCATATCTTCTGACGGGGGAGCGATTACTAAGAGTCTCTTGGCCGTCATAGTGTTTTGGCTGTCGACATCGCCCATAACTAGAATGAAGTCGCCGACGTTTAAGTCTTTAAGTGTACCGTCACGGCTATTTTTGAGTTTGATGGTGCTGTCAGTGGTGACTAAGGCCTGACGGGGTTCATTGCGGTAGTTGTTAAGGGTTACAGTAGCTTCACTTTTGGCAGTAATGGTTCCTAAAAAGGCTTTTTTAGAGACGGCCTTTTTAATCTGAGACAGTTCTTCCTCGACCTTTTGCTTGACTGAGTCGCGTAAACCCTGAGCGCTTTCGGTCGAGGTCTGGGCAGATACCAAATTAGTCAAAATGAGGGAAGAGACTAAAAATGTGGTTAAAATTTGTAATGGTTTATTGGTCATAATTATATTTTTTGAGTAGAATAAGTGATCAGCATTTCTTTAGCGGCAGATTTACCTGCGGCGTCATAGGCAACCAGAGAAATTCGGTTGTAACCGCCTTCAAGTTTCAAATCAAGGGAGAAGAGACCCGTTTCATCAGCGGTAAGGATTTTCTGGCCGTTTTCAAAAGTTACTGCGATTGAATTTCCCGGGTTGGTCTTCCCAGTGAGGGTAAAACTGGAGGAATTTACGAGCAATTCATCTTGCGAGGGAGAGGTAATTTCTAAGGAAACAGCTGAATTATCAGAGGGCTTGGCCTGCGGATCTGCTGTGGGGACCGGAGTGATAACGGGGGTAGTTACGGGATTGTCTGTAGTTGTAGTGACGTTTTTCAAATTTTTATTGGCAGTCCAAATCCCAAAAGTGATGAGTAGGCCAAGGCCAAAACCAACAAGAACGGCTAAAAATACTTCCTTTTTCATATATGTCTTAACGTGCTTCACAGATTAATCGACATAGGGGAACTTGTCAAGACAATATTTCTAGTGTATCTTTGAGTTTGTGGAAATAGTCTATTTGGGCCATTCAGCTTTTAAAATTAAGGGTAAACAGAAAACCGTCGTCACGGATCCGTATGGAGATAGCGTTGGTAAATTTCCCCGGGATATCGAAGCGGATATTGTAACTGTTTCCCACTCACACGACGATCATAATGCCGTAGATAAACTGAAGACTAAATCTTTCATTATTGACGGTCCGGGAGAGTATGAGGTGGGAGGGGTTTCGGTAGTGGGGGTACCAGTATTTCACGATGGAGTGTCAGGAGAGGAAAGAGGGTCGAATACGGTGTTTGTAATTGAAATTGATGGGTTGAGGATAGTGCATTTAGGGGATTTGGGGCATAAGCTGAGCGAGGAAAATCTGGAAGAGATAGGGGCTGTAGATGTGGTATTGGTGCCGGTCGGGGGTACATATACTATTGACGCCAAGGCCGCAAAGGAGGTTGTGTCGCAAGTTGATCCGTGGATTGCCATTCCGATGCACTATAAAACGGCAGATTTCGGATTAAAGGAAATAGCGGGGTTGGAGGAATTTATGAAGGAAATGGGAAAGGCGGACATAGTACCGATACCGAAATTGGTGATAAGTGCTGATAAGCTGCCGACGGAAATGGAAGTAGTGGTGTTGGAGAAAAAGTAACATCGAAGTAGGTCAGTTTTAAGTAACCAGAACATGATTTGAGTTGGAATGGTTTTTAATTTTTTTTTAAATGGGCTATGTGGATTGGTGGGTTATGGTGTATATTTGGGGCGTATGGCGGATTTAAAAGTACCCCCTCATTCAGCCGTCGCTGAACAGTCAGTTTTGGGGGCATTGCTGATGGATAGAGACGCGGTGATAGCTGTGGTTGAGTTTTTACGACCGGAACATTTCTATGAAGATAAGCACCAGAGAATTTTTGAAGTAATTGTCGACTTGTATCAGGATCGGGAACCGATTGACGTAGTATCTGTGACGGAAAAATTGAAGAAAATCAAAGCATTAAAGAATATCGGCGGAGCTGAATATCTGACGGAACTGGTAAATAAAGTTCCGACTGCGGCTCATGCTGACCACTACGGTAAGTTAGTTAAGGATAACTTTACTAAAAGGCAACTGATCGGTGCGGCAGCTAAGATTTCGGAGATGTCGTTTGACGATTCCGGGGATGTAAGGCAGATATTGGATAACGCAGAATCAACCGTGTTTGCGTTGGCGCAACAGCATTTGAAACAGGTGTTTACGCCGGTAAAAAGTATTTTAGCCGAATCGTTTGACCGATTGGATGAATTGCATAAAAGTGCCGGATCACTGCGAGGAGTGCCGACGGGATTTCCGGACTTGGACGAGACACTGGCGGGGATGCAGGACTCTAATTTGTTAATATTGGCGGCCCGGCCGGGAGTGGGGAAAACGGCTTTGGCATTAAATATCGGTTTATTTGCGGCTTTTAAACATAAGTTACCGGTGGGATTTTTTTCATTGGAAATGAGCAAAGAAGAATTGATGGATAGGTTATTGGTATCGCAGGCTGAGATCGATGCGTGGAAGATGAAGACCGGAAGGCTGGATGAGGACGAATTTTCCAAGCTATCGGACGCTATGGGACAGCTGTATGAAACTCCGTTATATATCGATGACACTCCGGGGATGTCAATTTTGGAAATGCGGACCAAGGCGAGGAGATTGCAGGCGGAACATGGTTTGAAACTGATTGTAGTCGACTATTTACAACTGGCAAAACCCACACGGAATTTGGATAACCGGGTGCAGGAGGTATCTGAGATCTCACAGGGCTTGAAGAATTTGGCCAGGGAGTTGAAGGTGCCGGTGCTCGCTTTATCTCAGTTATCCCGGCAGGTAGAGTCTCGGGGGGTGAAGAGGCCACAGTTGGCAGATCTGCGGGAGTCCGGAGCGATTGAGCAGGATGCCGATGTGGTGATGTTTATGTGGCGGGAAAACGATGAAGATCTGGAGAACATGACATTGGATATCGCGAAGCACAGGAACGGACCGCTGAAATCAATCAAGTTAAGATTTAGAGGGGACAGGATCAAATTTTACGGAGTGGAAGGAAAAAGAGGAACGGCGTAAGCCTTAGTGCTGGTTCTTGAGCTGGAGGAAGTGTACATAACTGTGACACCTACAGCCAGACAGAGAACGAAGACAAGAAGGAACAGCAGCTCCAGGAACGAGGACTTTTTGGGAGTTGATTTAGCCATGAGTTAAAAAATAATTAACGGGGACTTACAAGTAACTGTTGCGACCTAGCAGCCAATTGCATTTGTTCTTGGAAGAGAAGAAGTGAAAAAGAAAGAAAGAATAAAGCTGCAATGATGATTACCAATCCCCAAACCCTGTATCTGGCTATGTCGCGGTTGTGTTTTGTCACTGTTAGTACAGTATGAGGAGACAGGGATAGTTCTGTCAAGTGCAAATTTTTTAATCGGTGAAACTACAGCTGATGGCGGTGTAAAAATCTTTAAGGAAAGCTGTTTGTGACGGATTGACCATATTCCAATTGCTAAGCCCGGCTTTCCAGAGTTTACCGTTTGCAAACCAGATCACTGCCAAGCCACCGTCAGGAGCCGATTTGGGTTCGGATGTATCGGCAGGAAGAACTGTCAGGACAGTGTTATTGCCGAGGATTGTTTCCTGAAACGAGACCAGGGAGCTAATTTGAGGGTATTCGGATTGCCAATATTGAAAATACGCATCTTGCTGTGTACCTGATGTGAAAGGAAGGTTCTGAAGGTAGGTGATGTTGGGTTGATATCGGGCGTCGCGATTAAAGAAGATGCCGCCCCATTGATCCAGTTCCCATTTAGGGGGAAGACACACAGTAATGGAATGATTGGGTAAGAAAGTTTTTTTCCAATTGGCGGGGACCGAATAATTTAATGAGGTGGGCGAAGGTGAGACGATGGCACCGGTAACCGGGGGATAAATTTCATCTTCGGGGGTGGGAGCCGCAGAAGTGGAGGTAGAATCCGTGAGAATTGAAGCGGCAGGTTTTTGACTTTTGTAGTAAAAACCAGACGCTAAAGCGATTACTAAAAGTGTGACACCAACAACTATTGGCAAGGGTCCAGTGCGGTGAGAGGGCTCATTTGAAGCGGATATATTTGGCGCGCTGCTATTTTCCTGAGAGCTATTTATTTGAAAAGCATTCATGTCAATATATTGTAAGCATTTGAAGTGTCACATTGCAAAAAATGCAAAGAAAAAATTTGTGGGCAAGGTGGGAGTCGAACCCACACGGGCTTTAAGGCCCACAGGTTTTTGAGACCTGCGCGTCTGCCATTCCGCCACTTGCCCAATATTTAACTTTATTAGCGCCTTCGTATTATAGCTGATGGAAAGAGGTAAGTTGAAGTTTTGAGGAGTTCTCAAGAAGGTAATGGAGGTGGATAATGTATACTCGAGGACGAGTATGTGGCCAGAATTAATCAATATAGGAGGTCTAAAGGTTACCTGGTGGGGGATTTATTTAATATCGGCGTTAGTCATTTCCAGTTTTTCGATATGGCGGAAAATGAGAAGTGATTTTACAAGTGATGAGATATTCGGATTTACGTTAAACCTGGTTTTCGGTTTGACAGTCGGGTGCCTGATCGGCAGCGTAATTGAAACTGGTAGACTGCCCGGACTTTCAGCCTGGGGCATAGTTATCGGTGGCTGGTGGGCTTTACGCAGATGGTGCACGATGAATAAATGGGATTTTTGGGAATTGTTTGACTGGTCAGCACTGTTTGGTTTGTGGCTGTGGTTTTGGGGAAGCATATTTTACGGTTTTGGAGCCAGGTTTGCGTTGGCCGGATCGTTTGCCGCGATCATGGTCACCTGGATAGTAAGGAAGAACTATCGTAAGTTCAGATGGTACCCAAGTGGAAAAGACGGAATAGTCGGTCTTTTTTCAGTACTGGCATTTGCTGTATATGAAATTGTGGCTGCGATTATTAATCCGGTACGAGTTTATTGGTGGGGGCTGACATTAAGCCAGACAATTGCTGCCTGGGTGATAGCAATTTGCCTGGTGATCATGTATCTTCGGGGTGGCAATGAGTTTCATTTAAATGTTAAAATGTCTAAACGAAAGACATGAAAAAGGTAGCGAAAGAAAATAAGCAAAAGAGCAATGTAATTGAGTATCCGATGGAGGTCTTAAGACCCGTGCGGGATTACTTGGCTAATAAATTATTCGGGTTGGAGAAGCGGAAAAAGGAACTGACGCGGGAGGACCCGTTTGAGGACAAGGCCAGGCTGGATGATAATGCGGCCATTGATGCGGATGCAGCGGAAAGGGTCGGGCACATGCAGGTATCGGCTTTGAAACAGTTGGTAGACAAGAGCTCCATTCAGATTAAAAAAGCTTTGACCCGCATAAAGTTGGGTAAATACGGTATTTGCGAAAAATGCGGAAAGATGATTGATACCGACAGATTGATGATTATGCCGGAGACGACAATTTGTGTTTCGTGCGAACGAAAAAGGGAAAAATAACCGCCTTAACAAAGTTTTATGGAACCTGAGATAGTGTACGAGGACGGTGAGTTGATGGTTGTAAATAAACCGGCAGGAATGGTGGTGAATAATTCTGTTACCAGCCAACAACAAACACTGCAGGATTGGTTTGTTAAACGAAACCCGGATATTAATAGTAATCTGGATTTAGAGTTCGGGCAAAAAGGGGGAGTGGTGCACAGATTGGATAAGGACACCAGCGGGTTGATGATACTTGCAAAAACAGCTGCGGCTTATGAGATATTAAAGTCACAGTTTATGGATCGGAAAGTAAAAAAAGAGTATTTGGCATTGGTGCACGGAATACTTAGAGAAAAAACCGGAATAATAAGTGAGCCGATCATGCGCCATCCTAAGTCCTGGGGGAAGTTTACTGTGGGTGGAACGCCCGGGAAGGCGGCTATAACGGAATGGAGGGTGGAAGACGAGTATAGCGGGCCGGAAAGACTAACTTTAGTGCGGCTTTTCCCAATGACAGGACGGACACATCAGCTGCGGGTGCATTTAAAGCATTTAGGGCATCCGATTGTGGGAGATGTGTTATATACCGGACGGAAAATATTGGCGGCTGACCGGACCTGGTGTCCGAGGATGTTTCTACACGCTCAAGTGATACGTTTTATGCATCCGATGAGCGGAAGCGAGATGACATGTGAGACAAAATTACCCCGGGAGCTGGAAGAAGTTAGTCAAAAACTGATACACTAGTAGGTAGACTTTAAGTCGGTTATGGATGTATTTGCCCAATTAGCTTTAATAATGGGTTTGGCGGCCGTGGGCGGAATGGCTGCCCGGGTTTTGCGGCAGCCGCCTTTAATCGGATATATTGTTTCGGGGATGGTGTTGTCGATATTCGGAAGTGCATTTTTGGGGCCAATTGAGGGGATGGTAGCGGTGATGGGGAAGCTGGGAGTGACCCTATTGCTGTTTCTTACCGGGCTGGAATTGCCACTGTCGGAGCTGAAAAAGATGGGTAGGGTGGCGACGATAACCGGTATCGGGCAGATTGTCGTGACTTCAATTTTGGGTTTTGGGTTGGCCCAATGGTTGGGATTTAATCAGTTGACCTCAATATACATCGGAGTAGGTTTAACTTTCGGTAGTACCATTATGATGGTTAAACTTTTGTCGGAAAAGGGCGATCTGCAAAGTCTGCCGGGAAAAATCGCGATTGGCTATTTATTAGTGCAGGATTTTGTGGCGGTGGGACTTTTGGTAGTGCTGTCCGGAATGGCAACGGAGGGAGTGAATATTGTGGATTTAGGGTGGGTGTTGGTTAAAGGAACAGTTATGGTAATGCTGGCTGTGGCATTATCTGGGAAAGTGATGTCCAGGCTGGTTGACCAGTTAGCTAAATCCTCAGAGTTATTATTCATTACCTCGCTCGGGTGGTGTTTGTGTGTGGCGGCAGTAGTTTCCAGCTCACGTATTGGGTTTTCAGCTGAAATCGGGGGTTTACTCGCCGGGTTAGCCCTGGCGAATGTGGCAGAGCAGGCACAAATAATGGCCAGGGTCAGGCCGCTGAGAGATTTTTTTCTGACCTGGTTTTTCGTGTACCTCGGGGCGAGCTTTCATTGGGGAAGTGTAGCAGCATTGGTCGGGCCGATAGTGTTGTTTTCAGCCTATGTACTGATCGGAAATCCGCTGATAGTTATGGCGATTTTAGGTGCTTTAGGATTTGGGCGAAGGACATATTTTTTGGCCAGTATGGCTGTTGCTCAGATATCGGAATTTTCATTAATAATTTTAGCCAATGCCGCGGCGCTGGGGCAGATTGACCGAAGCATTGTATCCATGATGACTATAGTTGCCTTAGTGACGATGTCAGGGTCTACTTACATGATCCTGCACGCTAACAGACTATACGACGCAATCCGCGGGAAAATAGGTTTCTTTGAAAGAAAAGGTGTGGGGAGAGACCGAATATCAGTTTTGAAAAAGTACATCGGTCACGCGATATTGTTCGGACATAACCGAGTGGGGAGCCGGATTCGGCCGGCTTTAGAAAAAATAATCTCTGATGTAGTGGTGGTAGATTTCAATCCGGAAGTAGTTGAACGGTTAAAACAGGAAGGAGCAAATGCTGTTTATGGGGATATGTCGGATCATGAACTATATGACAATTTGGGCGTACATGAAGCAGCGATAATAATTTCGACCGTGCCCGACTTAACCGACAATATACATTTATTGAAAGGTCTGAATAGTTTACGTAAAAATACAAAGAACAAAACGGCCGGCTTGGTCGTGGTAACCGCCAGCGATCAAATTGATGCAGACAGGTTGTATGAATTGGGAGCTGACTATGTGTTGGTGCCACACAGTTTAGGAGGAGATTTGTTGAGCCACATGATTGAACACTACGGAGCTGGTGACAAACTAAAGGATTATCTGGTAAAGAAAAGACGGTCGGGCGGGATTGGGACCGGGTGGCTATGAGAAAGCAGTCACGGATGGGTTTGGCGGCAATTGTCTTGGGAGTGGTAGTGCTGGCTGCAGCCGCGGGTGCGGTGGAGCTGTGGTCTGGTTTTGTAAAAAGAAGTTGGGACGGCAGAAGCAGATTTACAGTGCTTGAATTAGCAAATCCGGTGGTGATCTGGACAATGGAGCGAGGTGATACTCAAATTTTAAAACTTGTGGTGCCGGATGATTTAGAAGTATCAACCATTGGTAAGGGGGTATGGGCGGCCAGGGCTATGCCGGAGCTTGCAAAAAAGTATGGGGTGGACTGGGCGGCAGATTCGGTGTCGGCTTTTTTGGGAGTGGGACTGACAGGAGTGAGCGGACATATGGGATTTTGGGATACTTTAAGTTGGATGACACTGCAATGGGGAAAAGAAACTAAGGAGGTAAAAATGGCAGGTTCAGTTTGGCTAACACAAAAGGTGGCACCGGACGGACTAAATGTTTTTCACTTATCTTCGGCTTGGAAACAAAAGGCTGAGGAGATATTTTTTTCCTCGGCAATTGCGGCTGAGGGATGGAAATTATCAGTAATTAATACTACAAGCGTTTCAGGCTTGGGGGCTAAAGTGGCACGCATTGCCGAGGCTGCCGGGTATAAAGTTATTGCCTTGGCACAAGGAGCTGATACGCCGCAAAGTTGTCGGGTGGAGGGGAGGCTGGAACAGAAAGAAAGTTTGGGGCTAACTTGGCTGCAAAATAATTTCAGTTGCGAATTTGCTACAGCGGATAACCTGGATACCAACGAATTGAAATTGATTGTCGGGAAAAAATTTGAAAGTTGGGGAGATTAATCGTTGTCCTGAGGCACAGGGGAAAGTTTTTCCTGTTCGGATTCGTCAAAAGAGTCGTCTGAGGGGCTAAAGCTTTCATTGTCCTCTTCCGGGGTTGAAATATCGGGTTTTTCAGTGTGAACAAGTTCCGGAGGAGTAAAGGCAGCATAGGTAAGTTTTTCGGTGGAAGGGAAGGAAGCGATGTGGCTAAATTTTCGGGCTCGCTGAAGTTCACGGATAAAAATACGGACACCTTGTTTGATGTGATTTGTGGAGTGAATATCAACCGATTTTACCCAGGCTTGGTAGGTGTTGCCGGCTTTGAGAAAAGGAAGCAGTCTTGAGGCCAAGTCGTCTGGAAGCCGGCCGATGTTTTCCTGGTGAGAATTAATTACCGCAACACAATGCTCGCGCGGAGCCAAAAAAACTTCGTCGCCAGGTTGAAGGCGGGAAAGAACATGAACGTCACCAATACGGGCGAGGTTAACGTTTTTGGTCGTGCCCGGTTCTTCTAAAAACATGGGAGAGGCGGACGTGGGGATGATGGGAGCGACACCACGTTCAACTTTGTAGGTTTTGATAAGTTCCAGAGCCTTGGTGGCAATTGAATTAAATTTGTCTATTTTTAAGGTTTTTTTGTATGTTTCTTCGGATTTTGTTTTCAGGCCCTGTTGAAGGTAGGCTTTTCCAAGTCTATTTAACGCATCGGTGTCTTTGGAATTGATTCTAAGCAGCTGAAGGTTGAGGCTGGCGGCCTTTTTCCAGTCGTGTTTGAGAGCGGCGTCTATCGCTGTATTAGCAATGTCTGCGGGATTGGTTGTCATACAGGTGTTGAGTATAAATGTTGTCAAGAGGATGTCAACTGCAGAGATATAGAGTAAAATCTTTTGAAAACATGTCCGGGCATTCTAAATGGGCCACAATTCATCGTGCTAAAGGAATAAAAGACGCCAAAAAAGGGGCGGCGTTTACTAAACTGGCAATGAATATTACGATGGCAGTGAAGCAGGGCGGGGGAATAACTGATCCGGAGAAGAATTTTAAATTGAGATTGGCTGTGGATAAGGCCCGGCAATACAATATGCCGAAGGAAAATATTGCCAGGGCAATAGAGAAGGGGACGGGGTCAGGATCAGGTTCAAACTTAGAAGAAGTAGTATACGAAGGATTTTTACCGGAAGGTTGTGCTGTGGTGATGGAGGGCATTACCGATAATCGGGCAAGAACTGCTCAACAGGTAAGGCTGGTATTGGAGAAAGCCGGAGGGACATTAGCCAGATCCGGTGCGGTGGCTCACATGTTTGCACATGAGGGCGAGATTTGGATTGACCTCAACGGCAAGGATGGTGATGAAGCGGAACTGGTAGCCATCGATGCCGGGGCTAGTGATTTAGAGCTGGATGGGGATAAATTGGCTGTATACTGCGCTAAAGACGCGACATATGAGGTAAAAAATAAACTAGAAGCGGGAGGATTTGTAGTGGTATCCGCGGAGATTGTGATGAAGCCTGAGACCACTGTCGAAGTGGCTGATGCAGGAGTGAGAGGGGGGATTGAAGCGGCGTTGGAAAACTTGGAGGAGTTAGATGATATTTCGAAGGTGTGGACTAATTATGGAGGAGCGCTTTAAGTTGAATATATTATGAGAAAAAGGCAGAAAATGGTCTTATCAGCTTTGCTTTTGTCAATCGGACTTGTCGGAGTACAGTCGTTGCCTTTGGAAATTCGATATATTTTGATTGGTGGTTTAGGCTTGGCTTCGTGGCTGTTCTCGGGCTGGGCTCTAAAAGAGGGATTAAACGGAATCGAGTGGGTGACTTCGATATTGCCTTCGGTTTTGTTTACGATTGCAGTGGGCATGTTTTATATTCTCTTGCCCGCAGCCTGGTGGGCAAGGCTGGTAATTGCTCTGGTTTTTGCTGTCGGGCAGTATGCGTTACTGCTGACTGCGAATATCTTCTCAGTAGCGGCAATCCGGACAATTGCCTTGTTTAGGGCAGCTTCGGCAGTAGGATTTGTAATGTGTCTGGTTACGGGTTTTTTTCTGTTCGATACAATCTTTTCGTTTCGGATGTTTTTCCCATTTATCGGTTTGTCGGTTGCGATAGCTAGTTTTTTGTTATTACTGCCAGCTCTATGGTCGGTGGAGTTGTTGCCGAAAATTTCTTCCAGGGTAGCAAGCTACAGTGTGTGGATGGCCATATTTATGGGAATAATTGCCATGTCGATTACATTCTTACCGGTGAGTATTTCAGTGTCGTCATTATTTTTGTCGACGGTACTGTATGCGTTTTTAGGAATTGCCCAACATCAGTTTGCGGATCGGTTATTTGGCCGGACTGTAGGGGAGTACGTGACTGTAGGAATAGCCGTGACAATCACAATGTTAGCTACGGTTGGGTGGGGAGTGTAAGCGTATAATGCTGGTATGGCTACAGAAGATTTGAGTGGTCCTCGTGTATGGAACAACCAGGAAGGGGGATATGGGCATTGGGAAACGGAACGATATGTTGATGGTGGCGGAAACATAAAAGAAAGAAAAGTTTGGGTCCAGGATACTCCACGAACGAAGGGGGCGGGAGCAGGAGGAAATAATGGAGGATCCAGTAGCCCCGATACTTCTAAATGGCCGGATTATTCTGATGATTGGACAAATCACTAGAAGTCATTTCTTTGTCAGTAGTATAAGAGTGGAGGAGTGAGGACAAACCTTACGCAATTAATTATAGGATATGTTTTCACACGGGTAGAGGAGTAGTTTTCACGAATTTACACTTTATAGGACTAAGAATATCGCGATGTATAGCCTCAAATGATATAGTTTGATACATAAATGTTTACACTACAAGATATCAGGAGATGTGGATAAGTGCTAAGTCCTCGGAGGACTGGTGCTATTGCCTCAAATATAAGTATAAGGAGGAGGAGAAGAGTACAAAACAATGACGAATTAATTAACATGTTGTACCAAAATGGTGGAGACGGTTTACGGACCCTTCCCCGTTGGGTTACATACCAGGTATTTACATATTTAAATAACTGAGTATAATATCTCTAACACTCGGTTTACTACGTATGGAGAAGACCTGGTGTCTTATCAATATTGATTTACAATAAGTGTGATGCCTACAAGTACACCTGCCCCACATAAGAAACCGGCTTTACCCTACTTTGACGACTTCCTTCTATATCTGAAGACCCAAAATTATGCCGAAGAAACTTTATACAATTATGAACGGGATTTGGTGTATCTTATAAATTTCCTGGATGATGAAAAACTGCACTACAAGGACCTTAATAAGCAGATGTTTAACCGGTTTAAGGCATGGTTGGTCAGCAGAGACCGGAAACAGCCGTTTACGCGCCTTACAGCGCCTCATAGCCTCGAGCCAGGCTCAGTAAATAGGTGTTTGTCGTCCATTCGGACATATTTAAGGTATCTTATCGATATAGACCAGAAGGTGCCGTTACCTCCTGACGCGATCAAGATGGTTAAGGCACCCAAAAAAACTAAGCAAGTCGCTGAACTTTCAGAATTGGTTAAGTTAGTGGAGTCTCCGCAACGTTTGGAGAAAGATGAAATTATCGGACTGCGAAACCGGGTAATGTTGGAAGTGCTTTTGTCGACAGGAATGCGTATCTCGGAACTGGTATCTTTGAATAAAACCCAGCTGGATGGTTCCGGAAGACTGTTTATACGCGGTAAAGGTAAAAAGGAACGGTTTGTATATCTGACTGAGCGGGCGGTACGCTGGCTGGAGAAATATTTAGCTATGCGGCAAGATGCCGCTCCGGCAATGTTTGTGCCGCAAAGAGGCTTGAACGGGGGGAAAATAACCCGAAGGATATCCACAAACTACTTACAGGCAAAAATTAAGTATTATCGGGAGAAATTAAGAATAAATGTGCCCACATCAGCACACAGTTTGCGACATGGATTTGCGACTTACTTAGCCGAGTCCGGTGCAAATCCGGCAGCTATTCAGGTGCTTTTAGGTCACGAATCGCTTGATACGACAACAAGGTATGTACATGCTTCAGATAAGTTTGCTGAAGAAACACACCATAAATTTCACCCAGTTAAAGACTAATTATTTTTGATAGTCCCCTCTCCCCTGCCGATGTGAAAACAATTATTTGTGAAAATGTCTATTTATCGACGTTTATC
>CAYTYO010000001.1:0-51708 GCA_964441445.1 uncultured Gammaproteobacteria bacterium | reverse complement strand
TTTTTATTTATTTCGCTTGGGGAACGACTTATTAGAAAGGGGGTGAAAGAAATGGGATTATTGGATATTTTAATAATTGTTTTGGTTATCTCTTGGTTGGGTGGCTTTTCCCTCAAAATTGGTGGAGGCCTAATCCACTTACTCTTAGTTATAGCCGTCATCGTGCTGGTTGCTCGTGTTTTAGGTTTAAGAATTTAATTTTCTTAAAACCTAAAAAAGGAGGTGATAAAAAATGAGTCTTTCTCTTACAAATTTAAGTCCATTGACGTCTTTAATTTTCGGAATTCTTATTCTTGCTTTTCCGAAATTTCTTAACTATCTCATCGCCGGGTATTTAATCCTGGTTGGCATAATCGGACTTGGATTAATAAAATAAAATCACGCACTTAAACCCGGACAAGTGTCCGGGTATAACTGCAATAAGCGTAATTGGTCTATACTTACGACTGCCAGCCAAAAAACTGCCGCATGAATAGCTACACCTGGTATTCTCAGCTTATCAAACCCGCATGGGCACCACCCTCCTGGCTCTTCGGCCCGGTTTGGACGTTTCTGTATCTGCTGATAGCCATCTCTTTCGGCTCAGTTTTTCGCCTTGCCTATCTCAGAAAAATTGGCACACCCGTAGTTATACCTTTTATCCTCAATCTGATTTTTAACGCCGCCTTCACCCCCATCCAGTTTGGCCTTAAAAACAACCCCCTGGCCGCACTTGATATTTTGCTTGTCCTGGCGACACTTATCTGGGCCATGAGAGTCATTTACCCACACGCCAAATGGATCACCTACATCCAAATCCCTTATCTTCTCTGGGTCTCTTTCGCTTCAGTTCTCCAGCTCACCATCACCTTTCTTAATAAATAGCCATTTCGCTAAGCTATAATTCACTGGCTGTCTCCCCCGCTCTCTTAGCTCAATGGATAGAGTAGCAGTTTCCGGAACTGCTGATGTGAGTTCGATTCTCACAGAGAGCACCAAACTATATTTTGTTTTCAAGAGGAAACTTCTCCGCCACCCACTTCGTCATCCTATCCACAGCTGTTTCTGCCGGTTTCTCATATATCAAATACTTTGCCATTACTTTTTCGACTTCCGGTTGTTTTACATTTCCCATCGGAACATACATTCTCCCCATTAATCCGGTCGTCAAATCAAAAACTAATAAGTTCTCGTTTATCTTTGCCTCTACCCACCATCGTCTCATTTCCCACCATAAATACACTCTTCCGAAAGCCTTCAGACCTTTATTGGTTATCGAATAATCTACTTCCTCCGGGACCACCCGGTTTTGCGCGTAATAATAAAAAGCTCCCGCCGCCATTAAAGTGATTAACATCCACTCACCTGCAAAGGCAAATATCACCACTAACAGTACTCCCAACACTATCAACACCGTACGGGACCTCTCCTGATCGGGGTTAAAAGGTCGGGATTTTGCCTTCCAGGTCAAGAGAACTTTTTCTTGCTCAATACCCATATCTTCAGCCATAAGATTAATATAGCACACCGAATGTTATAATTTTCAATGTAAAAACAGTCATTTTTACGCACTAGGAAGGGTCGCATAGTGGTCTAGTGCGAAGGTCTTGAAAACCTTTGTAGTCGAAAGGCTACCGCGAGTTCGAATCTCGCCCCTTCCGCACATGTCAATCGGTTAATAAATTACGGTCCAGGGATATTTCATCTCAGTTATTTTCCATGAGTTTTCTTTAATCACTACCAGGCTGTCTAGCAACTGAACGTCCTGTCTTACTTCTTCCTTAAATTTTTCCGGATTTGGCGGTCCTGGAATATCTTTCCCCGCCCACACTCTATCTTCCGCTATTTCAAACCCTGACGGACCAAATGTAGGACCGTTTGCATAAACGTTAATAATTTCTCCAAAATTCTCTGGTTCTTTTGCTTTTTCATACATACAATACTCACCATTTGTCCTTTTCGAGTACGTATTAAAGCCACACCCCAACTGTTCCAATTTTGTTTTTATTGCTTCCGTTGATACTGGCTCAATTTCTACATATCCCGAATAAAGAGTTCTTGCCCCTGGCACCAGTTGAACTTGCACCGTTCCCCGCACAACCAACACATAAACCATCCCCACAATTACCAAAATAGCCGCAAAAATCAGTAAAATCACCTTTCCTTTTTGCTTCATTTCTCAACTGTATCATACATTAACACGAGACATTGAATACTATTACATTTCGATATTTATGACGTTTCGGTATTATAATCTTGGCATGGGTGAAATCAGTTTAGGAGGAAAAAGACCCGGTTCCGACACGGGAAACGAAAAGAAACCATCAGATCTATTTACGCCAGAAGTTGAAAAATCCATTACTCAACAAACCAAAGATTTTTAGGTTAAAAAACAAAACAATATTCGGATTGCGACACTAATGTTGATGGGAAATGGTGTGTTTGGAACCATGCGGGTATCAGGTGCAATCTCTCACGGAGATACCACACAGGCGATTATTTTCGGCGTTGCGACCGCGATTGGCATAGCTGTTCCTGCAGCATACTTGTGGTTCGAGACCGGTAAAAAACCTGAAGAGACGGATAAAAATATAGATTCTGACAAGCAAAAGGATAACAAATGAGCGATAACCCAGATCGTAAATTATTAGTCAAGCTACTCTCAATTGTTGGTTACCAGGATGATTTAGAACAGGGAGCAAATGAATTCCTAAACCTGATAAAAGACCAGGCCATTTTGGATTTAGTGCAAAGTTTACCCGCGGAAGAGCAGGAGAAGTATAAAGAAATTAAAACTTCTGACTTTGACCCTGAAAAAGCTTCACAAATGATTCAAAGCCACTTTTCAGCCGAGGATATTCAGACAGCTTTAAATAACGCATCAAAATCAATAATTACAGATTATCTAAATACTATTGACGCTTCATTGTCCCTTAAACAAAAGCAGGCACTACAAGATCTGGGATTAGAGAGCGTTCAGCGACATGGCGAATAACTATGCCCAAGTTGTCTTCCGTTGACGCGAGTACGTTAACGTCCTAAAGGAATTTACGGATTGTCTTCGACTTTCCACAATAATTCTACTGTGTTTTGCAAGACCTCATCCCATCGCGCATTAATGCGAAATTCTCGCTCGGCTTCCGACATTGTTGGATTATTTTTTACCAATTCGGCTTCAATAAATTGTCCCAATTCTTCGAAAATTCCAGAAATATGATAGTACGCTTTTTCATATCCCTTCATTTCATCACACCGCTTCGATATTTCCCATTTAAGCAGTGCTAATCCCATCTCTGCGATTCGTAAATCGCTCTCTAACTCTTGTACTCTTTGCTCATCGCTTTTCTCTCTTCTTGCCTCCGATAAGGATGACATGACCCTTGTGATGCCCTCACTTGCCCTGTGCTCGCTATGGAAATTTCGGAGTGCCAAATTCCGAACTGATCCCAGTTCTGCATCTTTGAGGTAATTCTTCAATTCTTCCTCTACCTCTTCTGATGACGGCCAATTAGGGTGTTCTTGCTCAATCATTAAATTGCATTCTATGACCAGCAATTTTAAAAGTCAAAAGCGGTTTATATGTATTTAGCGGAGGATGAGGGAGTCGAACCCTCCGACGAGTTTCCCCGTCATGGTTTAGCAAACCATTGCCTTAACCGATCGGCATATCCTCCTAGACAGCCCATTTTCTCAAAAACCCATCCCAAATACGAATCTTCTCTCGTTTTTTACCCCGCCAGCGTCCATCCCCACACCTCGTTTACTCCGGCGGCCTTCAACACTGTGCCGCATTCTCTCAAAGTCGCTCCGGTTGCCCACACATCATCCACGATTACTACCGCCTTGAAATTAATCTCGTTTTTGATCATAAACGCTCCCTTTACGGCATCCGCCCTTTCTTGTTTCGTTCTTCCTTGCTGTTCACCTGTGTCCCTTACCTTCACCAATAGGTTTTCTTTTTTCAGCTCCAAATTCACCGCCAATTTCTTCGCAATTATCTCTGCTTGATTAAATCCCCTCTTTTTTTCTGTGCCCACCCACAGGGGCACCGGGACTACCACCGGATTATTCCGCACAAATTGCCTAAATTTACCCATATCGGCTCTGGCTTCGATTTCCTGTCTTGAAGGTATTATCCTGTCCAATACGTCAAAGTATTGCCTGACTTTTGCCGTCTCAATTATTCGCTTTGTTAAACCCTCAAACGCCAGGTAACTAACCACCCCCTCCAGTCCCAAATCCGCACACCGGGCGTGTTTTTCCCCGTTTACAGACCGTCCCCCGCAGCTTGGGCATCTTTGTTCTTCCTCCCACATTCCCACTTCGCATTTCTCACACACGTAACTCCCCGTCCGGCCACACTCTAAACATTTTTTGGGGTAAAAAAAGTCCACAAGGTTCACCCTTCCATCTTAAACCTGTAAAACTGGCTTTTTAAGCTCGAAAATGCTAAAATACACAGCTATTGGGGATGACGGGTTTCGATGTGTAGGTACTTTGAAATTTCCAGCAAGCCGAGGCTGAATTCACTCGTAAAACAAGTTCAAACCAAAGTGCTAATTTAAAAGCACGTTTTGACGGTCTGATCGCGAAGATCAATCCGTTCATGGCTGTCAACCAGTTCGCACCTTCCGCGGCATTCGCTTAAGCCGGTACGATCTGGCTCTCTTAGGTTCAATTTTTCCGATTGTTGACCTATGTGGAGTTAAACCAAATCGGGATGCTCTTTTGGTAAGTTACTTTTGGTTGGCTTCACAAAAGAAAAGACTAATCAACCGAAAGCCGTTGAAAGCTTTATTTCAACTAAACTTGTAACAACTGGAATTCAAATCTATACAGACGAGGGTTCAACTCCCTCCATCTCCACCCAACTATATGGAAAATACAGGAGAAATAAGAAGACCCATACTTATAGAGCCAAGAAGCCAGATCCGTATTATTAAAGTGGGACAAGAAGCCCCTCTCACTGATAGCGAACAAGCATACATAAAAGCCAGACAATCGCTATTGGGACCAGGCGCATCTGGTGAAATTACTAAAGAGCAAGTTAGGCAGCTCGTAGACTCTGGAATTACCGAAGTAGCTGAGGCTGTAAGTAAAGCTGGACCTCCTGGAAACATGGCTAATCGAGGGGAAACCTTCTTAGGAGCCTTACAAATCCTCCTCCAAGATGCGAAAGAGGTGCTTGAAGGCGATAGAAACTCCACACTAGCTCTTGAAAGAGTTATAGACCATGCAACCGCAGAAGAATTGGCGGCGGCTGAAGCCAGAGGAAAAGAAATCACCACAGCCGCTAAAACAGGCATCGGAATTGGCAAAGATGGAGCGATATATGTAGAAACCTATCCCCGGACGGATTTGGGGCAACATTCAAGACAAATAGACATCAGACATGGTGAGGAATTACCCCAAAAAGTGCGAACCAGAGCGTCTCAAGTCAAAGACTTCATTCGAAACAGTTTTGGGAAGAGGTAAAAAAACAACACTACTCGCCAAAAGTAAAACGTGACACCGTAAGCTTGGGACAATTTCCCGAAACATCAAATACGGCTTTTGCCCCGTCTTTAACAATCTTTGCCCCAGTCAACTCCCGTCTAGCAGTCTCGTCCACTTTTTGGCCTGAACCTATAAACAAGCCATAACTCGATACAATACCGGCTTTTGTATCGCCCGACAGGACTTTCTGCACAATCTCCCCCAAATCCACTTCCCTCTGTATTCCTGCCAATTGAGATAACGCCGAACCCACCAGTTCTCGGACAGATTCATTGGGGCGGTTAAAAACCATCAAAGTAAAATCCCTACCTCCAGCTTTCTTTACTTCATCACATGTTTCCAAGGCCAGAGATGTATTTTCATATGGAATTCCATATTGTTCATCAAGTAAAGACGGTGACGCCTCCGTCAAAGGGACTGAATATGTTTGTCCTGTCTTTGCTTCCTGATCCTCAAATACATCACCTGACATTAGTCCAATATAGCACATTAGCGTGACAGCAGCTCATAAAAACCAACCTAACCAACATAAAACGAAACCTCCGGCATCTCCTCCCCCAACTTGATTTTTTAAAAATCCCAATTCCTTGTCCAAAATTCTTTTCAACTTGTCATTTTCTTCAGTTCCCTATCCAAATCCCGGTTCTTTATTACCTCTCTCTTTTCATATTTTTTCTTTCCTCTGGCTAAAGCCAATTCCACCTTCACCCTGTCGCTTTTTGTATACATTGCGGTTGGCACCGCCATCCGGCTGCTTTGTTTCATCCGCACAGTCAGATCGGAAATTTCCTTTTGATGCATAAGCAGTCTTCTCGGCCGTTTTGGATCATAGTTGGTATTATCAGCGTGTTTATAAGGATAGATGTGCAAATTCCAGATCCAGGCCTCAACCCCCCCAAACTTATTTGCTCTCATCCGTACACTTGCCTGCCCCATATCCACTTGTCCCAACATGCACGACTTCACCTCTGCCCCGGACAACTCAATCCCCGCTTCAATCCTTTCGCCTAATTCGTAATCAAAATTCGCTTGCTTATTAACTACTTTCATAGTTTTACCGACCACACTTTATCATTCCCCGATAAAAACATCGTACCACTCTTTTCTTCGACCGCAACATCCATCATCCCGTTCCATCCTTCACCTAAATACTGTTTTTGGTACTTACCGTCTTTACCCAACACTACTACCCTGCTGTTCATCGGGTCCAATACATACACTTTTTCCGTCTCATCACTCGTAAATACTTTTGCCCCTTCACCCCACATTTGTTCCAATCCACTCACTTCATAACTGTCCTTTACCCCTCGCGTATATTTGTCTATTCTCCCCGCCCCAACAACCCAAATACTCCCGTCTATTGTCATCCCAGTCCCAGCTTTAATCCCCTCCCGATCATTATCATCGCTTAACCACTCTTGTCCAGCCGCATACCCGTCACCCTTCACTGCCAATCGCCAAATCTCACCCGCTCCGGCGTCCAGGAGGTAAATATTCCCGGCGAACATCCCCATCCCGGTAATATTTTTCCATTTTGTATCTGTTTTTACTTTTACTTCTGCCGCTCCTACCTGGGATATGCCGTTGCCCCCCAATACCATCACCCTGCCGGGGTACCCGGCAATTAATTTCGCCCCGTCAACCCCTCCGCCCACAATTTTCCCTGAACTTTTTGTCACATCAATTTCCACCACCCGCCCCCCTGCCGTATCCAAAACATACAATTTATCCCCGGACCACGCCATTGCCCCGGCTGATATCCCTTCCCTCACTAAACTCAAATTTACCAATTCCGTCGTCTCCGATTTTGTCACACCATTTGCCGTCATCCACACTCCGTCAAACTGAGAAAGGATATCCGTTATTTGGGCATCAGGATTCTTTTCTGTTTTATATTTTTCAATCTCTATCTTAATTTTTTCCAGCAATTCTTTACTTCGTCCCGGATTTACCTCAGCCATCGCCATCGCCTCCCGGAAATCAGCCGTTAATTGTTCTATTTCTCCGCTCTTGGCAGTCTTCTGCTCGGTTACATTTTTTCCCCTTAACTGCCCCGCCCCGACCATAATTAACAACAGCACCAAAAACCCTATTCCTACTATTCGGGCCTTTTTCCGCTGTGTTTCTTTGTCTCCCCTATTCACATATATTCTTTCTCTGTAATTCCTCCACGCCTCCATAAGTCTGTTCGCCTTCTGCGGCTTTTCGGGTGTTTCCCTCACTTCTTCGACTATTTGTTCTTCCGCCTCCGGAACTGCTTCCGGAATTCTTAGGATTATTGCTACTTTCCCCTTACCTCCGTTGCCCGTTTTTGTGGTCAGCAGTTCCACCGCCTCTTCCATGTCGGGGCCCGCCACTCGCATCACCGCTTCCCTATCTTCACTAGCCAGGTTGTCCCATAAATCCCCATTTCCGGCCAAGAAACACATCCCGGGTTTTTTGGGCCCACTTAGCACACTTATCCCTCCCGCTTTCCCGGCAGGTTTACTTATAAATCCCTGCCTATCTCCCGTTGTTGCCCACACGCCGCCTCTGCCTCCTGTCCCAACATACACATAATTACCGACTATCGCCAGCCCGGCGATATCCACTTGTTCAAACTCCTCTACGGTTTTTTCCATCGCCTTTCGCAACGCTTGCATTGGCCCCTCGTCCTCACCCCCGTAATACAGCTCATGCAATCTTCCTAATATTTCTCTTCCTGTCTCGACCAGCTCCACCAACTCCCGTTCTTCCCCCAGCTCCACACTCACAGCTGCCAATAATCTGCCTCTTCTTACTGCCTTGTCCTCATCATCTGGTATGTAGTCGTGTACTTGCCCCCAAAACCCTCCTCCTAAACTTCCCACCATTTTCCCCACTGCCTCTCTCATACTCTTTCAAGAATACCACAGGCACGATTGGATATCCTCACAACACAATTATCGCCACGAACAATAAAAACAGTGCCAGCATCAGATGGATCCAGGCAAACATTTTCACTGCCGGATTAACATCGGACTCAAATGTTTCCGTCATTATTCCCACCTGTTTTAAAACGACCAGTGCAAAAAACGTATACATTAATAGTCCCACTATCAAAAATCCCTTTAAAATTAACTCTGGTCCTACAATGACAAAGTTCTCCACCCACGCAAATCCTGCTGGTGTTGCACTATTTTCCAAGTTCCCTCCTTTTCTCCAGGTCTTCCGCTAATTCGGAAATAATCCGCACTACTTTGTCAGGGTGTGGAACTGCTTTGGCTTCAAGCGACGGATTCTCCGCCGCGGTAGACACGTGCACATCTCCGTATTTCAGAAATGATCTCACAAATCCGCCCGAATACATCGACGGTTCCTCAATGTGGTTTAAGTTAGCGTATGACATTACCCGGTACAACAAATTCACAAAATCGATATCCACAACCCTTTCGTTGGTCACGATAAATACCGAGTAATACCAATTTAAGAACTTTTCAAACGAAAACCCCAGCATCATTAAATACCACACCAGTCTGCCCACAAAAATAATCTTAAAGGGAATTCCGGAAAAGGCTCCCAAAGCATTCAATATTTCCGGAAGCAGCAACGCGCCGATAACCGTGGCTATCCATTTCAGATTGGTAATTGGATGTGCCCTCAGCATCAACACCACTTCCTCATCGTTCTGTTTTTGGATAAATTTAGCCATTGGGTACACCGTAAATGCCCCGCCCAATTCTTTTCTGGGATGTTCACCCACCCGTTTCAATACATCATCAATGTGGTTTTTTATCTCCTGTTCTCGGCCGGATTCTGCCGCCTTCTTTACTTGCTCGTCTGGTTGGGCTACAACCGGAACTTCAGGTTTTTCGTCCGCTGTATATACGTCCGGCATACTTAACTTAGATATTACCATTCCAGCTACTTCTTTTCGATATTGAACAGTCCGCTCTTTAAAGCCAATGCCCCAGGCGCTCTTAAATTGAATCCTTTTTTAAACACCGATCCGGAAATTGCCACTTCCCCTCTGTTTGTTGTCAAAATTACCCGGCTTGTCACCCCATTACTCCCATGTTCTACCCTCACTCCGGACACATTTGTTACCCGCCCGCCGTGTTTATCGGCCTCTGTTGCTAATCTGTCCTTGCTCCAGGGGTTATCATTCCCACCCCAACAGCTGCGCACGTCTTCGGGATAAATTCCGCTTACGTCGCCTCCGGCGTTAACGACTATTATCGCGTTGACCATGTCTGAAAACTCAGCTTGAGTTAACCATGGATGGCTTCGCCCGCAGGTTTTTCCCGACCGGGATTTATACCACCCCTTGTAAAACCATGGTGATTCTCCGGCTTTCTCCCACGCCCCGTCTGCCCACCTCGTCCAATCTGAAGTTGTGTCCCAAAACCCGGGCGTTGAATATCCATTGAACGCATAAGATTCTTGATATCCTCCGGAGGTCGAAGCGTACCAAGCCGAAAATGGTTTTCCCCCGGCAACAAGCACCCAACCTCTGGTCGCATTAACTGCCTCATCCCATTTCCCGCCCTTATTGGCCGGCTTATACACCTGACACGCTTCGGTAGCGCAAATTGCACTTGCCCCGTTATTTGTCCGGGCCAATGCATACGATCTGGCTGCTACGGCCTGAGCTTTAAGTGCCTCCATTCCGCCTTTATCCCCCCACGATGTCGGCATCTCATAAATTCTTTTCGTGTATGTTTCAATATCCACGGTTCCGTAACCGCTGACCGTAATATTTATGCTCGTCGAATAATCTTTTTTAATTTCAATTCCGTTTCCGTAATACGCTTTAAGAATTGTTTCTACCGATTGCCCCGCCTTTGACCGGCCATACGCTCCGTACTGACTCATTCCTTTAAAATGTGGTGCTCCGAAAGAAAACATTGCAAATGCAGGCGAAAAGCCCGGATTGTAATCCGGTCGCGATGCCGGATCGTCAGCCAACGGCACATCCCCAACGGAAGTCGTAAACGTCCCCGTCTTTTCCGCCAACAACGCCTGTTGCCGGGCGTTCAAAGCCGATATTTTTCCTCCCAAGTCTGCCTCATACTGGCTGGCTTTTGCCACCTCTTTTTCCAAAAAATCCGCCTGCTTATCTACCTGTGTCTGCAACCCTGCTAATTTCACCTTTTGCGCTGCCAAATTAGTCGATTGTTGATCCAAACTGGCAATCTCGCCGATAACCGACTGTATTATTCCCTGGTCCATTTGCGCCAATCGGTTTCGGTAAACCGCATCTTTAAAAAAATTTGCCGCCGTGTGAGAGGAAAACAACAGTCTCATTACCCCCTCTTCCCGCTTGCGCAAATAATCCTGCTTCACTTTTGCCGATAATAATTCTCTTTTCACCCCCACTTTTACCTCCCGGTCGAATATCCCTTTTTCCAATACCTTCAGCTGCCCGTCCAAACTTTTTACTTGTGCCTGTAGTTTGGCCAACTGTGACTGTAACCCTTGTAGTTGTTGTTTATTAGTCGTATTCGCTTTAGCAATCGCATCCAGTATTCCGTTATATTTACTAATACACCCAGTAATCACAGTTGAATCCGTCAACTGCCCCGGACTGTCACACTCCTCCGCCTGTACCGACTTATGACTAATTCCAAAAATCAATATCCCAACTAAAAAAAAACTTAAAACATTTTTTCTATTAAAAATAAACATATTCTGTAGAAACCTATTGTATCAAACTGATACCACCGCCAACTCGTCTAAAATACTATGCTAAACTGAAACAAAACACCGTGAAAATTCTTCGTCCAATTATCTTCATCTCCATACTCATTCTTACTTTTTTTACCCCCAACCCGATCTCGGCGCAAGGCATATTTAATTGTGGTTGGAACGGAGCAGCAAATCAATGTTCCGTTCAAAACTCCAACTGCGATACCGGATATATCGTTGGTTCCGCACCTTGCTACGGACTGGCGGTAGATGTGTGTGAAACTGGCAATCCACACACCTGCGTTGTTGACCCGGCCACCCCACTCAATACGTATTCATGTGCTTGGCGTTCATCTCCCGGGGTCTGCGGATCGGTAAGCAACTGCGGTTCCGGATACATGCCGGGTACGGAATGTGGTGTTCACAGCACCGCAGCCGCGTGCCAGGCATCTGGTAATTTTCCTTGTATAGTTAATCCGGTCAACCCTCCCAATACTTTTCAATGCAACTGGAATTCATCCACGGGTAGATGCATGGTCCAAACCAGTAACTGTGACTCCGGGTTCACTTGGGACAACAACGTTTGTCTCGTCCTCTCAGTGGGACAATGCACCACGGCATCCCCACAGCCCTGTATTGTTGGAGGATCTCCACCACCCGTCACAACCGACAATATTCAAATCTTCTGTGATCCGTTTTCATCCACATCAGGAATCCGCACTGCCATTGGTTGCATTAATGCCTCAGATACCAAAGCTCTTATTGGTCAGGTGCTTGGATTAACCGTTAGAGTGGGATCTGGAATTCTTTTCCTCTGTATTATTTACGCCGGATATCTTTTTACCACAGCTGCAGGATCAGAAGACCAAATAACCCAGGCGAAACAACTTCTTTCCAGCTCATTAATTGGTTACATTGCAATCGCACTCAGCATACTGATATTTAACTTTATTGGTGTTCGTGTGCTTAATTTAACGACCTTTGGTTTTAATCTGTAATTAATCCTTAACCTCCATAATTATCGGCCGAAAAATCAACGTACTCATGTGTCCTCTGACGTGCTACACTTAAAACAATAGACCATGATAAAAACGCATCGGACACTAATCTTCAGTTTTATATCTCTGTCGATTGTCCTACAACTGTTCTTTTTTCTTACTCAAGCAAAGGCAGCTTGTGTCGCTCCTACCAACGCCGCCTGCCCCATTGATACTTGGGGCTGTTACGACAATGACCTTGTCCTCATTCAATGTTGTGGTACGTTTGCGGAACAACAAACCTGCCAAACCTCCCTCCCTGCCACAGCTCCCGTTGTAGACACGACAGAAGTTTTTTGCAACTCAACTCCTGGAAATGTTCGCACCTCCATTGGTTGTATCAATGCCTCCGAACCCAAGACTTTTATCAATCAGATCGTTACCTGGTCAGTTGGCATTGCTGCTGGCGCAGCTTTTGTCACCATTGCCTACGCTGGTTTTCTTATGGTCACTGCCTCTGGTGACCCCAAACGGGTAAATGATGCAAAATCATTTATGGTTTCAGCTCTGCTGGGTTTGGTTATCATCTCCATCGCAATATTGATTTTCAATTTCGTCGGTGTTCGGATTTTCGGCACCGGCTCATTTGGTTTTTCTGTATAATTTATACCCTACTATGAAACTCGCCCAAATCAGTGGTATTGGCAACCCCAGCACCCAATTTACGGACTATAACACTCTCCCATCTGATGTAATGAGTCGTGCTCTCCTTTTCGCTATCTCCGCCGCCGGACTATACTTCTTTTATCAATTAATTATTTCTGGCGTCTCATATATGACCGCGTTTGGAGATGAAGGTCGAATTCAACAGGTTACCAAACAGTTGACCAACGCCGCACTGGGCTTGATTATTATAATTGCTGCCTTTTTTATCCTCCAAATGTTAGAAACTATCACCGGAGCTGATCTTGTATGAAACCGTCCCTGTTTTCGCTATTACTCATAGACAGTGTTTCTATCTTGTTTTTTCCCCACACAACGAATGCCCAAGCCGTAAATCTTCCAAATGAATTTTTCTTATACAATCCCAACGCCACCACTTTTCGAAACGGCAATATTGGCGGTGTGATTTCCCTACTCCTTCCCAATGCTATGGTAATCGCTGGAGTTTTCTTTGTTTTTTTAATTCTTTATGGCGGTTACCAATATGTCATTAATAGCGGCCAAATGGATTCTGTCCAAGTTGCACAAAAAGCTCAAAGAAGCATCACCCAAGGAGCAATTGGTTTGTTGCTTGTCGTTGCCGCTTATTTTATACTACAAATTATCGGCACGATTACCGGTATCAATTTTATTAGTTCACTAGTAACCTAAATAACACAATGGGCGGAAGTTTTGGCACTATTAATAATCCCTTTACAATTCTGTCCCCTGGTACCGCCGGATACCAAACCGATACCGGCGGCGGACTGATTGTCCTTTTCACCTCACTAATCAGATTTGCAGTCGTCATCGCCGGTCTCTACACGTTGCTTAATTTGGTACTTGCTGGCTTCGGCTATCTTAGTGCCCAAGGAGACGCCAAAAAAGTTCAAAACGCACATGATCGCATTTGGAGATCTTTTCTCGGTTTGCTCATTGTCGCTGGTTCGATCCTTATTGGTGGCCTTATGGGCTTTGTCATCTTTGGTCCCGATGGTTGGGATCTGCTTATTAACCCTGTTATTTATGGCCCGCAAACAGTAACTCCATGAGAGATTTTCTCGCTCAGGCAGTCCCCCTCGGCAGCATAAATTCATATGGCCCGTTGGGCAACTTTGAAAGAGGTCCTGATAACTATTACTATGCCTTCACTCGCACAGAAGTGCTTATCTCCAGTCTGATTGGGCTGCTTACTATTATTGGTGCCCTGTGGTTTCTGTTTCAGATTATTATTGCCGGCCTCCAATGGATCGGTGCTTCGGGTGAAAAGGCGACCGTTCAAAGTTCCCAGAAACGATTGATTTTTTCCGTACTCGGATTGCTTGTAATCGTGGCTTCGTATGCCCTACTCGGATTAATGGGTAGTTTCTTTGGTTTAGATATATTCAACTTCCATGTTACATTTGCTCGTATAGTAAATCCTAACCCTTAATATTATGTTTTTCTCCCTATTTCAAATAATCAACCCTGTCATTAATGCCCAAATCGGAAATGCGGCCGACGCTGCCGACGGTGGCACCGCCCCCAGTGTCATGGTCCAACTCTTGCTTCGCAACATTATTACTACAGCACTTGGTATTGGGGGCATATATTTTTTCATCAACCTCCTTATTGCCGGTTACCAATACATCTCAGCCGGAGGAGACAAGGAATCAGTCCAAAAAGCTACCGCCAAAATTCGCAATGCTGTCATAGGCATCATCCTCTTGCTCTCAGTCTATGCCGTTGCCTGGGTCGTGGGTACGGTCTTTGGAATTTCCCTAACTCAATTTAATTTCCCCCAATTAGAAAGCGGCGGAGGTCCGGCCGCCCCACCTTATCCGTAAAAAATGGACGAAAACTTAGTCACTATAGTTACAGGAGACGCCAGATATGATTTTTTGGGTGATATTACCCCATCTTCTTACGTCACTACTGCAATTAATCTTCTTCTTGGGGCAGCTGGCGTTGGTTCCTTTATCTTCTTGCTTTGGGGTGGAGTTCAGTGGATTACTGCCGGTAGCGACAAGGATGCTGTTGAAAAAGCCCGCAAAAAAATTATTAACGCTTTGATTGGTTTGGCGGTTGTCTTTTCGGCCTACGCCATCCTGTTTATTCTCCGCGTCCTCTTCAATGTCGATCTGATCGGCTTTAACATTGGCCCGCTGGGAACCTGATCTATGCCAAAACTGTTTGGTGTCGCATTTATACTTACTTTTTTGTTTGCCGGCATCTCCTCGGTTGTCGCTCAAACTGATCAGGTCGGAATTACCACTGCCAACGTCAACTTTCAAACTCTTCAGGACATCACTCCTTCCCAATATGTTCGTACTATTCTTAATTCACTTTTAGGCATCGCCGGTGTAGCTTCTTTAATTTTTCTTCTTATCGGCGGCATCAGGTGGGTTACTTCCGGCGGCGACAAAGATGTGGCCGAAAAAGCCCGGAAAATAATTGCCAACGCTTTACTTGGTCTTATTCTCGTTTTCTCGATTTATGCAATTTTCTTTGCGGTTAGAACCTTTTTCGGCATCGATCCCATTAGGATCATTCTTTCTCCACTTGGTCAAAACGCCAGCGGCGGAGGAGGTGGAGGCGGACCAGGACCTGGCCCAGGTCCTAATCCTACCTCAAACCCCGATCCTCAACCTACCCCCAGCACTCAAGGTGGTCCTTGTCCGTGCAATACCGAACCCATGCAATGCGCCAGTCTCGGCCAAATTGGTTTGGGAGACGACGGCCAGTGTCACTCTTGCACTAGCTCTGGGTGGAGTGATCCGACTGGCAGTACCAGCTGTCCACCCATCACCTGCTCTTACGCCTGCCCCTAATTAACTTGTAACCGGAAGATACTTCCGCTAAACTAAAAACCAGCCCATGTCAAAAATAAAAACGCTTTTTTTCTTTATTTTTGCCCTCCTAATTTCAGTGGGTAAAGCTTCAGCTCAAAGCGTTATCAATCTTCAGGATCCCGCATCACCATTTACCAATCTTTACAACCTTCGCCCTGGTCAGTATGTCCGCACATCCATTCTTTGGTTGCTCGGAGGATCGGGTGTTGCCGCTTTCATTTTCCTGCTCCTGGGAGGATTTCAGTGGATTACTTCCGGCGGTGACAAAGACGCCGCGGAAAAAGCCCGCAAAAAAATCATCTTTGCCTTGACCGGATTGGCCATCGTCTTTTCAGCCTACGCCATTGTCTTTATTCTCCGCGCGCTATTCCAAGTAGATCTCTTGGAATTCCGAATTGCCAACCTCGGAAATTAGAGCTCCCCTGGCCATTTGTGCTATACTTTCTCCTGAAATGGAGGTGAGGATCAAATTATGAACTTTAAAAAAATTGCTTCCTCAGTCGTTGCTGCAATTCCATTTATAGCTCATCCCGCAAATGTTTTAGCCCAGGTTGAACTCCAGTCTATTGATGGTGGGGACCAAGCCTCAATCGCTAACATTTCCGAAGATTTCGCCCCTCTAACCGCTTTCACCCCGTCTGACATGTTAAGAACCATTCTTAATATCATGTTGGGTGTTGCTGGAGTGATTTCCTTCGTTGTTTTGCTTTGGGGTGGTCTGCAATGGATCTTGGCCGGAGGAGATAAAGAAGGTACTGAAAAAGCCCGCAAAAAGATTACTGCGGCCTTAATCGGTTTGGCCATCGTCTTCTCAGCTTATGCTCTGCTGTATATCATCAGAGTTTTGTTCGGCGTCGACCTTATTCAAGTCAATCTGCAAACGATTGGCACCGAGTAACCGTCAAGTCCGATCGACAAACAATCCCGGCTCTTGCCGGGATTGTTTTATTAAACTAATATCAAATCAACACCATGTCTATTTTCTCGTATATATTTACCTTCTTTTTTTTATTAGCCAACTCCGCCCACGCCCAAAACGATGCCCCTCCTGCAGAAATCGAGGATTTGAATGCGATATTTTCTAACCTTCTTCGTATCATAATTCCGCTTATTTCCTTAGCTTCGCTCGGCATGCTGCTTTATGGCGGTTACCGTTACTTATCAGCAGGTGCCGATAAACAAGCCACCACATTAGCACAGCAAACACTCACCTATGCCCTGGGTGGTTTAATCATTTCTCTCTCCGCCTGGGTTATTCTTGGCTTAATCGGCACATTCTTGGGGATCAATGTCACTGTATTTGATATCTGTATCAATCGCCAGGCAGGAGCATGTATATAATTTATCCTCTGCTACAATGATTCCATGCCCACTTTTTTTTCTGTATTTTTTACCCTGATTCTTCTCTTTTTTCCTTCCTTTGTCCAAGCCCAAACTCCCACCGCAGCTAGTTCTCGTTCTTACCAAAGCTACGTTCAACCCCCTTGGCCGCACCCCTTCAATTTTCCCTGTGCTTCCACCACTGGCGGTGGAAGTGAATTTCACCCACTTCGCCCATATCCTGGCAACCCGTGTGATCCGTTAATCCCTAAAAAAGATCCTGAAGCCCCCCTCTCCGTTGACCCGGAAAATAAATACATCACTTATAAATGTGCCAAATCATTAAACGTCGTTGGCACCACTCCGGCGGATGATGTAATGAATATCTGCAATATGGATATCATGCCCGCAAACCCCCTCGCTGACGCTGAAATCCGTCAACAACTTGACGCCGATGGTAGAACAGATTATTTCCGTTGTTCAAATGACCACAACGCTGTTTGTTTTGTTCAGAGGATTACCTGGAACACTCATTTTGATTTGTCCTCAGTTGAATTACCGTTCTCCGGCAACACTCAGGATGAGCTGGTCGACGCCGACAAAGTAAACGGCTACCTCAGTTGGTATTTAAACGGCACTGTTTATCAATCTAGTCAGCAACCTCTCATTCATTATGAAAATGATGACCGGAAACAAATCACCACCTTTTCTGGACCGCTTAACAAGCTATATCCAAAAGAATTCCGTGATCCGCTCAAAGTTACCATGGCTGAAACGGGACCGGGATCTATGTATCACAACTATTTAGTAGCTTGTCAAAGAAACATAGACGCCGCGTATATTATCAACGCACTCAGGGAAGTTATTCGCTTCTTTTTTAACGCTCTTGTCACTAGCCCCTTGGCTATGGCAAATTTAATTTTTGATTTAGCCGAACACGATATTTCCCGTCTCTGGATGGTCGGCCGCGCCCTGATCAGATCGGCTTTCCTCCCCGAAGACGACTTTACCGCAGCAAATGTCGCTCTGGTATTTGCCCAAATTGGTATTAACAGGTCTGTCGATGTCTTTTCCACTTTTATTGAACTTGGCCAGTCTAATCTGGCCCGGCTCGGCCAAGTTATTGAAGCTTTTCGTACCGACTTAGCTGAGTCCTGCGCTAC
Organism: uncultured Gammaproteobacteria bacterium; assembly: GCA_964441445.1. Classification (GTDB taxonomy): domain Bacteria; phylum Patescibacteriota; class Microgenomatia; order CAZETR01; family Amesbacteraceae; genus XYB1-FULL-44-23. The sequence goes on along the minus strand of CAYTYO010000001.1, from coordinate 33,594 downwards.
CAGTAACACCCGTCGTCGTTTAAATTCGGTCGACGAAAATGACGATTGGATTATGCGTTATGTTCCGTTTTCTTCGCTCGAAGACACTACCGGCGAATTTACTGTTAGTCTTATCCCCTCTCTGCAGCCAACAGATATAAACGGCCAAATCCTTTCCATGAGCTTAACTATTAATACCGGGTCAGATTCCCGACTATATTTTCCTCATCTTCGTGCCGCAATAGCCTTATCCAGTTTAGCTAACGCCCTCCACACCCCCGTTGGCATCCCCACCACGCCCATACCATCTCAGTCTTTTAATACTTTTGGTTGTATATATAACCCCAGTACTTACTCTTGTTCCGTGAATCCCGTCACCAATAATTGTGGACCCGGATACACCACATATGATGCTTGTTCTCCTCATTCATCCTCCGCTCTCGACTGTTCCAATAGCAATCCCCATTGGTGTATTCCTACCGGGCCAACTCCCACAGCTGTTCCGCCATCGAACACCTTCGACTGTGTATACCAAACCAGCACATCTGTTTGCAGCGTAAACCCTAACGCTACTAACTGTGGCCCGGGTTACACTTCATATGACGCTTGTACTGTCCACTCTGGATCTCCACAAGATTGCGCCAATAGTAATCCGCACTGGTGTATTCCCACAAGCTCCGTATCGCCCGCACCAACACGCCGCCCCACTGGTATCCCCATTGAATATCGGTCTGGACTTTCATACGACGATCCCGATTTAGTTTCACAAAGAATTACCGAACATCAGGGAATCGCAGACAGTACTATCGTCCAGGGAGAAGACGATCGTAATCCCGGCGTTCCGGTTTACAATGCTCAGGATGTGGCGGGGCAAATCGGTTATCTTCGCATTTATTCCGAAGGCCACCTAATCCGCAACACCTCGGTTCGGGAAGGCCAGCCAGCACCTACCCCATTATATGTTCCGTTAGATGCCTTATGTGACATCGACGACACTCGTACCAATGAAGCTGATAGTCTTATCGGCCAAGAAGTGAATGCCACCCTCACCTATTACCAACTCTTTCAATATACTCCGCAATTGGTTATTGATTGCAATTGCAACCCGCCCCGGGGCAATTGTCGCGATCGGGGTTCGTGTGTAGAGGAGGGAAATGAATGTGATGGCATAGGTACCGGTGATTGTTGTTGGGGTACTTGCCCACCCGGAGTTTTTACCTGTACCTTTACTGACCCTAACTATGCTACTGTCTGTTCTGCTATCGGAAACGAAACTGATTGCAACGCTCAACAGCCATACTGTGCTTGGGAACCACATACCTTGGGCAGTTGTCCCAGCTGGCCGACTATTGACCTGCGCTCGGCCGCTCGTGTCCACCCTTTTACTGAAACTCCCCTTATTGAAAAAGTTTATGACTTGCTAGTCACCAATCCACAGTCGCTCCTCAAGCGCTGGTTACCCAAACTCCCCCTCTCCGCTTCCAGTTCTTGGAGCCTCAAATCGGGTCGAGAAAATACCGTTCCTGCCACATCAGTCTCGACCTACACCGCCGCCACAAATGATCTGGACAATACCTCTTATACCGCGGGCGAAGGCGGAAGTGGTGCTCTCTACTTCCCTCATGTTGGCAGTCTTGCTGATAATATTCTGGGTTTGCCTAACCCGGATAATCTTAATCTTCAACGTCTACTGCGTCCTCGCGGGTTTGTTGGTTGGACAACCGGATCAGCTTCTCAATCCGCGGCAGGTATAAATTGCAACGTCTCCATCGGTGAACAAAACGCGGCCTGTGTTAACCGTGACAACTATATTCGTATTGCTGAAGATTGGACCTCAATGCCAGAAGGAACTCACGCCGCTTTGTGTTACAACGACGTTGTCTTTCGCGCCGGAGAAGCTGGTGTTAATCCGGGTCTGGCTCTACTAATCTGGCTCAACGAGTCAGACTCCAGCAATTACTTATGGGCAACACCGGTCGAAGATTTCGGTATTCATGTCGGCCCGTATAGCACGCCCAACAACTTCGATCAGCAAATAACCGGCTTCCTTCAAACAGTAAATGCTTACCGTTCCATGTGTGCCTCCGCAATCAGTACCTATGGAGGGGCAAGGGTCTTTGCTGCCATGTTTTTAGTTGGAAACTCTTGTATCCCCACTGCCGCTTCAGATGTTTATGCTAACGGCCTTATCCAAAAATGGGGTTGGATCGGCGGCAGCTGCGCTTTTCCTTTTCCATAACTAGCTAATCAATATTGCCTATTAACACCCGTTGCACTAAAGTATAAATATCAAAATGAAAAAGTTTGCTAAAACCGCCTTCCTTTTTTTGCTCACTTTCGTTACCGTTTTCTCGTCCATTCTTGTCAAACCCCTTCAATCGGTCCAGGCTCAGTGTCCCCCCAACGCTGAAGAACCTTACTGTAGTGGTTCCCCTCCTGGGGATCCGCCCGGAGCTCGATATACCTGCTCCGTTTTTGGGGGATTAATTACCAACACTGTCTTTGATGGCAATATCAGCCTTTGTGAAGCCGTTGTGTATCAAATTGCCCGCGTGGCTTTTTCCACCCCTCCTCCGCAACCTTGGTACGACCCTGACCCCAGACAATTTGCCCGCCTGGTGTTTGACGACTCTAACCCTGATGAAATTTTTGGCGAAAGATATACCTATGCGCAGGTTAAGTGGATATTTAACTCATTTGTCGTTATGTTGTTCCCGCCGCTTCGAGCCAATGATGTCCTTGAGTTGTTCCAGATGATATCGGAAATTATTGATGCTATCAATGAAGCTGGTGAAACCGTTAACAGTTTTGGTACGGCATCAATTATCCCCAGTGTTCTTCCTAAATATGGTTTCATAGGGCAGACATACTCAGTTATGGCCCAGATTCCAGGTTGGATTTTTACCGACAAAATTGCCTCTGGTGTAGATGAAGTGAAATTTATGGCCAGCAAACTTGATATCGCTTCCCCGGCTTATGCCCAAGGGTTAGGCTATGAGAAGCTGGGAATGGGTACCGTCCGTGGATTGTGGATAGCCACCCGTAACGTTGCCTATCTTATTGGCGTTGTGCTTCTCGTGGTTGCTGGGTTCATGACAATATTTAGGACAAAAATATCTGCTCAGGCTTCAGTCAATATTCAAATGGTCATTCCCCGCCTCGTCCTTTCACTTATTTTAGTCACCTTTTCTTTTGCCATCGTCGGGTTTGTCATCGACATGATTTACGTCGTAATAGTTGCTGTGCTTGGCTTTATCTCCTTTGCTCAGGGTGTTACCGGGTTTACTATGATAAATGACCTCAATGCAGCCGTCACCGACATGACCGGACCGTTCAGCTTCGTCGGCAGATTTTTACTTTGGTACATAGTGGTCGCAATTATTCTATTAATTGTTACGATCGTTCTCACAATTGCTGCTGCCTGGGTCACAATAGGTGCAGCTTCTGTTGTTGCCCCTCTATTGGGCATCATAATGGGTTTCTTCATGTGGTCAGTTTACCTCTGGGCTCGTATTATCGGCCAACTTATAGTGGCGTATCTATCTCTTATTTTATTGACCATCGCCGGGCCGATTATGATTATTATGGACATTCTCCCCACTTCCACGGGTGGATTTAAAAAATGGATTATGTGTATCATTGGTAACGCTTCTGTCTTTGTTTCCTACGCTGTTCTCTCTATCTTCATCTCACTTCTTTTTGACAACGTCACTCTCGCCGGCTTTGAAAACGTTCCCGGCGGCCCCCATATTCGCTCTGGATTTGATCTTCCCATTTTCCAAAATGGATATCCAAGGAACTTCTTCCTCCAATACCTTATTTACGTCGGCTTTATGTCTATGGTTCCGAATATAGTATCATCTATCAAGAACATGTTCTGTAAATCTGATGACCCCAGCAACTTTATCGAAAATACCGTCAAGGACACTATCGGTCAGTTTACCTCCGCCGGACAAAAAGCCGGAGAATCTATAAACAAAGCTCTTGATGATAGATATACATCTCTTGGTGGTCAAGGGGCCAGGCCGAAAAGAACCCTAGGTAGTGGTGGAGCAAGTAACCCAACACCAGGTGGCGCCGACACTTAACAAAAAGCACTACTTAGTTTTACCAGCCTCGTAAATATTCAGGTTCAGAGTAGTTGCAATATTCAAGAGATGGCCATTGTCCATCAATTTAAATGCGTTTATCATAAATTTATTGTTGGACCTCTGTTCCCTCCAGTCTCGCTCACTAAAAGTGCCTGCTCCTCCAAACCAAGTGTTGGTCCAGCCATCTCTCCGACGATAATCTAATCTTTTCTTCACCTCCATAGCCTCCTGAAGTCCAACCAGCCCACTCGCTCTGAAACGCAATCTTGCGATCAAATCTTCATCTTGCGGTGGAAGATCCCCTCTCAAATCCCTTTCATAATAGTCTTGCCAATTTTCCCCCCGTTGCAAACGTACTTGACTAAACCAACCTCTCACCACCATTTCGGCTTCTTTAATGGTGGGCTTTCCGTGCCACTTTATCCACTTAGCCGTTTCTTCGGAGATCAGCCTTGCTTTTACATCTGGAGCCAATGTCCACGTTAATCCTTCAAGCGACACTCCCACTGCCCACGCTGACAAGTCTTTAATGCTCAACGTGTCTCGCTCCAGCCCTAGTCCGACAGCCGCCATCGCCAAAACACCCCCGATTTGTTGAATTTGCTTTTCAACTGTTTCTCTCTCCTGTCTGCCAGCCTCCGTTGATGGATCCGCATCCACAAATCTTTTTGTCAATCCCATATCCCCAGCAGTAACATTTATTGCTGTTCCCAGCCCGTCCATCCATGCCTTGTTCGGATCAAAAGTTAAGTCGACTTCAACCTTCCATTTATTACTCTCGCCCGCACCGACTTTCAAATCTATATAATCACTCCCCCCGAACAAAACATCCCACACTCGTCTTTGCCCGGCATTGGCAAAACCGTACTGTTTTGTAAGCTTTTGCTTTGTGGTCGTAAACTCGCCTGGTTGAGGAACTCTACCCTTATCTCCCTCTCGCAAAAAATCAATATAAGTCATTTGCCTAGCGCCTTTTTCATCAAACAACGAACTCTCAACTGCTATTGGGTTGAACCAGTCTTCCGGAAACAATCTGTGCACCATGGGCGCCACCTCTTTCTTTGGTAATCCTAAACTTTCACCCTCATCGTTTTTCTGTTCTGGGTATTCAGGAAACTGGTCTTTATGAAACTTCATATATGGCCTCCACCTGGAATGCATTGGCACTTTGGCTATTCTGTCTAAAGCCGCTCCATACATATGGAAATACCAGTACGCCGGAGTCGCCATTAAATGATCTTGATTGAACGACAACTTATCCCCAATATGCATGTTTCTCAATATCTGGATAGCAGCCCCCACTTCCCTTTTAATATCATCACCCTTTGCGGCCTCATCAACATTACTTGCCCCACTATCTATAGCAGCTTGTCTCCTCAGCAAAAACTTAAATGTTTCTGATTGTCCTGGGGACAACTCCCAAAACTCCAGATTTTTCATATCTTTATCGACCCTTACCTCTTGCCCTAACTCATTTATATAATTACGAAACACTGATTGGTCAAGAAAATCTCCAAGTTTCTTGTGTCGATTCACTTTATTTGCCCAGTCTTTACCCACTTCTACGCCGGAGTATGCCATATCTAAACCCATTAATTGAATTATCCTTCTTTGGGTGACTCTTCTTGTCTCTCCTTCTAAACACATCATTAGGTTCTCCCTGTCCCAGTTCATGGAGATATATGTTTTTGAATCTAATGGATTTATCCCGTCTAAATCTTCCAATATTTGTAAATCGGTGGTTGCCAGTTTCTCCGTTCTGGCGTCCATATGTTTTAGACCGGCCCTTATAACCGTCATGTCTGTCGGATCTGCATACCCCCTGATCATGACTAATGCCAAGACCCTTAACGCTTCTTTCTTTAAGTATTCAGGGTTAGTTATAGACTCTGCTCCCTTGTCTACAGGTTTGCTTTTCTCTCTTTCTGCACGCTCTGCTGCCTTTTGTTTATCTTCATTCACTTTTTTTAATGCCTCAGCCTGATCTCCCTCAGTCTGTATATAATCAACATATCGAGTCGCCAAGCCGGCAAGTCGCCGCTTAGTGTTATCTCTTATCCCGTCACCAAAATTTAGGTAATCTATTTCCAATTTAAGTTTGGCCAAAGACTTCTTAGTTTCCCCGACAATAATGTCCCACCCCGGTCTGTTCTCCAAACCCAAATCGCTATATAACGCCAATTCTGCCTTTAAAGCAGCTTCCTGCACGTTCCTTTTTACTCCCCTGTACCAATCCAACTTTATAGAATCTTCCTCATCTGGCGGTGGATTCCCATCCTCGCCTTTCCGCACAATTTCATTAATTGTGCGGTCTAAATATTCCTCTGCTAAAGACAATGGATTGTATCTATCTGGAGCCCCCTGAGGAACTAAAGCCTTTTCCCTCTCCTTCTTTACATCTGCGTCACGTTTGATTATGTCATCAATTACTCCCGCAACCGCGTCTTTCCATGTGTCGTGCCGCTGTATTTCAGTATCGGGTCCTTTAAATTTATCCCACATTTCATTTATTCTGTCCCGCAAAACTTTTTTTTCTTTCTCCTCTGATGGCAACTGCGCACCGCGTTCTTCCTGTCTACATAATTCGGCCAACTTTTGCATGTCTCTGTTCCATTCCTCATTTTCTCCTAGCTTTTCCTCAAGTACTGATTGTTCCGGAGGTGGGGATATTACAGCATTGGGTATATTTGTCTGTTGTACTCTCTCTTTCTTCCATTTCTCAAATTGCCTTATACTCACGCGCTCTCCATTTTTCCTCTTCTCTCGAAGAAACTCTGTGGCTTCCTCAAAAGCCTCTCCAACCCCCCAAGCCAGTCCAAATATCTTTGCGGCTTGAGCTAAGTTCTTTGCCACTTTGGCCAAGTCAACATCTCGTGCTTCTCGCTTTGCTTCATCCTCCTCCCGTTGGACCTCCTCGGCCACCCTCCTGTCAAATTCAGTTTCTCTCTGTTCTGGTGTAGCTTCAGCTGCTGTCTGAACAGCCACTATCACACCCGATCCTCCTTTTCCACTAGTCTTATCTGGCCGAGTATATTTTTCCCAATCATCCTGCGTTACTATCGGAGATCGTCCTTCAATCGCCTTTTCTCCTCGAAGCGCCGCCTTTTCTTCTGCAACTACCCTCTCCACCACATCTCGTTGTTCAGGACTGATTGAGGAACTAAATTCATCATCTGCTCTTCTCCTTTCTTTCTGTTCTCCCGTAGTTGGTATCTTCCCTTCAATTCTTTCCAAGACATAATCTTTAAACGGCCTTCCTGTCCTTTTCAAATATTCTTTCGCCAGATTATCAACCCTGGATTGTTCCGCATCAACTGTTCCACCGCCGCCCCCGCCAGTATCTGGCCCTCTCACAAAACCATCGTTAAACATCATGCCTTCTCCCATAATATTTGCTTTTTATGCTTATTAATAAATAATACTATACAACTTGCCTATTTTATCACACCCAAACAACTATAGGCTAGTGTTAAAAGCATCCGCACAGCTTCCCGATTGTTTTTAAAAAAACGGCACCTAACCCGATTAAAAGTGTAAACGCCGCCATTAAACCGGTGATTATCCAATTTGCCAGTTTTTCACTCTTCTTCATTCATTAATTTTACTCGGAAATTTCTGTGAAAACATTAACTTGCATTTGCCACTTCATGCGTTAGGATTAATCAAGCCGTTTATATATGGAAAATCATCCTGTTCCTCAAAATATTTCTTCTTACGAGTTTCATCTTGTCGGTGACATGACCTTAAAACAATTCCTGCAGTTGGCCGGAGGCATCCTCGTCGGCTACATGTTTTTCAGACTGGAAATTATCGCCGTTGTTAAATATCCCCTGGCAGGGCTATCTGTCTTAATCGGTGTTCTTTTGGCTTTCATCCCCATCAACGGTCGTCCTTTCTCTTCCTGGCTCAGCGCTTTTGTTAAAGCAATTTATAGTCCCACTGAATTTGTCTGGATACCTCAGGCTGTTATCGATTCTGTCCTTCCGCCTCCCCCTGTTACCCCCGTTACAGCCCCTTCTCCTGCTTCACCTCCCGCCTCTAAATCAGCTTCTCCTCCAATTTCTGCCCCACCACCTCCTCCTGCCAAGCCCGCCCCTGCCCACACTATTGTTCTCCCGTCATTCTCAGAATTTATTGCCTCAAAACTTCACCGCTCAGGTTCCGTCCCTGTTGGAAAAGAAACTACCACATCCAAAGTGTTTGGTGCTCCCACAACTCCGCCATCCGCACCTAATAGCCAACCCGTAGCCACTTCCGCTCCGTCCGATACTGCTTCATCTAGTCCTTCTCCTGCTTCCTCCATCTCCCAGCCAACTCCCACTCTGCCTACAGCCCCCACCACTTCCTCTGTTTCTCTCTACACCAAATCCTCCCAACTTCCTCAAACCTCCACGTTGGTCTCAGCACCCTCCGCCCCCACTACTTCTCTTATTTCTTCACCTACCAGCCCCAATATTCTTTCCGGACTTATCACCGACGACGCCAATCAACCCCTGCCTCAGATCACCGTGGAAATAGTTGACACTAATACCGGCATTCCGGCCAGAGCCCTGCGTACCAACAAATTAGGTCAGTTTCAAATCGCCATTCCGCTTCCGGCTGGAACCTACAATATTCTTGCTGAAAAGGAAGGTCTTAAATTCGACCCTGTTTCAATTCAGGTTAAAGGTAACATTGTTCCGCCTGTTATTCTTCAAGGTAAAAAAGTATGAGCAAAAATCCTTTCCCCCCTCGCACTCAGGATCTTTTGGATGTTGATGACATCATCAATGATATTGTCATCCTCTCCGATGGCTCAGCCTGCATGATCTTGGACGTCAACGCCGTAAATTTTGGCCTTTTATCCGAGCGAGAACAGGACGCAACCATCTATTCCTATGCCCAACTTCTCAACTCCCTTACCTTCTCCATCCAAATCGTCGTCGTCAGTAAACGCAAAGATATCTCGAGCTATATTGACAAAATTGATGCTCAGTTAGCTACTATCACTTCTCCTAAAGTAAAAGATCAGATGACCAAATACCGGGATTTCGTCAAAGCCATAGTTCGCCAGGGTAATGTTCTTGACAAGAAATTTTATATCTCTATTCCTTTCAGCTCTCTCGAGCTGGGTATTTCTTCCTCTATTAAATCCCTAGGTGGCCAAACTGCCAAATCCCGCCTGCCCAAAGAATATATTATCGACAGAGCTACAACTAACCTTGCTCCCAAACGTGATCATTTGCTTCGTTTGCTCACCCGCATTGGTCTTAAAGGTCGTCAGCTTACTTCTCCGGAAATTCTCCAGTTTTATTTCGATGCCTACAACCCCGACTCTATTGGTACGCATGTTTCTCTTCCCCGAACAGAAGCCATGCCAATTTCCGCCAGCCCTCAACCCCCGGCCTCAGCTCCTCCCTCCCCCACACCAGCAGCTCCACCCGCTGCTTCCACCGTTAATTCAGCTGTTATCAATCCTTCAACCCCTAAAACATGAAGCTGTTTAAATCCAAAGCCGCCACACCTTCTCAACCAGCCCAGGTTAAGCCAACCGCTACTGTAGACAACTCCCGCATTTTGCCCACAAAAACACTTAAAGAAGCCAAAACTGTCCGCGACATTATCGCTCCGCAATCTGCAACTGTGGATTTTAATGTTTTAAAAATCAATGACAGCTATTACCGCAGCTTCTTTACCAATATTAATCGTCGGTTTGTTTCCAGCAACTGGCTCGGTCCGATTATCAATTTTGATCACTCGCTTCGCATCTCCATGTTCATCTATCCCGTCGAAAGCAAAAGTACTTTGGATGATCTCCGCCGCAAAATCGCCGAAATGGGTGCCGAAATCTCCACTGATATTCAGCGTGGTCGGGTCGTAAACCCAGTCACCCAGGCCAAATTGGAAGACGCTATGACTCTCCAAGACTCCCTGGTAAAAGGCATCGAACGGTTTTTCCAGTTCTCTCTCTATGTCACTATCCCCACAGACTCGCCGTCAGAACTGGAAACCACCAGTAAACAGGTCAGCAGTTCCCTTTCTGCCCTCCTGGTTCAAGCCACTCCAACCCTTCTCCAACAGGCTGAAGGCTTTAAAAACACTCTCCCCTCCTGTGTCGATCATCTTATGGTTACCCGAAACATGGATACCACCTCATTGGCTACCACGTTTCCCTTCACCTCGTCAGAGCTTACCAGTAATGAAGGAATTTTATACGGCATCAACCAGCACAACGGCAGTTTGGTGATCTTTGACCGGTTCACCCTTGAAAATGCCAATACTGTAGTCTTTGCCAAAGCCGGTGCCGGGAAGTCATATACGGTCAAGTTGGAAATCCTCAGATCACTTATGTTCGGCACTGAGGTTATAGTCATCGATCCTGAAAACGAATATAAAACTCTTTGTGATGCCGTGGGTGGCGACTACCTTAATTTTGCCTACAGTTCCCAAAATCGTATCAATCCTTTTGATTTATCTCTTCTCACTGAAACATCCGAAGAAAATGAACTAAATCTCAAAATTCAATCTCTCCACTCCATGTTTAAAGTCATCATGGGAGACCTTAACCCGACAGAAGAAGCCCTTCTGGATCGGGCACTGGGGTTAGCTTACAAAATGAAAGGCATTACCCCCGACCCATCAACTCAAAAGAACACTCCTCCGCTCATGGAAGACTTGTACAAGGCTTTCATCGGCATGGAGGAACCATTGGCCCTTTCATTGGCCGATCGCATTGAGCGGTTCGTCAAGGGCAGCTTTACCGGCATCATTGATCAGCCCTCTAATGTCCAGTTAAAAAACCAATTCACCGTCTTCTCTGTCCGGGATCTTGAAGATTCTCTTAAACCGATTGCAATATTTATAATCCTTGATTACATTTGGACCAAAATGCGCCGTGACCTCAAAAAACGCATTCTTGTGGTTGATGAAGCCTGGTACCTCATGCGCTATCCCGACTCTGCCAATTTTCTTTACGGTGTCGCCAAACGTGCCCGCAAATATTTCCTCGGGCTAACCACCATCACTCAGGATGTGGAAGATTTTCTTAACACCGATTTCGGCAAAGCCATCGTCACCAACTCTTCAATTCAAATTCTCATGAAACAGTCACCTGCCGGTGTAGACAAAATTACTCAGGTTTTTTATCTCTCCGAAGGAGAAAAACATCTTTTGCTCAGTGCCAATGTCGGCGAAGGTTTATTCTTTGCTGGTAATAATCATGTTGCTGTTAGATTTGTCGCTTCACCCGACGAGCATAAATTGATCACCACCAAACCCTCGGAAATCTTAGCCCAAAAACAAGTTGAAGCCGGTATCAAGGCTCACTTAGTTGCTCAAGCCGAACAAAAATGAATTTTTCGTTCCCCGAATATTTAGACCGGTCGGTCATCAGTGAATTGGAAAACTCCATCATCTCCATTTGTAACGAAAACAAAGAGCTTGAAAGTTTTTCCTCCGCCTCAGCCCCTCTTTGGAATTGGGCCAGCCAAATTCTCTCCAAATCCCCGCAAGAACTCCGACATCTGATTGAAGTTCATGAGTCAGATGAGCATTTTGCCAATAAATACCAGGAAGAAAAAGATCACCTCCTTAAACTTCCTTTATTAATTCTCGAAAAAATTAATTCCTGATGGCAAAAATTACATCCCCAATTTCCTTTGTTCGCAATTTTCTCGGAAAAACCAAAGATCTTTTTGGTGGTGGAGCCGGAATTTTTGGAAAAAAGTCTTCGTCAGAAAGATTTGGTCTGGGGCTCAAAAAGTCAATATCCAGAGATTTTTTTCATCTAATGGTTATCGTGTCTATTGCCACAGGCATAGGTTTTACTATTTGGATGACCTTCGTTGTCATCGTTTTTATTATGAATGCCTCCGCCTTTGTAACACCGCAGGGACTGCTTCGTACTGCACTCTGGGATGGAACTCCCGTCAGTTGCACCCCTGATTACGAACCGTTAAGTTTCTCCAATTCTGCGGGTGACCCAACCAGCAGCCGTGCGTGGACCATTGTTAACAATCTATACCGGGGTTTTTGGTGTTTCTGGAACCGCTCTCCCGATTATCCGGAGTTGTTTGATATGGCTGCCTTCCAAGCGAACCCTTTCCCTCCAGTTGGTGGTCAAAATTTATTCTGGTGCACGTATCTGCCAATCAAGGCTTTCTCAGAAACCGGCGTATCTATATGTCCAGACTGTATCTACACCCCTAGTATGCGCAGCTGGTTTGTCAACCAAAACCGTTACGTCGATATCAACCAGGCTCTAGCCAATCCCTCGCGTATTAAACAGGGCGACGCAATTATTATTGCCAGAGACGGTAGTCCTCGTGGCCGCAATGGTGACCATGTAGCCATGGTTTGGCAAATACTTCCCGGAGATGCCATCATCACTGTAGAATCAAACAACAGTTTAAAAAGTACTGCCTATACCATCAGTGGTCTTAGCGCCAGGTGGGGTGATTTATCAATTGTAGGTTTTGGCTCACGATGAAAAAAATACTAACATTTTTAAAAAAAAACGCCGTCACATTAGTGATTATTTTAATTGTTATGGCTATTTCCATATCTATAACAACTGAAAAAACTCCTACAACTAATCCTCAAACAAATCCGCCCGCGTCTACTATCACCCCCACTTCTCAAGTAATTCCTACAACCGCCCTCTCACCTAATATTATCGAACAAGGTAAGATGCAAGCCGCCATTGACTTTGAAATAAGTGCTTATACTTCAAAGGTAATAAATGACATGCCTTTTCTCACTAAATTACCCATAATTACTGACCGGTTTTTGTTGATTTATGACTTTGAAAAAAAATCTATTCGCGTCAGACTCAAAACTGGATTCACTCAAAAAGATGTGGAATCCGAAGTAAAAACCACTCTGGAGAGAATTAAGGTTCCTTCAACTATTAAAGTATACTATTTAGATCCTCTCCCTTAGACTCTCACCGGCATTATTAGGTGAATAAGTTCCTCACTTTTATCAATTCCGAATACTCCTGCAGTTAAACTGTCGTTTATCCTCAACCTTATTCTTTCCGCCTCCGTACTCCCCAGAAAATCCAAAACATATCTGTAGTTAAACGCAATGGAAACGTCCTCACCTTCTGTTTCCGCTTCTACTGTAACCTTACTCTCTCCCGTTTGTGCTGCGCTAGCCTCCACTCCTAATTTGTTTCCTTCCACCACAAATCTCACCACATTAGCGCTATCCCGGGCAAAAATTCCCACCGCTCTCACTGCACGCAGTATTTCTTCTCTGTCCACAACCACCTCGGTTTTCCACTCTTTCGGTACAATCTTCTCCATATCGGGAAAATTTCCTTCCAATACTCTCGAGGCCATTTCTGCATTGTCATACCCCAGCACCGCCTGATTGCTTTCTCCCACTAGTCCTAACTCTAATTCCTCCTTTTTTCCTTCACTTAGTATCTTGGCCATTTCCGTTAATGTCCTGGCAGGTAAAATCAGCCCCTTCTCTAATCCTGTAATTTCTTCATCCAGTTTTATTGTCTTTCGGCCTAATCTAAATCCATCCGTGGCCGTCACTTTCATTACTGTTCCTTCAACGTTAAACAGCACCCCTGTCAACACCGGTCTGCTCTCATCCATTGCGGCACAGTAAGCAACCTCTTTGGAGATCTCCTCAATAATCTTTCTCTTCAGTTTGATTACCTTTTTCTCATCCTTAACATTTTCCAACCTGGATATGACCGGAAATTCTGTGGCTGCAATTCCGGTAAAAACTGCCGACAACTTTCCCCCTGCAACTTTTAATTTCTCCCCGTCTGTCTCCAAATCAACATTCCCGGACGGCAAAGAACTCACAAATTCACTGAAATTTTTAGCCGGAACAGTTACAGCCCCTTGTTCAATTACCTTCCCTCCGACCTGTACACGTAAGCCTATTTCCAAATTTGTTGCCGACAGCACCAATCCCTCCTTTTCTGCTTCAATTAATACGTTCGCCAAAACTGGCAACTGTCCCCTGCTTGGCACAACTCTTGTCACCACACTTAACCATTTATTGAAATCTGTCTGTAAAACGGTTGCCTTCATATTTATCGATTCTTTCTTTCAATTATATAGTCGTTTAAGTAGTAGGCTCTGTGGATAAGTTAACATCTTTTAAGTTTCAAACCCAGCTTTCGGGTTTACTTCATCTTAATAAGATGCCTAACCACTTATACACCTAATTGTGGATAGTTTTATCATCACTCCACAATCTGCCCACTGCTAGTGGCAAGGTTTATACACTCTTCCTTATTGTTATTCAAGATATTCACAAACGGTTCACCCCTTATCCCCAGGGAAAACACATTATTGTTAATAATACTAAGCTCCGACCGTGTTAAATATTTTTCTTTTAATTTCGGTCAGCTCGGCCGCAAACTCCAGATTTTGTTCAGAATGAGCTTTTACTTTGTCGGTCGCATACATTACTGTGGTGTGGTCTCGCCCTCCTACCAACCTTCCCACATCATCAAGCGATAATCGCAGATCTGTTCTCAATATATACATCAGCACTTGTCTCGGCCAGGCTATCGATTTTGTTCTTTTCTCTCCCTTAAGCTGCGATATCCCCACTCCATAAAAGGAACCAATCACGTTTATTACTTCCGCGGCTGTAATTACCCGCGGTCTTCCGTTTTCAGACGTAGGCACATTCAACAAATGTTTAATTTCTTCGTTAGTTAATTTCGTGCCCTTAACATTCTCTTCTGTTTCTACTTTTATCAAAAAACCTTGCAATTCTCTTATCCCTTCGATATTCGCGGCAATCATCTGTGCCGTATCCATTGCCATCTCAAAATTTCTTTGTTTAGCCTTAATTAATAGTATGGCAGTTCTCAGCTCAAAATCCGCCGGCCCTACATCCACAATCAATCCGGCCCCGAAACGGCTTTTTAGTCTTTCTTCTAATTTGGGGATTTCCGCCGGTGGTTTATCTGAAGTCATTATTACTTGCCCTCCATCCCTTTGAATGGAATTAAACGTATGAAAGAACTCTTCCTGAACAGTGGTTTTTCCGGCTATAAATTGCACGTCATCGATCATGAGTAGTTTCAACTTACGGTACTTGGCCCGTACCTTCTCAGTCGATTTATACCTAATGGCTTCAACTAAATCGTTGGTAAATTCTTCTCCGGTACAAAACAATACTCCGCTTCCGCCTTTTTTTAATACCTCGTGGCCGACTGCCTGCATCAAATGGGTTTTTCCGACCCCGACACCCCCGTAAATAAATAATGGGTTGTATGTATCGCCCGGCTTTTTTGCAACCGCCTGAGCCGCAGCGTAAGCCATTTGGTTACTTCCGGAAACTGCATATGCATCAAAAGAAAAATCTTCTCTTAAATTTGCTTTCTTAAAAAATCCCCGCGTGGGATCTTCTTTTTTGGTTTCAAACAAAGGGCCCGCCAATTCATCGTCTTCAGTTTTTCGTTCCGAAATCTTAAACACCACTTCACAGTCCTTTTCTGTAATTCTGGTAAGTTCTCTCGCAATTAATCCTGAAAACCTCTGTTCCACAGTGTTTTTTACAAATGTGGAATTACATCCCACCTCACAAATTAACTTTGTCCCCGAAGCCTGTATATCCACCAGATGCGTTCCTTTTAGGTATGTATTAAAAGACCCTTCAGATACCTCTGTTTTTAACGATGACAGCACACCGTTCCAAGTTTTTACAATGTTAATGTCGGATTTTAATTCCATATTATTTATCGTCCTTTAGACCTCGATATATACCAGTTATCCACATCCAGTCAAGTCCCAACAACTAAAACCAGGTCCTGGTGCACTCCCCTGCCTTTTAAGTTATAATCACACCCATGTCAATGAAACACACCTATCAGCCCAAGAAAATTAAACGTGCCCGTAAGCACGGTTTCCGAGAGCGCATGTCTTCCCGCACCGGCCAGAACGTCCTCAAAAGACGCCGCTCAGTGGGTAGACGTCGTCTCAGCGTCTAAGCATATGCTTCCCAAAAATCGCCGGCTGCCTCGGCAAATGTTTTTACAGACTAAAAAAACCGGTTTCGTTATTCACACCCAGCTATTCACGGCTATTGGTGTCAAAACCCAATTCCCTGCCCGGCTTTCAGTAGTCGTCTCAACCAAAGTCCACAAATCTGCCGTCAGGAGAAATCATCTTCGGCGGAAAATTTATTCTCTCCTTGCCGACATCTTTAGCGATAATATTAATCTCATTATTTATCCGAATAAGTCCGCTCTAAACTCCAACGATGAAAAAATTAATTTTGAAATCAATTCGCTTATACCAAAAATTTCTGTCCTTTGACACGGGGCTGCTTACACCCGCCTTTCCTACCTGCCGCTTTCAGCCCACATGCTCCGAGTACACCTATCAAGCCATATCAAAATATGGTATTCTTCACGGAGTTTCGCGTGGTTTCCGGAGGTTTTTACGCTGTCAACCATGGTCTAAGCCGGGCTCCGACCCGCTCAACTAACTTAATATGTCTCAACTTTGGAATATTCTACTCATTCAGCCTCTTTTAAACACCCTGATTTTTTTTAATCAGGTAACGGGTAGTTTGGGAGCCGCCATAGTTCTGGTTACGATCGGTCTTAGACTATTAATGACTCCGTTGGTTCTTCCCAGTCTGAAACTTAACAAAAAAATTCAGGCCTTAGCTCCGGAATTAGCCAAATTGAAAGAGCAATTTAAAAACGACAAACAGGGTCTGGTTACCGCTCAGGCCCAACTCTACAAACAACATGGAGCGAACCCAGCCGCCGGCTGTTTGCCTCAAATTGTCCAGCTGGTAATCCTCATCGCTTTGTTTTCTGTTTTTAATATGATCCTTAAAAATGGTTCACAGCCGCTTGCTCCCACATTAAATCCTCAACTTTATTCTTTCAATCAACTCCCACAAGATTTTCAAGTCAATTCCAGATTTTTCTACCTCGATCTTAACAAACCCGACACCTTCACTGTTCCCGGTTTGCCTATTCCTTTACCTGGGTTATTTTTACTCCTTTCTGCTCTCACCCAGCTGATTAATAGCTTGATGATGAACCCTGTTTATAAAACAGAGAAAAAAGTTGCCGAAAAAACCACAGAAAGTACGGATGACACCATGGTCGAAGCCCAAAAACAAATGTCATATTTATTCCCTCTCATGACTTTATTTATAGGTTTCCAGTTCCCGGCAGGACTTGTTCTCTACTGGACAGTCTTTTCAATATTTAGTTCCATTCAGCAATATGGTATTTCCGGATGGGGAGGTCTCACTCCTTGGCTGGTGAAGCTGAACCTGTTAAAATCACGCCCAAATGGATAAAACAAACAAAATTAATTCTTATTGTCTGGAATTTCTCAGCCACATCGGCTTTGACTCTTCCGTTACCGTCGAAGTCCGGCATGACGCCCCGACTGACACCTATCAGGTCCTTTTCCATATCGACAACCCCTCGATCTTAATTGGCTATCATGGGGAGAATCTTTCCGCCATGCAGCTTATCCTTTCTCAACACCTGCACGCGTTATTTACTGAATGGTTAAACATTTCTTTAAATGTTAACGACTACCGCGAAAGAAGACAATTTACCCTTCACTCCTTAGCCGATACGGCTGTTTCTCGGGTTTTAGCTACGGGTGAAGCTCACTCTTTACCTCCGATGCCGGCATCTGAACGCCGCATCGTCCACCTGTATCTTGCTGACCACCCCCGCGTTTCATCCGCCTCTCAGGGGACGGGAAAAAACCGCACTATCATCATCTCTCCCAAAGAACAGGCCTTATAATCGTCTTACATGTCGAAAGTCGAGTCCTTCCTTCTCTTTCTTCTCATTTGTCTCCTCCCCTCCCAACTGTCTACCCACTACTGGATTCCTGGATTAAATTTTCCTCGTTCGGACTACCTTTCTTTTTCCGTGTATGTGACGGACACAATTGCTCTGTCAATTCTGCTTATTAGAGTGATCTCAGGCCGATTACAGCTATTTAAACGTATTAGGGTCGATGCATATCCGGTCAAAGTAATTACATTATTAATATTGGCCAATGTGGTATTTTCTCTCTTCCCTCTCCTTTCAGCTTTCAAATGGTTTCAGCTGTTACTTTATATAGTTCTTTTTTCCGAGTTCGACTGGACATTAAAATTTAACCTTCGGCTTTTAATCACCGCTCTCTCGGTGAGCCTCTTTTGGGTCAGTTGCTTGGCTTTGGCTCAGTCGCTTTTGGCTCATTCCGTCGGCGGACTTTTATACTGGTTGGGCGAAAGGCCGCTTACCTTAAATTCCGGGTTAATCGCCAAGATTGACCTTTGGCATTTTGGACCAACTCTCCGCGCTTATGCTACTTTCCCTCACCCCAACGCCTTAGCAGGATATATATTAGTATCGCTTGCAACGGTGTTTATTATTAATCGGTCTCTATCATTCATTACTTCAAAGCTTATTCGCGGGTTGATAGTTATCTCTCTACTTGGTCTTGTTTCGACCTTTTCATTTAGTGCCTTTTTAGTTGCCGGATTAAGCTTATTAGCGTTCTCAACTGGTCACAAGTATTCTGCATTTAATAAAGCCAAAATAGCCCTTTTACTTCTATCTCTTGCCGTGGTCCTGGTCTTCACACTTCGCCCCATTTCTATCCTGGATCGTTTATATCAATTGCCCAACTCGCTTCTGACTATCGCAAAGCGTCCACTAACCGGTACGGGACTGGGGGTATTTGTGCTGGGTAGTGCCGAACCAATTTCCCAATTCGGGTCTTTTTACCAGCCCGTCCACAATGCCTTTCTGTTGTTTCTGGCAGAAATGGGCCTTGGCGGAATTATTGTCCTATCATATTTGTTTAAAAAAGTTCGCACTTTTAAACCAACTAGTTTTTCCAGCGCTTTACTTATTCCCCTCTTCATCATCGCCACCCTGGGGTTATTCGATCACTACTGGCTAACTTCGCATTCAAATCTTATACTTGTCGTGTTATTGCTTGTAATAAATTATCAAAAAAATGTCCGACATAAAACTACCTGAACACATAAGTATTTATACAGACGGAGGATCCCGTGGTAATCCTGGTCTCGCCGCATGCGCATTTGTTGTCACCTCAATAAATCCACAAGTAATTCTTCATCAGCAAGGTAAGGCTTTGGGTGTTGCTACCAACAATCAAGCCGAGTATTCTGGTGTTATCTCCGCTTTGGAATGGTTGACACTTCAAACCGAAAATAGATCACTTCCCCTTCAGGTCAACTTTTATTGTGATTCTCAACTGATTGTCCGACAGATCAATCGCGAATACCGGGTAAAAGATCCCGCCATTTATTCTCTTTACTCTCAAGCCTTTCGGTTAATTGAAAAAATTACTAAATCAGCTTATATAAAAATAACATTTACACATATTCCCCGAGAGGAAAATTCTGACTCCGATCGTCTTGTAAATCAAACTTTGGACAATCTTTAAAACTTCTTTGCGCTTCAAAAACACTAGTTATTTATCTGCGGGAATTTTCATGTTTTTAATGTACTGACAGCAACGAGAAAAGTTTAGCCTTGAAAAAATGTAATAACACGCGTAAAAAAAATGTAAGTATTCTATATAGCTAAATATTCAAGTAACTAAAAATTTGTCTTAACTAACTAAACCAGCTATAAATACATCAATGCCTAAAATGTCTGTTTCCAAAATTAATCTTCCTTTTCAGTCCATAATTCTGGCAGGGGAAAACTCACCTCTAACTACCGAGTTAACGCTCCAAATAAAACAACACAACAATTTCATTGTTTTAAACCACCTCGGAAAATTCTCGGAATTTCAATCACAAGTAAACGTTTCCGCTATTATTTATTTTATTGGCTTTGGCCCTTCATCCCTAAATCAAACTCTCCTTTCAACCGAAGTCCTCCATAGTTATCTACGTTTAGCAGCTACCAATAACTGCCAACTAATTCTGGTAGCTCAAAATACCTCTTTGCCCTCATCAAAAACAGCTTTAATACTTGCCAATCAATTTGTCAAAGTAGAAAAAATAAAATTATCAGTAGTACAATTTTCTCCCGAAATATCACTATCTGAACAAGCGGAAGCAATCATCAGAAAAATCATCTATCAACATAAAAAATCCCCCACACCCGTAAATATTATTAGAAAAGCCTCATCAACCCCAACTCAAAAAAAACCATCAGCACATCACCCCAAAAAATCAAAAAAGATGGTTGTCGCAGCCATACTTGGAGTGTTATTGGGATTACTGGTGTCCATCAATTTCATCAGTCAATCACAGCTAAATTGTGGCCTTAAGCACTACACCGACTCCAATTTCTTGCAAGCTCAAAAGTGTTTATCTTTATTTAAAAAAATTGAAAATCTAAATGTATTGGGGCGCTTTGATGCATTTAAATCAGAAATTAGTTCCAGCGAGGTGCTTCTGCTCGAGCGACTGATTGGCAACAATAAACAGTTCATTGCTTCCCTCTTTGATGCTTCCGGTAAAACA
The DNA here is from genome assembly GCA_964441445.1 of uncultured Gammaproteobacteria bacterium. Taxonomy (GTDB): domain Bacteria; phylum Patescibacteriota; class Microgenomatia; order CAZETR01; family Amesbacteraceae; genus XYB1-FULL-44-23. Next base: position 13,078 of record CAYTYO010000001.1, on the reverse strand, counting down.
GACATTCTTTCCGAATCGACCATAATTGCTGGCAAGCTAACTGCAGTCGGCAACACCGAATTTGCTCAAAAAATGAAAACCGAAAAAACCATTTTCGAAAAACTTCAACTTTTAGTTCCTCAACTCCACCGACTAACTAATTCAACCCAGACCGTAACATTCCTGTTTATTTTCCATGACCCCCTCTCTCCAACCCCACTTGGAGGCAAGATTTCCAGTGTTTCATTACTCACTGTCACCAAAGAAGGAATTACCGAATCAAGAAACTATACCAGCCACTCCCTTGACCTTTTATTTCCCGGTCAACTTTCCGCCTCCGAACAATTTCAAACCTTTTCCGGATCCGATCACATGACCTTGGGAGATTTAGCTTTTGAGCCTGACCCCTCGCAGGTAATGGCCGCTGCCGCTAACTATGTTGAAAAAAGCCTATACCGGAAAATAGACTTTGTAGTCTCGGCAAATAATCGTTTCCATACCGACCTGTTTCCCTTATTTAAGCCCGGAGCGGATCTTAATCAGTTGTTATATAAAACAATCCATCTTCTGGAAAAAAAAGAAATATATTTAACCTCTCTAAATCCGGTAATACCGGAATTAGATTTAGTTGAATGGAGCGGAAAATTACAACTTATCGACTGCAACTCATGGTTGCCGTGTCTACACCAGATGATTTATCCCAGTTTTTCTCTCCTAGAGCCGTCGCAGCTTGATGGGGGATTGTCCGCTTCATCTTTACTTTCAAATCAAATATCCCCAGCCGGCATTACTTCTCGGCTGGATATTAATATTAGCCGCCCGACGGCTAGCCAAACTAAAGTTGTTTTCTGGTTAGCCGCTTCACAACAAATACAAATTAATCAGGTAAGTTTTAATGGAACAGCACTCAATCCGTCAATCGAAAAAAATAGCTATTCACCAGGAATAAATCTCCACGGCTATCAACTTCTCATCGGTCAAAATGAAAACAATGCCTTGCGCATTGACTACTATCAATCCCTACCTTCTGGCCTAACCAGATTTAGATATCAGCTGGATTACCCTGACTATAGATCTAGTTCTGGCAATCTGACTGCTTCTTTTAATTACCCACCGAATTGGCCGGTTATCTCGTATTTCACCCCCTCGGTTGCCTCTCCCGGTCAACTTAGCTATAATGTACCTCTGACGTCACCGAGAATTATCCTTGAATACGTCCAAAAGTGAGATGTTAAAACACGAATTAAAAGTTCAGTCCCGCACAGTTTCCGGTAGAAAATCAAAACTTCTTCGCCAAAAAGGTTTGATCCCTGGAAATATTTTCGGCAAAAAAATAAAGTCACACGCAATTCAGGTTGATCAAAAAACATTTTCTCAAGTGTTTTCTGAAGCAGGGGAGTCTTCATTAATATATCTTCATTTGGACACAGATAAAGATGCCCGTCCGGTTTTTGTACGTGAACGGTCTGTTCACCCCGTGACCGGAGATTTGCTGCATATTTCCTTCAATCAAGTTGACCTCAAAGAAAAAGTTACTGCACCGGTCTCCATAATTCTGGTAGGGGAGGCACCGGCGGAAAAAGAAAAGTTGGGTATCCTTGTTCAACAGGTTGATGAAATTGAAATAGAAGCTTTACCGACGGACATGCCGGAAAACATCCAAGTCGATGTTTCAGGTTTGGCTGAAGTAGGTGCCCATATTTCAATCGGGGATCTAAAATTAGACACTTCCAAATTGGAACTTATAACCGACCCAACTGGCATAATCGTTCAGATTGAAGCCTTGGCCAAAGAGGAAGTTGCTCCTGTAGTCGAAACTCCGGCAGCAGAAGAAACAGCGCCGGTAGCAGAGGGCGAAGCCGCTTCCACCCCCACAGCATCGCCGTCCACACCAGCCCCCGACAAATCCTAATCAAATCCCCCCCGTTCAGTTTAAATATCTTCTACTGACCACCGCGGTTTCCTATCAATTAATGTATTTTCTGGTGTATGTTTCGAAATGGCAGCCGCTACTCCGATCATGGCCGCATTATCACCAACTAACTTTTTCGAGTAGGGGAGCATCAGTTTTAATCCATTAACTTTCGCAATTTTCCTTAATCTTTTTTTTAGATCCGTATTTGCAATTACTCCTCCCCCAACCAATAAGCTTTTAAATTTACCTTCCTGGTTGGCCAATTTGATTTGTCCTGCTACCACCCGTTCCAAATGTTGAAAAGCTCTGTTCTGGAAACATGCCGCCAAGTCATAGATCTGTTGCAAAGTCAGTTCCGGCCTTTCACCCACAGCTACGTTTCCGACATCACTCACAAGTCGCATAAACGCTGACTTTAACCCTGAATAACTAAAGGCATCAATTCTTTCCTGTCTGGCCATTGGTAGAGGAAGGGGATACTCTTTAGGATTACCCAATTTGGCCATCTTTTCAAGAATAGCTCCCCCCGGATATCCAAGACCCAACAGTCTGGCCGCCTTATCCAAGGCTTCCCCTAACGCATCATCCTGGGTTTTTGCCAATATGGCATAACTTCCTGGCCGGCCAATTTCAACCAACTCAGTGTGCCCCCCGGAAACGACTAAACCCAATGCGGGAAACACATCAGCTAAATTAAAATCACTGCGTGTATTTCGTACAGCCAATGGACTTAATAAATGACCTTCAATGTGATTAATCGCCACACTGGGTTTGTCCCAGACACTCTTTAATTCCATCGCCTTTGTAATTCCGACCCCCAAAGCAATTGCCAACCCTGGGCCTGCTGTTACGGCAATTCTGTCCACATTTTTACCCTTACACTTCGCCTGTTGCAGCGCCCGCTTTATTACCCAGTCGATCCTTTCTTGGTGCATTCTTTGCGCCAATGAAGGCATCACTCCTCCGAACTTAGCATGTAAACTAGCTTGAGACCAAATTACATTTGACAGCACAATATTTCCTTGGGTTACAGCCGCCGCGGTCTCATCGCAGGACGTATCAATAGCAAGAATTATCATGTTTTTTAATCAGCTACTAAACGGATTTCCACGAAATTAATCTCCTATTATCCTCTGCCTCAACGCCTTTTTCTGGATTTGGATCGTACTCAATTTTAACCCAGACTACAATGGCCTCTTCCTCGAGAGACCTTATCATGTCAGCTACTTTATCAGCCCACTCGATAACAACAACTCTTCGAAGTTTTACCAACTCCGCCAGTCCTAATTCCTCCAATTCATCACTATTCTGCATTCTCCAGGCATCAAAATGTACCAGCTGCATCTTTTTGTCTACCGAGCTGTATTCCAACTGTAAATTAAAAGTAGGGGAGACCACCTCATCATTAATCCCCATGGCTTTTGCCAGCCCCTTTGCAAATTGCGTTTTACCAGCCCCCATTTGTCCTTCCAGCGCAAAGACCACCGCTCGTTCATCGCTGTAGGGTTGATACTTTTGCCACATCTCCTTACCGAAATTCTTAGTTTCTTCTTCGCTCCGGCTCAAAATCTTATTCTTTTCCCCAAAAACTATATCCCCTTGTCTCAGAATGGTCGTGTCGTCATATGTGGTATCGATAACCGTCGACGGCTCGTTTCTCGGCAGCTCGCCAGCGTCAATAGCCACACTGATCAAACTTATTTGTTTTTTTGAAATATTTTTCAGCACATCATCAATTTTGTAAGGTCGTTTCTTGTAACTGGCATTAGCGGAAGTTGCGGTTAAAGGTTTGCCAAAAGCTGAAATCAACTTCAGTAAAAAAGGATAATTGGGTATCCGCACCCCCAAACTTCCGGTTTCTGACTCCACACCTGGAGCTAAAACATGTCGGCCTTTAGACACTACCGTTATGGGTCCCGGCAACATGTTTTTATATATCTTGTCTGCAGTTGCATTAATCTCCACCACCGCCTCTGCCATTTTTCTATCAGCGACCATAACGGAATAAGGCTTTCCTAATGGCCGCTGCTTATACGCTGACAAATTCTCTACCGCCTTTGGATTAGTGGCGTCGACAGCCGCTCCGTACACCGTTTCGGATGGAAAAATAACCAGTCCGCCGGAACTCAGCACTTTAATTATTTCCCCCAAATTGGCCCCGTCCTCTTTTATGATTTGCACCCCGAAATTATATCAGCCACAGGAAACCCACCCCTAACATCGTAAAAAACTTCACTCTATCAGTATAATGTTTAAAGTGAACAAGCTTCTTGTACCGGTTATTCTTGTGACAGGGCTTATTGCGTTAATAACTTTCTTCTCTATTCGCGAAAAACCTCAATCGCCTGAAAATTTTACTGCCACCTCCACAGAAATCACGGCTGATCCTTTATCGACACCCCTCTTGCAAACCCCCCGGTCTGGCGAAACAGTAACGGGCCCTTTAGTTATTAAAGGGCAGGTCCCAAAATCCTGGACGTTTGAAGGTCAGTTTCAGATGCAACTCCTAGACGACCGTCGCCACTTAATTTTGACAGATCGGGTTCCTGTCGAATGGGACAACGAAAATAACAAACTAACGTTGGATTTCATTGAAAGTTACAACTATCAAACCCAGGCTAAATCAGGCTTTTTAGTATTACGAAACGACAACCCCAGCGGTTTACCGGAAAATGAAAAAAGTTTTGAAATTCCTATTAAATTCTCATCTTCGGATCCGGGAACCATTTATCTTTTTCAACCCGGGACCGGGAACTCCGAAATCGATTCGCAGTGTGAAGCTGTCTTACCCCAACCGGCAAATATCGGTGTTACTCAAACTCCCATAAAAGACACTCTAAATCTTTTAGCCAGAAGTATGCACCCTGATTTCTATGTTAAAAGTTTAAATTTAGTAAACGGACTTCTGACCATAGAATTTCCGGTTATAAACACTTTCACCAGCGGAGGTTCATGCGCCCAAAGAATTCACTATCTGCAGGTTGCAAAAACCGCCCTCCAATTTCCTCAAGTTGAACAGATAAAGATCGTACCCGAATCTATATTTCAACCTTAAAGCGGTTTTGTCCCTTTCATATACACAGCTTGCCAGGGTCTGTAATTCGAATAGAAAGTTCTTTGTTGTAGCACTTCGTCTCCTCGCACAACTTTCCAATCAAAAGCCACTTTTGCCCCCCATGCGGCGTGCTCAGTTTGCACAACTTTCCCGACCGGCAGTGTGGGGTCATCAATATATAGATCGGGTGGGGGAGAAGCGACTTCCCAAATTCTTGACTTAGAAATCTCCGCTTTTCTCCCATCGCTTGTCCCGTAAAACTCAAACGCCAGATATTTTTGTTTTTCGTCATACACAGTTTGGATTAATATATATGCGCCGGTATCATTCTTAAATTTAAAATCCGGGCTGGGCTGAAAAACAGTCGCGTCAAATCCAACTTGATATTTTTCTTCATAGTAATGCACCCTATATGCGTGAGCGGTTCTTTCCTCGATCGGCAGCCCGGCTGCCAAAACTGCCCGAAACAGTGTGCTTGAAACCTGACACACCCCACCGCCGTCTCCCAATATTGTCTTCCCCTCCTTAATAATATACGCCTGCTTATAGCCAGTATTTGCAGAAATTTCTCCTACAGCCTTATTGAAAGAAAAAATTTCTTCAGGCGCAATCAAAATCCCGTTTAAAGCATCAGCGGCTTTTTTAAGGTTAAAAATCCTATTATTAATTGATCCCGAAAACCAGGACTCACCCTTTCCGATTAACTGGTTTATACCCATGTCGTTAACCTGATCATTGGAAATTTCTGGACTTTTTTCTTCGGCAACCAAGACAGCGTCCGCTGAACCGGCCAAAGGTAAAGTCGTTAATTTATCTAACGCAATAATTATTTCAGCCACTGTCTGGTCAACGACTAAAATCCTTCCGTTTTTAGCCGGCTTAAACTCTTCAACTTTCCCGCTGTTTACGAATCTGAAAGTTGCATTTTGTGGAGCCATATCAAAATTCACCGCCAGCTCTCTGATCCAATCTGCAATTTTATCCTTTGCCCAGCCACCGGATTGTAAATCAATCCATGACAATATTTGTTCCTGCGTAATTTCCCATTTCTCACTTGTCCCTGAGTTTAACAAGGTTATCTTTTTACCCAACACTCCTTCAGCTCGTTGTTTAGCCATCTGTATTTGTTCCGCGGATAATTTTGGTTTCATCTCAATTACCGGTACATCAACTGTTTCACCACCCATACTTTCAAAATATTCGCTGATTTTTTTCCTCATTAACTCAGTGTCGACCTTATGGCCGTTCTCACCGGCCGAAACATCAACTTTGTCAGCTGTAACGACAATATCAGGCTCTTTTGCTGGAACATCAATCTGACTACTAATTAAATCGACAACCGTCGAAAAATCTGCTTCATTAATAGAAATTACCGGTTTAACATTCAAACCCTGTCTTAATGCTGATAACTTTGCCTTAATATCACCAATTAAATCGTTTTGTCTTCCAATCCTTACCGCCTTACTAACACTTCCTAAAACATTATAAGAAATTCCCATATCAGAGGCATTTTGTGTCCACTGATTAACACCCCAATGCAAAACGATCTTCTCAGCCCGCTTTGTCGTTTGCGTCATAGCTTGACCGGCTTGTGATGGGGTCATTCCCCCCACCGCCATGCCACCGATCTTTACGCCTGGGTAAATCCTCCCCAAATATATTAGTTCGTACCCTGCTGTTAATACGCCGCCGGTAATAAATCCCACGACAATCACTTTAAAAACCCAATCGATTATTCTATTGGTTCCTGTTCTCCACATATCAAATTTATTCCGCACCGCCTAAAAGCATAATGTATTATACTTTGTAATGTACAAGCATGAACGCGGGCTACTATAGTATACTCAAATAACCACCACCTTTATGGATAATCAAACCCCCCCCATTCCCATTCCTCAACCCCCGGCACCGGCCCCGCAGGCAGCACCAGCACCCCGTCCAGGTAAAAAAACAGGTAAATTTGCGCTACTTTTTGCTGTTTTAGGCATTGCCGTGATTATTACCTTGGGTATTACCACTGGATTGCTTTCAAATCTGGTCCCGGGATTAAGCTCAGTGACAATTACATACTGGGGTCTTTGGGAAACAGACGAAATCATTAAACCGGTTCTGGAAGAATTTGAAAAAACTCATCCCGGAATTAAAGTTAATTATCAGTTCCAATCACATAAGGAATATCAGGAAAGACTAGCGGCCTTCTTGCGCGACAACAAAGGACCGGACGTTTTTCGTCTTCACAACACCTGGACACCCATGTTCCGGCCGTACTTAAGCCCGGTGCCTGCCACAGTCTATTCGACCGCCGATTACGACAAACTTTTTTACCCTTCTGCCAGATCAAGTTTCAAGTCGGGTAGTCAATACTTGGCTGTCCCGCTCGAAACAGACGGCATTGCCATGTTTATCAACGATGATTTGTTAAACAAAGCCGGTTTACCGGTACCCCAAAACTGGGATGACTTGCGCGATACTGCACTAGCCATGTCGGTTTGTGCTTCGTTCAACGGCAGTTGTTCTACAGGTGGGAAAGTCATTGTCTCCGGAGTGTCGTTGGGAGCCACTCAAAATGTTGACCACTGGGAAGATATTATTGCGGTATTAATGCTCCAAAACAATGTAAATCTTGCCACCCCTTCCAAAATTCAGACAAAACCTCTGGAAGATGTTTTTGACTATTTCACTAACTTTGTTTCTGCTTACCACATTTGGGATCAAAACCTACCCAAATCTACCGAAGCTTTTGCGTCGGGAACGGTAGGTATCTATTTTGGTCCCTCATGGCGGGTCTTTGATATTCAAAATATTAACAAAAACCTGAATTTTTCAGTTCATCCCATTCCCCAATTGCCCACTGATCCGGCCAGGGGAGAAAAACCCGTCACTTACTCAAGTTTTTGGGCAGAAGGAGTAAACAAAAAATCAGCTCACGCTAGCCAGTCGTGGGAGTTAGTTAAATATTTAAGCTCACCCGAGGTTATGCGCAAGCTTTATCAGAATGCTCAAAGTCCGCTTCGTTCATTTGGTGAGCCATATTCCCGAATTGATATGGCAGATGAGCTTAAAGATACTAAAAATGTCGGGGTATTTATTTCCCAGGCACCCCTTGCCAGATCCTGGTATTTGGCCTCATTTACGCACGACGGTAAAGGTATCAATTCTAAGATGTCTGAACTTTTTTCCGATGTCATGTATAAGAAAAAACCCATTACGACTTTAGGCGCGGAAATAAATACTATTCTTTCTCAATATGGCCTTTCTGCAGGACAGACACCCTGATCCTGAAACTGCTCTGGTTCAGGCTCTTAAATATTCATCCCAGTTTAAATTTCCGCTGACTCAGAGGGAGTTATGGCTTTGGCAGCCGGGGACTTCATTTCCTCTCGAAAAATTCTTCTTTTGGCCGCACAAATCTGACGGATATTACTATTTACCGGGTCGAAAATCGGATGTTGCCACTCGCAGATCACGTGTTCAGCCCAGTCAAAGAAAATTAAACCAAGCTCAAAAAACATCCGGGTGGCTGCGCCGCATTCCTACTATTCAGGCTATCTATTTAACTGGTTCTGCCGCAGTAAACAACAGTTCTCACCAGGATGACGTAGATTTAATGATTATTACCTCTGCAAATTGTGTCTGGATCACCCGCTTATTGGTATTTTTATTTTTAACTCTTTTCTCACTACGTCGTCCTTCTGGTTTGCCTGATCACTCATCCAGCCGGGTGGCTGACAAAATTTGCGACAACCTTTATCTGGATGAAAACTTCTTAACCCAGACCCATAATCCAGCCGACTATCCGCACAGTTTGTATCTGGCTCACGAGATACTGCAGGCCGTCCCGATATGGTTCCGGAACAACCTCCTCCCCACTAGTTTTTTGACCGCCAATTCCTGGACGCGCAATTATTTACCCGTAATTTACAAACATTTATGTCCGGCAGAAAAATCCCGGAAATTCCGTCCCGCTCATGCTATTCCAGGCACGTTTATTCTGAATTTATGCTTATTTATTCCACAATATTTGTACATGAGATCACATCTTACAAACGAGCGTATCAGTCTTCATTCAGCCTTTTTTCACCCCAATCACCGCGCTGTTCAATAATGGACGATTTGCACCGAGCTGGTACAATGTCCAGGGTTCGCTGAAAAAACTAAGTCAAACTTAAGATTTATCCATAAATAGTGTATTATCATTACACTCTCGTCAAAAAAATGGCCAAAACGTCTAAAGTAAAAAAAGCTTTCATCACCGGTGTTACCGGACAGGATGGATCATATCTCTCGGAGTTACTCCTTGAAAAAAACTACGAAATTTACGGTCTGCTTCGCCGCAACAGCAACCCTAGCTTTGGTAATGTCGCCCATTTGCGTCACCAGATCAACTTCATTTTCGGTGATTTAGCCGATCCCGCCTGTCTGAGTATGTATCTTTCCCAAATTCGTCCTGACGAAATCTACAATCTTGGCGCTCAGTCTCATGTTCAGGAGTCTTGGTCGCAGCCTCTTGCCACAGCGGATCAAACCGGATTAGGAGCCATAAGAATTTACGAAGCGGTCAGAAATATAATTCCTACCGCCCGTGTCTATCAGGCAAGCACTAGCGAACTGTTCGGTGAAACTCGATCCAGCCCTCAAAATGAGGAAACCCCCGTCCGCCCTGCCAACCCCTATGCAGCCGCTAAAGCCCTGGCTCATTTTGATGCCCAAATATATCGCCAATCCTTCAAGCTGTTTATTTCCACTGGAATCATGTTCAATCATGAAAGCCCTCGTCGCAGCCCCGACTTTGTCACTCGTAAAGTTAGTCTCGCTGCAGTCGCGATTAAACTAGGTCTCAAAGGAAACAGAATTCCGATTGGCCAGGGAGGCCGACCTGTACTAAATAAGGACGGTAAGTTGGAGTTAGGCAACTTGGAAGCAAAAAGAGACTGGGGTTTTGCCGGAGATTATGTCAAAGCCATGTGGATGATCCTCCAGCACGACAATCCTGATGACTTTGTTGTTTCAACCGGAGTTGTTCATACCGTCTCCGATCTTTGCGAAGCGGCCTTCTCTAGCCTGGGCTTAAACTGGAAAGATCACGTTGTGATAAATTCTGACTGGGTCCGGCCCACCGAAACCGGTCCGCTGGTGGGCGACTCCGCTAAAATTAAAAAAATTCTTGGATGGAAGCCTGAGACCGACTTTAAACAGTTATTGGAGATGATGGTTACCTCTGACCTTGCGCGTCTGAGCTGAAAGTCCTCTTGACAAAATCACATCCAGTTTTATATACTGGCAATCGCATTAATCATCTGCTAACAACCTTAAACTAATGGCTAAAGATCAAAGTTTTCTCTCATCAGTTAAACCAACCTCCGGTTATGTTCTGATTGAACCCCAAGAGGCCGACAAACAGACCACTTCTGGTATTTATCTCCCCGACTCAGCTTCAGGAGACAAGCCCCAGCGCGGTAAAGTTTTGGCGGCTGGACCGGAAGAGCTAACTGAAAAAGGCGAAAAAAAACTCAGCCCCGCTCAAAAAGGGGACACCGTTATTTATAAAAAATGGGGTGGTAATGAGGTAAAGATAGACAATAAAGAATACTTATTTGTGAAATTTGAGGATATTTTAGCTATAATTTCTGCATAAACATGGCTGCAAAACAATTAAAATTTGGGGACGATGCCAGACAATCACTTGTTCACGGGGTTAATACACTGGCCAAAGCCGTAATAACTACTTTGGGGCCCAAAGGCAGAAATGTCGCTTTAGACAAAAAATGGGGCGCTCCAGCCGTTGTCCACGATGGCGTCTCTGTGGCAAAGGAAATCGAGTTGACAGACCCCTTTGCCAACATGGGAGCTCAGCTCGTCAAACAAGCAGCCGAAAAAACTAATGACGCTGCTGGTGATGGCACCACCACTGCCACCGCCCTCGCACAGGCCATAGTCACCCAGGGGATGAAAAACATCACTTCCGGCGCCAATCCCATGTCACTCAAGCGCGGCATTGATCGTGGTGTCGAGGCTATAGTTGCTGACATTAAAAAGACTTCCAAACCCATTAAAACTCAGGAAGAAATCTCTCAGGTGGCCACTATTTCCGCCGGCGATCCGGAAATCGGTGCAAAAATTGCCGAAGCTCTAGAAAAAGTTGGTCGGGACGGAGTAGTAACTGTCGAAGAGGGTAAGGGGCTAACGATTGATATCGAGTACAAAGAAGGAATGGAATTTGATAAGGGTTATGCCTCACAATATTTTGTTACCATTCCGGATAAAATGGAAGCGGAAATTGACTCTCCCTACATTCTTATCACCGACAAAAAAATCACTTCAATTCAAGATTTATTGCCATTCTTAGAAAATTTCATCAAGGTATCAAAAAACTTAGTTATTATCGCCGATGATCTCGAGGGTGAAGCCTTAGCCACCCTGGTGGTAAACAAACTTCGCGGAGCCTTCAACGTTTTGGCTGTAAAAGCTCCCGGTTTTGGAGACCGGCGCAAGGCTGCTTTGGAAGACATTGCTATTCTCACGGGCGGGACTGTTATTTCTGAAGACACCGGTAGGACATTTGAGGGCGTAAAAATCGAGGATTTAGGCCGCGCAGATAAAGTCTGGGCCGACAAGGACAACTGCCGCATTATCGGTGGAAAAGGTGAAGCCAAGCAGCTTCAATCTCGGATTGCCCAACTCAAGGATGAAATAACCCGTACTACCTCTGATTTTGACCGCGAAAAATTGGAAGAAAGACTGGCAAAACTTAGTGGGGGAGTAGCTGTTATAAATGTTGGCGCCGCAACTGAAGTCGAGTTAAACGACCGCAAGGAACGCGTTAAAGATGCCGTCGGAGCCACAAAGGCAGCTGTAGAAGAGGGGATAGTGCCCGGAGGCGAGGTCACTCTTATTAAGGCCTCCAAAGCTCTCTCAACTATCAAACTAGAAGGAGACGAAAAAATCGGTTTGGATATTCTTAAATTTGCCCTGGAACAGCCGTTTAGATGGCTTCTGAAAAACGCCGGGCTTGATGATGGTTACTACCTGAAAATGGTTTCTGAGTCGAAAGAAAATGATTTCGGTATCAATGTTGCCACAGGTGAAGTTGGTTCCATGACTAAGTTTGGCATTATTGACCCCGCCAAAGTTACCCGGAGTGCACTGCAAAACGCCGCCTCAGTCGCCACTATGATTTTGACTACCGAAGCTTTGGTGACTGAAATCCCGGAGAAAAAAGAAGCTCCCGCTGCCGTTCCGCCTGGAATGGGCGAAGACTATTAAGAAGAGAAACGTAACGCTTATTTGCTTCCCAACACCAACAATGGGTTTATTGGTCTTCCGTTCTCTCTTACCTCAATGTGCACATGCGGGCCGGTTGATTTTCCCGTATTTCCGCTCAGACCAATAATTTTGTCTGTCGTAACTGTTTCACCCACCGCAACTTCAATCTTGGATAAATGAGCGTACAACGTCTCATATCCGCCGTAATGGCCTATGACTATTTTATTTCCGTATCCATACTTACTGAACTCTGTTTCCGTTACGGTTCCGGACATAATCGCGTACACCGGGGTTCCAACTGGAGTTCGCCAGTCGACACCAGGGTGAAGTAACCAAAAAGCCTGTGATAGATCCCTATTCGGAAGGGGAAACTTAATTCTTACCTGTGTCGCCAGGCTAATTGATGTTTCTGGCATCGAAATTACTGACAGAATTTCCTGCTCATCTTGTGCTTGAAGCGGTGTCGTTCCCCATAACGAGGCTGCAAATACCATCACGATCAAGTTCAATCCGACCGCTAGCCTCAGCTTCTTATGTAGGGCCAATGGCCTTAAAGCAAAGCTAACAGGATTACTCCTGCCGCACTTGGCAGCAAACACCAACCCCCTCCACGCCATCTCCTTAACCGGCAGGGGAGTAGACGGACCTTTTATCAGGACCTCTGCCTTATTTGAAACCCACATTTTCCACTTAGATAGGTTCATAAAAAAATCTCCGTTTGTCGCGGAGATATAAAACGAAGTATAAAGAAATAACCTATAAAAGTCAATTGCGTCCGTATATAACCCGAAACAGAGAAGTGGGTATTTCCTTCGGGTTATATTCGTTGAGGCCTGGGGGGGAATCGAACCCCCGCAATGGCGGTT